>DASRGK010000043.1:0-26191 GCA_035651055.1 Bauldia sp.
GGCGATCCACGTCACCCCCGAGGCGGCCGATGGTGGGCCGATCGCGAAGCTCCGCGAGGGCGACATCATTCGGCTCGACGCCCCGCGGGGGCGACTCACCGTGATGGTCGACACCGGCGAGTTCAACGCCCGGCCGGCGGCGACCACCGACCTCGAAGCCAACGAGCACGGACTGGGGCGGGAGCTGTTCCGCATGTTCCGCGCGAACGCTGCACCGGCGGAACTCGGCGCGGGGGTACTTTAGTTCTCGGCGGCCCCGTAAACAGGCTCAGCTCGGTCCAATCCGAAAAGGTGACCCATGGCCGACATCAGCTCCATCTTCATCCTTCTCGCCGTGCTCTCGGGGAATAGCGACGCCTCCTTCTCGCTGATGGAACTGGCCACGTTCGACTCGATGGAGACGTGCCAGAAGGCGGCGACTTCGTTCCAGGCGGCCCTGTCGGAAGGGAAGCGGCTCGCCGAGATCGGCTGCGTTCCCGCCTCGGCCTTCGCGGCGCTCCGCGGCAAGTAGGAGCGGCTCAGGCGCCCTTCTTCCGCGTCCACGGCCGGGTGCCGGCGGGCACCTCGTGGATGCCGGTCGGCTGCGTATAGTGCGTGACCTCCGGCCATTCGCCGCGGCGCAGCGCGTTCTCGACGACCGGGCTGGTGACGAGGAACGCGTCGATGCCGACCCGGACCATCGGCGGAATCTGGTCGATGATGTAATCGCCCATCGCTCGAATCTCCCCGGTGTAGCCGTCGCGCTCGCGAAGGAGCCGGGCGATCGAGAAGGCGCGGCCGTCGGCGTATTTCGGAATGCTGACGGCGATGACCGGGAAGCGCGGCAGGTCGGCGACGATATCCGTCCAGATGCTGCCCGGCGGGATGAGAAGCCCGAGGGGTGCGTTCCGGCCGGACAGGCTCGCGCGCTCGTCGCGCCAGCGCTTCAGGCTGACGATTGCCGCAACGCCGTCGGGCACGGGCTGATCGTCGGCAACAACCTGCCAAGCATCGTCGATGAAGGCGCCGGATTTCCAGAGCGGCATTCGCGGATATCGCCGGTTTCGCAGCTACTATGCGGGGACCCTGCAAACATCGACGGTGCAAACGAGGCAGCGGCAGCGCCCCCTTCGGCACGCTCGTCGTTTACCGGGTCTCCGCCTTTCGCGGGGATGACAGGTTGGACGTGTATTTACATGCCGCAGCGAATGGATGCTACCGCGCTTCAGATGCCGGAACCGTCGATTTCGGTATCAACGTGAATACCGCACTCGGTCTTGCCGAGGCCGCGCCAGCGGCCGGCGCGCGGGTCCTCGCCGGGAAGCACGCGCGAGGTGCAGGGGACACAGCCGATCGACGGGTAGCCCTGCGCGACCAGGGGATGCTCGGGCAGGCGATGCTTTTCGGCATGGTCCTTGAGGTCCGCGACCGTCCAGTCGATGAGCGGGTTGACCTTGATGCGGTGACCGTCGGCCTCGAAGACCGGGAGCGATGAGCGCACCGCGTTCTGAAAGCGCTTGCGGCCGGTCACCCAGGCGTCGAAGCCGTTCAGCGCCCGCTGCAGCGGCTCGGTCTTGCGAACGAAGCAGCAGAGATCGGGATTGGTCATCCAGAGCGCGCGATGGGGGTCCTTGGCGGCAAGCCGTTCCGGGTCGGGCGTGACGGTGCGCACGTCGGTAAGGCCGAGATATTCGGCGAGCTGCGTCCGGTACTGGAGCGTCTCGGCGAACAGGCGGCCGGTATCCAGAAAGATCACCGGCAGGGTGCGGTCGACCTCGGAAAGGATGTGCAGGAGCACCGCCGATTCCGCGCCGAAGCTCGACACCAGCGCGAGGCGGCCGGGAAACAGGTCCTCGATCGCGACCTTGAGAATGTCGTGCGCGCTCGCTTCGCCATAGAGGGCGTTCAGCGTCGTCGCCTGCGCCGCGGCAACGACATCGGGGGTCTCGACCTTGGCCAGCACGTCAAGCGGCGCCATAGAGGGCCTCCTTGAACGGCGCCTGGCCGAGCCGGCGATAGGCGGCGAGGAAGGTCTCCGCCGGACCGCTGCGCACTTTCAGATAGGTGTCGACGACCTTCTCGACGGCGTCGACGACTTCCTCGCTGGAGAAGCCGGGTCCGAGGATTTCGCCGAGCGAGGCCTGCTCGTCGCCCGAACCGCCAAGGGTGAGCTGGTAGAATTCCTCGCCCTTCTTCTCGACTCCGAGAATGCCGATGTGGCCGACGTGATGGTGGCCGCAGGCATTGATGCAGCCGGAAATCTTGATCTTCAGCTCGCCGATCTGCTTCTGGCGCTCCCCGTCGGCGAAGCGCTCGGAGATGCGCTGGGCGACCGGGATCGAGCGGGCGTTGGCGAGGGCGCAATAGTCGAGGCCGGGGCAGGCGATGATGTCGGTGACGAGACCGGCATTGGGCGTGGCGAGATTGGCCGCGGCGAGTGCGGAATGGATCGCCGGCAGATCGTCGAGCGCGACATGCGGCAGGATGAGGTTCTGCTCGTGGCTGACGCGGAGCTCACCGGCGCTGTAGCGCTCGGCGAGGTCGGCAATCAGCTCCATCTGGTCCGCCGTGGCGTCGCCGGGAGTGCCGCCGATCGGCTTCAGCGAGACGGTGACGATGGCATGGCCCGAAATGCGATGCGGAACGGTGTTTTGCCCGACCCAGGCGTCGAGCGCGCCATCGGCTTTGCGGGCGCGCTCGAGGACGACGCTCTCGGCCGGCCGCGGCCTGACACTTTCCGGCAGAGCGAAATAGGCCCGGATGCGGCCGATCTCGTCGGCCGGCAGTTCCAGCGCGGAATGGCGGATGCGCTGCCATTCCTCCTCCACCTGCCGGGCAATTTCCTCGGCGCCGGTCTCGTGCACGAGAATCTTGATGCGCGCCTTGAACTTGTTGTCGCGGCGGCCGAACTGGTTGTACACGCGGAGCACGGCTTCGGTGTAGGAGAGCAGGTCCTCCTCGGGCAGGAAGTCGCGGATCTTGTGGCCGACGAACGGGGTCCGTCCGAGGCCGCCGCCGACATAATAGGCAAACCCGAGCCGGCCGTTGCCGTCACGTCTGGCGTAGAGGCCGATGTCGTGGACCTGGACGGCGGCGCGGTCGCGCTCCGAACCGCTCACCGCGATCTTGAACTTCCTCGGCAGGAAGATGAACTCGGGATGGAGCGAGGACCACTGGCGGAGGATTTCCGCATAGGGGCGCGGATCGACCACCTCGTCGGGGGCGGCGCCGGCAAAATGGTCGGCGGTGACGTTACGGATGCAGTTGCCGGAGGTCTGGATGGCATGCATCTCGACGCTCGCCAGATGCGCGAGGATGTCGGGGATGTCCTTCAGCGCCGGCCAGTTGAACTGAAGGTTCTGGCGGGTGGTGAAATGTCCGTAGCCGCGATCGTACTTCCGGGCGATGAAGGCGAGCATGCGGAGCTGCGCCGGGTTGAGCGTGCCGTAGGGGATGGCGATCCGCAGCATGTAGGCGTGGAGCTGCAGGTAGACGCCGTTCATCAGCCGGAGCGGCTTGAACTGGTCCTCGGTCAGCTCGCCCGAGACACGCCGTTCGACCTGGCCGCGGAACTGCGCGACGCGCTCCTCGACGAACTCCCGGTCAAACTCGTCGTACCGATACATCACCGTATGTCCGCGTTGTCGTCCCGTGCGCGGTGCGGCGCGCAGCGCTGCGCCGCAGACACGGGACCTCTACCGCTGCGCTTCCCAGACATCGAGGTTCCGGGTCTGCTGCGCACCACTTCGCGGTGCGCAGCGCCCGGAACGACAAAGTGGGGGAGCCGGCCGCTCATGCACCAGCCCTGAGCTTGGCGACTTCATCCTCGCCATAGACGACCGTCGGGCCCTCGGCGCGGATGCGCTCGCGGATGCGGACCGGAACCGGCCTGCCCCCGGCGATCTCGATGTCGATGGGATACGGCTCGACGATCACGCGCGCATCGTGCTGCGCCTTGGCAAAGGCGTTCGCCGCGTCGAGCTCGGGACCGTCGGAGAGAACCTGCGCCTCGCCGATATCGAGCGACCACGCCCGATCGCCGGTGAGAAACACGACACGGCCGTCATCGAGACGGTTGGCGGTGATCGCCTTCTGGGGTCCGGCTTTGGCGGCCTTGAACATTATGCGGCCACCAGCTTAGCAATTCTTGCCGGGGCTGCCTGAAGCGCGCCGGCCGCAACCACGTCGCCGATGATGAGAAGGACCGGCGCCGTCGCTTCGGTCCGGCTGGCAAGCGCCGCCAGTTCGTCGAGGCGGCCGGTATAGGCGCGGCCGTCCTTGCGTGAGGCGTTCTCGATGACCGCGGCCGGGGTCGACGGTGCGAGACCCGCCCCGATCAGGCGGGCGGCGACCCTCGCCGCAACGCTCCGCCCCATGTAAACCGCGACCGTGGTGCCGCCGAGGGCAAGACCGGCCCAGGCCGGGAGGACCTCGCCATCGGCATCCTGGCCGGTCGTGAAAACCAGCGACGACGCCCCGCCTTGCGTCGCGGTCGCGCTTCCGGCGCTCGCCGCCTCTTCGCGAAGCGTCAACGGAATCTCCGCCTCGGCAGCGGCGGCCAGCGCCGCCGTGATGCCCGGGACGATGTCGAAGGAAATGCCCGCCGCGCGGAGCGCCGCCATCTCCTCGCCGGCCCGGCCGAAGACCAGCGGATCGCCGGACTTCAGGCGCACGACCCGGCGTCCCTTCATCGCCTCGCGCACGAGGATCGTGTTGATCTCGTCCTGGCTGACGGAATGGTCGCCCTTGGCCTTGCCGACATAGATGCGGTGCGCGTCGCGGCGGCCCTGCGCCACCAGTTCCCGCGGCACGAGGCGGTCATAGACGATGACGTCGGCTTCCTGCAGCGCGCGCTGCGCGCGGAGGGTCAGCAGATCGACGGCACCCGGACCGGCGCCGACCAGCGACACATGGCCCGAGACGCCGCGGTCGATTTCGAGCGAGGCGAGCGCTTCGTCCTCGGCTTCATCGACGCGGCCGGCAAAGACCTTCTCGGCGATGGTGCCCGAGAAGAAGCGGGCCCAGAACCGGCGGCGCGCGGTGAGCGAGACGAGCGACTGCGCGACGCGACTGCGCAGGCGCTCGGCAAGTCCGGCGAGATCGCCGAAGGCCGGAGCAAGCATCGTCTCGATGCGGGCGCGGACGTGTCGGGAAAGGACCGGCGCGACGCCCTCGCTCGCTACCGCGACGGCAAGCGGCGCGCGGTTGACGAGGGCGGGCGTGTAGAAATCGCAGAGCTCGGGACGGTCGACGACGTTGACCGGGACGCCCGCCTGCCGGGCGAGCAGCCGCATCTCGCGGTCGCTCTCCTCCGAGCCGGTCGCGACGAAGACGAGGGCCGCACCGGCGAGATCGGCGGCGGTCGGCTGCTTGCCGCGCCAGTCGGCGTGCGCCGCTATCAGATCGACGCCGGTTTCCTTGTCGAGGGCCGGCGCGAAAACGACGATCTCGGCCTTTGTCTCGGAGAGGAGGCGGATCTTCGCCGCTGCCTCCGGACCGCCGCCGACGACAACCACGCGACGGCCGGCGACCTTGTGGAAAGCCGGGAAGACGGCGAGCTTGCGGGAGGTGTCGGTCATGGCGGGTCCGCTCGGAGGCGCGAAAGGAGGCGGCCTTCCGGCCGCCCTGCCCTGTTGCGGAAACATCTAGGAAATCCGGCAGTTAGCCGCGACGTTGCCGGTTCCAATCTCTGGCGATGGCGCGGAAAATCATTTCGGCCCCGCCCGATTTGGCGAAACGCCGGGCAAAACCGCCTGATTTCAGGGCGTTCCGCCGGCCTCCAGAGTGCCGAAGAAAGCCTCGCCGGCAGGCAGCGTCACGCGACCGCCGGAGGCCTGGCCGGCGAAGCCATGGCCGGTGAGCGGCGCCGGCGCCGAGGGCGCGTCGAACGACGCTTCCGACGTGCCGAGGTTGAAGGCGACGAGCACTCTCTCGCCTTCGCCGGTTCGGACGAAGGCGAGCACATCGCCCGGCGCGTCGAGGAGCATGATGTCGCCCTTGACGAGCGCGGGATGGGCGCGCCGGAAGGCGAGCATGCGCCTGTAATGGGCGAGGACCGAGCCCGCATCGCCGGCCTCGCGGTTGACCGCCTTGGCGATGTGATCCGGCGACACGGGCAGCCAGGGCCTGGCTTCGCTGAAGCCGCCGTTCGGCGCGTTCGACTCCCACACCATCGGCGTGCGGCAGCCGTCGCGGCCCTTGTACTCGGGCCAGAACTGGATGCCGTAAGGATCGACGAGGTCGGAGAACTGAAGCTCGGCTTCGGTGAGCCCCAGCTCCTCGCCCTGATAGAGGCAGACGGAGCCGCGGAGCGACAGAAGGATGCCGGCGCAGAGCTTCGCCAACCGGGTCGGGTCCAGTCCGGCGACGCCGGCCCAGCGCGAAACGTGCCGGACAACGTCATGATTGGAGAAGGCCCAGCACGGCCAGCCGTCGCCGACGATCGACTCGAAGGCGGCGATGCGCTCGCGGAAATGCGCGGCGCTGAACGTGTTGCCGAGGAAGTCGAAGGTGTAGCACATGTGGACCTTGTCGCCGCCCGACGTGTAGGCGGCCATGGTCTTCAGCGAGCGCGGGCCGTCGCCGATCTCGCCGACGCTGGTGCGCGCCGGATAGCTGTCAAGCAGGGCGCGGAGGCGCTGCAGGAACGCCAGGTTCTCCGGCTGGCTCTTGTCGTGGATGTGCTCCTGATAGCTGTAGGGATTGACCGAGGGCGCCTCGGGCGAGTCGTGACTGGTTGCCGGCGGATTGGATTCGAGACCGCGGGAGTGGAAGTAGAAGTTGATCGTGTCGAGGCGAAAGCCGTCGACGCCGCGGTCGAGCCAGAACCTGCAGGCTTCAAGGAGCGCGTCCTGGACGGCCGGATTGTGGAAGTTGAGGTCGGGCTGCTCGACGAGGAAATTGTGGAGGTAGTACTGCAGCCGCCGGGTATCCCACTGCCAGGCCGGACCGCCGAAGATCGACAGCCAGTTGTTCGGCGGCGTGCCGTCGGGCTTCGGGTCGGCCCAGACATACCAGTCCGACTTCGGATTATTGCGATTCGACCGGCTCTCCTTGAACCAGGGATGCTGATCGGAGGTGTGCGAGAGGACCTGGTCGATCATCACCTTGAGGCCAAGGCGATGGGCTTCGCCGACGAGCCGGTCGAAGTCGTCCATCGTGCCGAAAAGCGGATCGACTTCGGTATAGTTTGAAACGTCGTAGCCGAAATCCTTCATCGGCGACTTGAAGAACGGCGCGAGCCACACCGCGTCGATGCCGAGGTCGGCGAGATACGGCAGCCGCCGGGTAATGCCGGCGAGATCGCCGACGCCGTCATTGCCCGAATCCTGAAACGACCGCGGATAGATTTCGTAGATGACGCCGCCGCGCCACCAGTCGGCGGCGCCGGCACCCGGTGCTTTGCTCATTCCCTGTTCTTTTCTTCTTTTCCGGCCGGCCGCGAATCACATGCGGCGCGGATAGGCCCTGCCCTGGTCGTCAAAGACGTGGAGCGTCTTCAGCGGCGCGGTGAATGCGATCTCGGCTCCGCGCGAGATCGGAACATTGCCGTCGAGCTTGGCGATGATCGGCTCGCCTGTGCCGCAATCGGCATAGACCAGCGTCAGCTCGCCGAGATGCTCGACGATCTCGACGCGACCCGTGAAGATCGGCGTCTCGCCCGGCCGGGCGAGAGACAGGTCTTCCGGGCGGACGCCGAAGGTGCCCTTGCGGCCGACGGCGCTCTGCGGAATATCCGCGGACAGCTTGACCGGCGCATGACTGCCCGGCCGAACGCTCGGGTTGTCGCCGCCCGATTCGATGACGCACGGGACCATGTTCATCGACGGCGAGCCGATGAAGCCGGCGACGAAGAGGTTGCCGGGGCGCTCGTAGAGCTCCATCGGCGCGCCAACCTGCTCGACGACGCCGGCGCGAAGCACGACGATCTTGTCGGCCAGGGTCATCGCCTCGACCTGATCGTGGGTGACGTAGATCATGGTCGTGTTCGACATGCTCTCGTGCAGCTTGTTGATCTCGATGCGGGTCGCGACACGGAGCGCGGCGTCGAGGTTGGAAAGCGGCTCGTCGAACAGGAAGACCTTCGGGTTGCGCACAATGGCGCGGCCGATGGCGACGCGCTGGCGCTGGCCGCCGGAGAGTTGCTTCGGCAGGCGGTTGAGATAGGGGGTCAGCTGCAAGGTCGCAGCGGCGGCCTCGACCTTCTTCTTGATCTCCTCGCGCGGCAGCTTCTGCAGCTTCAGCGCATAGGCCATGTTGTTGAAGACATTCATATGCGGATAGAGCGCATAGGACTGGAAGACCATCGCGATGCCGCGCCGCGACGGCGCGCGCTCGTTGACCACCTCGCCGTCGATCTCGAGCGTGCCGTCGGAGATGGTCTCGAGACCGGCGATGCAGCGGAGCAGCGTGGACTTGCCGCAGCCCGAGGGTCCGACGAAGACGGTGAACTCGCCCGACTTGATGTCGAGGTTGATGTTCTTCAGCACCTCGACCGAGCCGAAGCGCTTGGAGAGATTGTTGATCTGCAGGTGCGACACGGCCTTCGTTCTCCCTCCTATTTGACCGAGCCGGCCAGCAGCCCGCGGACGAAATAACGCTGTAGTGAAAAGAAGACGATGAGCGGCACGATGATCGAGATGAAGGCCGCCGCAGTGAGCAGCTCCCAGTTGTCGCCGCGCGTGCCGAGAAGGTTCACCAGCCGCCCCGTCAGCACGACCTTGTCGTTCTGGGCGCCGAGGAAGACCAGGGCGACGAGGAGGTCGTTCCAGATCCAGAGGAACTGGAAGATGGCGAAGGAAGCGAGCGCCGGGAAGCTCAGCGGCAGCACCATCGTCGTGAAAATCTTGAAGTGCGAGGCGCCGTCGATGCGCGCCGATTCCATGATCTCGCGCGGCAGGCCTGCCATGTAGTTGCGGAGCAGGTAGATGGCGAGCGGCAGCCCGAAGGCCGTATGGGCAAGCCAGACGCCGACATAGCCCTTGGCCTCGACGCCGAACGCCCCGGCGATGTCGTTGTAAAGCCGGAGGAGCGGAATCAGCGACATCTGCAGGGGGACGACGATCAGGCCGACGATGACGACCACGGTCAGCGTGCGGCCGGGGAAGCGCATCCAGGCAAGCGCATAGGCCGCGAAGGCGGCAATCATGATCGGGATGACCGTCGAGGGAATGGCGACGGTGAGCGAATTGATGAAGGACTGGCCGATGCCCTCGGCCGAAAGCACGGCCTTGTAGTTGTCGAGCGTGAAGCGCGGCGGACTGCCGACCACATAGTAGATGCGCGGGCCGCCGGTGTAGGTGAACGGCGTCGGCGACGACCAGACATAGTCGCCGTTCGCCTGGACGGTGATCTGCCCGCCGTCACGCATGGCGGTCGTTCCGCCGGCCGGCGTGCCGCGAACATCAGCATTGGTGATGCCGAAGCTTTCGATCTCCTGACTGGCGCCCTTCGGACCGAGGAGATTGCCCTTGATTACCCAGGCGCCGTTTTCCTGCACCTGCGTCGAGGCCTCGGCGACGCGCGCCGTCGTCAGGCGCGTCGAATTGGTCAGCGCCGTCCACCAGCCGGAAACGGCGAGCTGATCGCGGTCGCGGATCGAGGAGACCAGCAGGCCGACGGTCGGAAAGGTCCACAGCGCGACAAAGAAGAGGAGCGAAGCGTGGACGAAGATGCGGCCGATCCTGATGCGCGGGAAACGGCCGCGCGAAACCATCGGCTGGGCGACTGCGATACTGGTCATCAGGCCGTCCCCACTTCAGCGCGTACCCGGCGGATGTTCCACACCATGATCGGCGTCACGGCCAGCATGATGATGATGGCGATGGTCGAGCCGCGGCCATAGTCGCCCGAGATAAACATCCAGCGGTACATCAGGTTGGCAAGCACCTGCGTCTGGAACTCGCCGTTGGTCATCGCGTAGACGATGTCGAAGACCTTGAGGACGGTGATCGTGATGGTCGTCCAGACGACGACGATGGTGCCCCAGACCTGCGGGATCATGATGTCGAAGAACTGGCGGACTTCGCTGGCGCCGTCGATGCGGGCCGCCTCCAGGGTCTCCTCGGGAATGCCGCGGAGCGCGGCCGACAGGATCACCATGGCAAAGCCCGTCTGGATCCAGACGAGGATGATCATCAGGAGGAAGGAGTTGACGTAGGGAATTGTGATCCACGCCTGCGGATCGAAGCCGAGCGCGGTCCAGATGGCGTTGAGGACGCCGATCTGCTCGATGCCGGGGCCGCGGTAGGTATAGACGAACTTCCAGATGACGGCGGCGCCGACGAAGGAGATCGCCATCGGCATGAAGATGAGCGACTTGGCGATATTGCCCCACCAGACGCGGTCGGCGAGCACGGCGATGATGAGGCCGAGCGAGGTGGCAAGCGCCGGCACGATGACCAGCCAGCCGAGGTTGTTCAGCGCCGACTGCCAGAAGACGCTGTCGGTGAAGGCCCAGGTGTAGTTGTCGAACCCGACGAACTTCTGGCCGTACTTGTCGTAGAACGACAAGCGCAGGGTCTCGAAGACCGGATAGACCAGGTAGACCGTGACGAAGAGGAGCGCCGGACCGACGAAGAGCCACGGGCGAATCCGGTTCCGGGCGCGGTCACGCCGGATGATATCGCTGCCCGTGACGCGATCGGAACTGAGGAGCCGGTCGAGAAGCCAGTTGGTTCCCCAGAAATAGGCGAAACACGCGACAAGGGCGATCACTACGGCGGTGATGGCGCCCAGAATCTGCTGGACCATTTCCCCCCACCCGGCGGAGCGTTGAACCGTCCGGTCCGGTGTTCACCACCGGAGCTAGTTCGGAACCGGACCCGAGGGTAACCCCGGGTCCGGCAATGTCGCTAGGCTAGCTGATCCTAAAGCTTGTCCCAGGCCGCCTGGATCTGGTCGGCGACTTCCTTCGACGACTTGCCGTTGGCGAAGTCGACCATGCCGGTCCAGAAGGCTCCGGCGCCGATCGGGCCGGGCATCATGTCCGAGCCGTCGAAGCGGAACGTCGTGGCGCCGAGCAGGATCTGGCCGTCCTTCTTCTGCACGTCGCTCGAGTAGACGTCGACGTTTGCAGTCTTCAGGGCAGACAGGAAGCTGCCGTTGGTCTGGGCCATCCAGATCTCGTGCGCGATCGGGGTCTTCAGGTAGTCGATGAACGCGCGCGCGGCCGGCGAGTCCTTCGTGATCGTGACGATGTTGCCCGAGCCGAGGACCGGTCTGCCGAGTTCAGGATGCGAGGCGTAGGGCGGGAAATAGAAGAAGTCGTAGTCGACGCCCGCCTTCGTGCCCTCCGGGAAGAACGCCGGAATGAACGAAGCCTGGCGGTGCAGGTAGCACTGCGGCGGGACGGTGAAGAGGCCCTTCGGGCTGTCACCGAAACTGGTCGTAGCGACCGCCTTGGTGCCGCCGGCGACCTTCTTGTCGTCCTTGATGATCGAGCCGAATATGTCCATGACCGCGATGACGCGCGGGTCGTTGAACTTCACGGTGTTGTTGACCCAGCCGTCATAGACTTCCGGCGGCTGCGTGCGCAGCATCAGGTCTTCCATCCAGTCGGTCGCGGCCCAGCCCGAAGCGCCGCCCGATTCGATGCCGACGCACCACGGCGTGCCGCCGTCGGCGACGATCTTGTCGGTGAGCGCGAGAAGCTCTTCCATGGTCTTGGGGACCGTGTAGCCCTTCTCCTTGAAGTTGTCGGGCGAATACCAGACCAGCGACTTCAGTTCCTGCTTGTAGGCGAAGCCGTACTGGTGCTTCTTGCCGTCCGGGCCTTCGTACTGGCCGAGCGCCGCCCAGGACGGACCGGCGGCGTAATTTTCGCTGATCCACTTGGTGGTCTCGTCGCCGAGGTCGACGAGCTTGCCCTGCTTGGCGAAGTCGGCGAGCAGGCCCGGCTGCGGCAGGATGGTGATGTCGGACGGGCTGCCGGCGGCGATATCGATGCGGGCCTGTTCCTCATAGTTCTTCGAGGAATTGTCCTGGGCGTCGATGCCGGTGGCGTCCTTGAAGTACTTGAGCACCGCCTCCCACTGGGTCTTGTCACCCTCGCTCGACCAAGCATCCCAGATGGTCAGCTTCTGACCGGCGAGGCCCTGGTGGCTGGCCTTGAACTCATCCAGCGACTTCCAGCTGAACTTCGGGTCTTTTCCGGGTTCGAAAATATCGGCGGCGTGAGCAGCGCCGGCGAGCAGCAGCGCTGACGCCGTCGTTGCCAGCAGCACATTAACGATCTTCATTCGGGAACCTCCCTAACGGGGCGTTGACGATACGGGAGGGGATTTGCGGATGCCAGAAAGCGGACGCATCGATTCCAATGCGCCGTTTGACCGACCCTGCCGTGTTTCCTCCCGCAAGCGCCCGGCTTCACGGCAATTCCAAAGCGCTTTGAGTTATTTTCGAGTATCCATGAAGGAGAGTCAAGGTCACAATTGACGGAGCGGAAATGACTCCTCTCCGCGCCGGCAGATGGGCAGCAAATTTTGTCTGTAAACGATTACTACCAAACCGCACCGGGCACTTCCCGATTGCGCTAACACCGTGCGGACGCATTTCGGTCCGACAGGCACTTGCGCTATGAAATTTAAAGCGCTTTGAATGGCATGGGAGGAACGGAGCCACAATGCGGCTCAAGGAATTGGCAGAGCGTCTCGGCCTGTCGCAGACGACGGTCAGCCGCGCCCTCAACGGCTTCCCTGAGGTCAGCGAGGCGACGCGGCAGCGCGTGGCCGAGGCGGCGCGCCGTTTCAACTACCGCCCGCATGTCAGCGCCCGGCGGCTCGCGACCGGCCGCGCCGGCGCGATCGGCGCGGTGCTGCAGACCGACCGCAACCTGCTCCTCGATCCGCACTACGTCGAGTTCCTCGCCGGACTGGGCGAGCGCCTCGCCCGCGACGAGATCGACATCGTGCTTTCGCCGACGCGCGCGGAGGACGAGAGCGGTGCCTACCGGCGGATTGCGACGGGCAGCCGGGTCGATGCGCTCGTCCTGTCCAGTCCGCTCATCGAGGACGGGCGGGTGGCAACTCTTGCCGAGCTCGGCGTGCCCTTCGTCCTGCACGGGCGCACGATCAGCAAATCGCCGCATGCCTGGCTCGACATCGACAATGAGGGCGCGTTCCATCACGCGACCAAGCACCTCCTCGACCTCGGCCATACCCGGATCGCGCTTATCAATGGCAGCTCGCGCCTGACCTATGCGGCGCACCGCGACCAGGGGTTCCGCAAGGCGCTGGCCGAGCGCGGGCTGGCGTCTCAGCCGCGCTTCGTCGCCGAAGGCGCGATGACCGACGAAGTCGGCTACCGGTTTGCCGAGCGGCTGCTCGGCGAACGGCCGCGGCCGACGGCGTTCCTCGTCTCCTCGATGATGATGGCGCTCGGCGCCTACCGCGCGATCCGCACCGCCGGGCTCGAGGTCGGGCGCGACGTCTCGGTGATCGCGCATGACGACGTCTTCCCGTTCCTCAACCCGGAAAGGCTGGCGCCGCCTCTCTCGACGACGCGGTCGTCGATCCGGGCGGCAGGCACGAGATCGGCGGAACTGGCCTTGGAATTGCTGGGGGGAAGGGATCCGGCGTCGATCCACGAACTGTGGCCGGTGGAGCTGATCATCCGCGGCTCGACCGGGCCGGTTCGGGCCGCTTGACCGGCCCGGATCGCTGACGGACAAGACCCGGAACGCATCGGATTGATACGGATCGGGGCATCTTGTCGGATCGAATCCTGCTCATCGCGGTCGACTGGGGGACGAGCCGGCTGCGCGCCATGGCGGTCGCGGCAAACGGCGCCGTGATCGAGGAACGCGACAGCGAGGACGGCATCGCCAAGGTCGCCGCCGGCGGCCACGAGGCGGCGTTCGAGGCGCTCGCCGCGGGATGGCCGCGCGAAGCGCCGGCGATCATGGCCGGCATGGTGGGGAGCCGGCAGGGATGGCGCGAGGCGGCCTATGCCCCCTGCCCGGCGAAGGTCGACGACCTCGCCAGCCAGATGCTCCGCTTCAGCGGCGCCGGAGGGCGGCGGCTGGCGATCGTGCCCGGCGTGATGCTCCGCGACCCCGGCCGCGACGGCGACGTGATCCGCGGGGAGGAAACGCAGATCGTCGGGCTGCTGGCGCAGGAGCCCGGCTTCGCCGGCGTGGTCATCCTGCCTGGCACCCACTCGAAATGGGCAAGCGTGACCGGCGGCGCGATCGCCGATTTCCAGACCTATCTGACCGGCGAACTGTTCGAGCTTCTCTCGAAGCACTCGTTCCTCCGGCACTCGGTGGCGGAGGGCGAAGGCGATCTCGCCGCGGCGCCGGGCTTCCGGCTCGGGGTGGAGCGGACGGCGAAGGCGGGCCTCCCGTTCCTTGCCGCGATCTTCTCGGTGCGGGTGCGGCAACTCCTCGACAATGTCGACCGCGCCGACAACCTCGCCTACCTCTCCGGCCTCGTCATCGGCGGCGAGATCGCCGCGGCGGCGGCCGCCGGACGCCTGACGCGATCGCAGCCGATCCGCATCATCGGGACGCGCTCGCTTGCCCGCGCCTACCGCGCCGCGCTGACGATCGCCGGGTACGAGGCGGAGGCGCTCGACGGCGGACCGCTCGTCGCGGCGGGCCTCGTCCACCTCGCGTCGAAAACCGGAATGCTTGAGGGGAACGCCGCATGAGCCGCCATCCGATCTTTGCCGGGCACCGGCCGCTCATCGCAATCCTCCGCGGCATCAGGCCGGACGAGGCCGAGGCGATGCTGGAAGCGCTGACCGGCGCGGGCATCGGGCTGATCGAGGTGCCGCTCAACTCGCCGGAGCCGTTCGAGAGCATCCGGCGAATGGCGCGGGCTGCGGGCAACCGGGCGCGGGTCGGCGCCGGCACCGTTCTCACGGTCGAGGACGTTCACCGGGTGCGCGACGCGGGCGGGCGGATCGTCGTCTCACCCAACCGCGACGACGCGGTGATCCGCGCGACCAAGGCCGCCGGGCTCGACTCCTATCCGGGCGTGTTCACGGCAACCGAGGCACTCGGCGCGCTCGCCGCCGGCGCCGATGCGCTGAAATTCTTCCCCGCCGACATCCTCGGGCCGAACGGAATCAGGGCGATCGCGACGATCCTGCCGAAGGGGACGCCGCTCCTTGCCGTCGGCGGCGTCGATGCCGGCAACATCGCGACGTATCTCAACGCCGGCATTGCCGGGTTCGGGATCGGGTCGAGCCTCTACAAGCCGGGGATGGGGGCGGCGGAGGTCGGGATGAAGGCGAAGGCGATGGTCGCGGCGTATGACGGCGCAACGGCCGGGTGAGCCGTGGCGGTTCGGCTCGCAGAGGCGCGCGACCTGACGCTGGTCGAGCGCCTGACGCACGACGCCTATGCCCGTTACCAGACCGAAATCGGAATCGTGCCGGGGCCGGTCCTTGAGGACTACGCGCCGCGCATCGCGCGCGGCGATGTCTGGCTGCTTTCGGCCGGCGGCGAGGTGGTCGGGCTGATCGTTCTCGAAGCCAGGCCGGGTCACCTGTTCGTGTTCAGCGTCGCCGTCGCGCCCGATCACCAGCGCGAAGGACACGGCCTTGCCCTCCTTCGCTTCGCCGACGCGCGCGCGACCGCGCTCGGCCTGAACGAGGTGCGGCTCTACACCAATTCCCTGATGGCGCGGAACATCGCGCTCTACGAGCGCTTCGGCTACGGCCGCACCGGCCTCAGGCCACATCCCACCCGGGCGGGTCATGCCATCGTCGATATGGCGAAGGCGCTGGGGTAGCGGCGGGGTGTGACGGTCTGCCGAACGGTGGGGACGCGCCTTCGGCGCTCTGCCCACCCTACCTTTCGTTGCCTAGCCCGCGGCTATCGCGCGGAGCGCTCCGGCCGGGTCGCGGGTGACCGGATCGCCGTGCGAGAAGGTGATGATCCTGAGGTCAGGGATCGCCGCCAGCGTTCCGGCAAAGCGCTTCAGCGCGGCGAGGTCGCTGACACTCAACCAGCGAACGATCCTCGGCACCGCCGGCTCGTCCCCCGGAACGCCCATCCGCCTGACCACGAGGCGGCCGAGGAGGCGGCTCGAATCGTAGGCGTTGGCGTTGGCGAAAGCGTCGTTGACGATCAGGGCACGGCCGCCCCCGGCGAGCGGGACCTCGTACACGTATTCGGGCGACTTGAGCCCCGGCACCGCATGCAGCACGAAGCCGAGAGGCGGCAGCATCTCCTCCGCCGACGCATCGGTCGGCGCCTTTACCCGCACCTGTTCCCGGATGGCAGCCGGGGCGACCACCGCCACACCCGGGTAGCGCTGCCTGTAGAACGAGGCGTCCATGGTGTGACTCCGGCTCGGCACGATCGCGAACGCCACCCTGCCGAGGCCCTCCAGCGCCTTCAGGCCGGCATCGTCGAGCGCCACCGGGCTGTGCAGTACCAGCCGCCCGTCGGCGAGGCGGAATACCGCCATGTTGCGGCGGAGCGGAAACGGCAGGCCACCCTTGACCAGCCACAGCCCTTCGGCGAGCGGCTCGATGCCGCCATGCGGATAGACCTGATGCGCCATCGCTCGCCTCCGACTTGGACCGCTGGGATAGTTCGGCATCGCACGGGCGTTTGTCGAGCGGGCATATCGTCTGGGCGGGAAGACGTGGCGGCGGAGGCCGGCGCGCGCACGAGCGCCGGGCGTCCTTCGAGACGCGGTCCTAGCGGACCGCTCCTCAGGATGATGCCCCTGGGTTCCCCGCATGGACGCGGCGCAAGACACGCCGCAACGATGGTTCGCAAGTGCCCGCCTCGACACTCATGGTGAGGCGCTCGACGCGAGAGCGTCGAGTCTCGAACCACGAGCCGGTGCGGCCACGCCGAGGTTGCCAGCGAGTCACCTCAGCCGGTCTGATGGTGCGTGGTTCGAGGCTCGGGCTGAAGCCCGAGCTCCTCACCACCATGAGGAGGTTGGAGAGAGTTGGAGCGGCGCTCTTCGACTGCCGGGATTGTGGCTCGGGTGAAGGCCAGACCCCGATGCGAATCGCGATATGCCGCTCAGGTCTGGACGTAGGTCGAGGGGCCGCGCACGTTCTCGTCGATGTGCAGTCTCTGGTGGAGCGAGGGCATGGCGCGCTCGGCGCAGTCGGTGCGCGGGCAGGTGCGGCACGAGACGCCGATCGGCGTCACCAGCTGGGGATCGGCGAGGTTGAGCCCGTCGGCATAGACCAGTTCGGTGGCATGGCGCACGTCGCAGCCGAGGCCGACGGCGCGCTGGCCGATCCGATGCGGCAGGCCGCCGGTGGTGAAGACGCTGGCGCGGCCGGTGGTGCGGGCGATGCAGAAATAGGTGCTGCCGTCCGGCATCCGCGACAGCTGCACGCGGATCATGCCGGGCGTGCCGAAGGCGTCATAGACGTTCCAGCGCGGGCAGGCCGCACCGAAGCGCGCGATGTGAATCCCGGAAGCCGAGAAACGCTTCGAGATATTGCCGGCGATATCGACGCGGATGAAGTGGAAGGGCACGCCCTCCGCTCCCGGCCGGCGGAGCGTCGTCAGGCGATGGCAGACCTGCTCGAAGGAAACGCCGAAGCGGCTCTTCAGCACCTCGACATCGTAGCGCGTGGCGCGGGCGGCATCGCGAAACAGCCGGTAGGGCATGAGGACGGCGCCGGCGAAATAGTTGGCGAGCGCGGTGCGGGCCAGCGCCTTGGCTTCCTCCCCCGAGAAGCCGGCGCCGCCGACCAGCTCGTCAAGGAGCGGATGGAAGCCGAGATAAGCGATCTGGTGCGCGATCTGGAAGACGCGGCTCGAGGCCGGCAGCATCTCGGAGATTTCCAGGCGCCGGGCGAGCTGGTCGTAGCGCCGCGAGCGACCCATCATCAGGTCGGCATGGCGGATCTCGACATCGACCCCGTGGCGCTGACGCAGGAGCAGCGTCAGCCCCTGCTGCAGCGAATGGACGGCAAGGCCGTTCTCGGCCCACAGGCGCTCGGCGGCGGTCTCGAGCTCGGGGAAATGATTAAGCCGTCGCTGGATGAATTCCGTCACCTCCTCCGAGGGGATCGCGACCGGCGCGGCCTCGGCGGCATCGTCGCCGGCGCTGGTCTCTCCGCCGGAGGGCAGATGGCGGCGGTAGGCCCCATAGACGTCGAGGACGGCGCGGCCGACGGCGGGGAGCGTCGCCACCAGTTCCTGGACGTCGCTCGCCTTCACCTCGGCGCTGCCGAAGATCGGGTCCGAGAAGGCCTCCATCAGTTCCAGCGACAGGCGCTGGTCGGTATCGGCGGCGAATTCCTTGATGTCGACGTGGAACTTCTCGACGAGCGTCAGGAGCACGCGGACGGTGACCGGGCGCTGGTTGCTCTCAAGCAGGGTCAGGTAGCTGGCGCTGATGCCGAGCTCGCGCGCCATCTGCGCCTGCGTCAGCCGCCGTTCCTGGCGCAGCCGCCGCAGCCGCCCGCCGATCCGCATCGCCTTCATCAGAGGCTCCCTACAAACTTGACAGCATTACTAATGCAGTTTGTGTTGTTGTTCACAATATTCCAGATTTCATAGCGATTTCAGATATTTATTGACCAAGGACGTTTGTCAAGCAAAGCTTGCTGCACTGCAAAGGGAGCACAGGCATGACAAACCCAGAGAACCGGTCCGCCGGCATCCGCCGCGACTATTCGCCCGAAGACGTCGAAAGACTGCGCGGCTCGGTGCGGGTCGAGCACACCCTCGCCCGGCTCGGCGCCCGGCGCCTGTGGAAGCTCCTCAACGAGCGGCCTTTCGTGCGCACGCTCGGCGCGCTCACCGGCAACCAGGCGATGCAGCAGGTGAAGGCCGGCCTCGAAGCCGTCTACCTTTCCGGCTGGCAGGTCGCCGCCGACGCCAACAATGCCGGCGAGATGTACCCGGACCAGTCGCTCTACCCGGCCTCGTCGGTTCCGGAGGTCGTGCGCAGGATCAACAAGACCTTCCAGCGCGCCGACCAGATCGCCCGCCTCGAAGGCGACACGGAGACCTACTGGTTCGCGCCGATCGTCGCCGACGCCGAGGCCGGCTTCGGCGGGCCACTCAACGCGTTCGAACTGATGAAGGCGATGATCGAGGCGGGCGCGGCAGGCGTCCACTTCGAGGACCAGCTCGCCTCGGAGAAGAAATGCGGCCACCTCGGCGGCAAGGTCCTGGTGCCGACGCAGCAGTTCATCCGCACGCTCAACGCCGCGCGGCTCGCCGCCGACATATCGGGCGTCGAGACGCTGGTCATCGCGCGCACCGACGCGCATTCGGCGACGCTCATCACCGGCGACTTCGACGAGCGCGACCTGCCGTGGCTCTCCGGCGAGCGGACGAGCGAGGGCTTCTTCCGCCTGAAGCAGGGCGGCGACCACTCGGTGGCGCACGCGATCGCGCGGAGCCTCAGCTACGCTCCCTATGCCGACATCCTGTGGTGGGAGACCTCGACGCCGGATATCGGCGAGGCGCGCGAGTTCGCCGAGGAGATCCACCGGCACTTCCCGGGCAAGCTTCTGGCCTACAACTGCTCGCCGTCGTTCAACTGGCGCGCCCGGCTCGGCGAGAGGGAGATCGCCTCCTTCCAGGAGGAGCTCGCCGGCATGGGCTACAAGTTCCAGTTCGTGACGCTCGCCGGCTTCCATGCGCTCAACCTCGGCATGTTCGAACTGGCCCGCGCCTATGCCAGCCGCGGCATGGCGGCCTATTCGGAACTGCAGCAGCGGGAGTTCGCGGCGCAAAGCGAGGGCTTCACCGCAGTCCGCCATCAGCGCGAGGTGGGCACCGGCTATTTCGACGCGGTCGCGATGGCGGTCTCGGGCGGGCGCTCGGCGACCACCGCGATGACCGGCTCGACCGAAGCCGCGCAATTCGCGAACAGGTGAGGACCATGATTGGCAATCCGGCTACCGGCCCGCGCAATGAAACGGAGGCGCCGATGTCCGACGCGCATCAGTACTGGGTGGTCGGCGGCGCCTATCGCGACCTCAGCTTCGCGGCGCTCGAAGAGGACAGCGGCCGGCTGCACGGCCCGTTCCGGAGCTACGCCGACGCGCTCGCCTGCTGGCGGCAGCACTCGGCCGAGACGCGCTCGAAGGCGAGCGTGCGGTACTCGGTGGTGATGACGGTGCCGACGCCGGCGAAGCCGGCGCTTCACCGGCAGGAAGGGTTCGCGCCGTAGCGCGCGGCGCTCCGCTCCCGCGGCGGCCGGCCATGTCCGCGGCCCCAGTTGCAGGGGTCAGACGGTGAGGTGGCGGCGGACCTTCTCCGGGTCCATCTCGGCGCGGGTGCCGGAGAGGACGATCGCGCCGCGGTCCATCACCGCGAAGGTGTCGGCGAGCTCGTGGACGAAATCGAAATACTGCTCGACGAGGAGGATCGCCATGTCGCCGCGCGAGCGGAGGTAGGCGATGGCGCGGCCGATATCCTTGATGATCGAGGGCTGGATGCCTTCGGTCGGCTCGTCGAGGACGAGGAGCTTCGGCCGGGTGACGAGGGCGCGGGCGATGGCGAGCTGCTGCTGCTGGCCGCCGGAAAGGTCGCCGCCGCGGCGGCGGAGCATGCCGCGCAGCACCGGGAAGAGGTCGAAAATGTCGGACGGGATCGAGCGCTCGCTCCGCTTCAGCGGGGCGTAGCCGGTCTCGAGGTTCTCCTTGACGCTTAAGAGCGGAAAGATGTCGCGGCCCTGCGGCACGTAGGCGATGCCGAGGCGAGCGCGCTCGTGCGGCGCGAGGCGGGCGAGCGGGCGGCCGTCGAAGACGATGTCGCCGCCGGAGATGGCGTGCTCGCCGACGACGGCGCGGAGGAAGCTCGTCTTGCCGACGCCGTTCCGGCCCATCAGGGCGGTGACCTTGCCCGGCTCGGCGGTGAGCGAGACGCCGCGGAGCGCCTGCGCGGCGCCGTAGTGGAGGTCGACGTTGGTCGCGGTCAGCATGGCGGCAACGCCCTCCCCGCGGCCGCGGTGATGATCCGGGCGCGAGGTTCCCGGTCTGCACCGCGCCGCTTCGCGCTGCGGTGCGCCCGGAACGACAGGGCGTCGGATGTCAGGGTGGGTGTCATCTCCCGAGATACACTTCGATGACGCGGGGGTCGGCCGAGACGTGGTCGATGGTGCCCTCGGAAATGACCGAGCCTTCGTGGAGGACGGTGACCTTGACGCCGAGGGCGCGCACGAACGTCATGTCGTGCTCCACCACGATCACCGACTTTTCCTTGGCGATCTCCTTGAGGAGGTCCGCCGTGGCGGCGGTCTCGGAATCGGTCATGCCGGCGGCGGGCTCGTCGACGAGGAGAAGCTTCGGCTCCTGCGCCAAGAGCATGCCGATCTCGAGCCACTGCTTCTGGCCGTGGCTGAGGAAAGCGGCGCGGACATCGCGGCGCTCGGAGAGACGGACGGTGCGGAGAATCCGCTCGATCCGTTCCGCCGCCTCGGCGCCGCGCGGCCTGAAGATCGCGGCGAAGGGGCCGCGGTTGCCGGCGAGCGCCAGTTCGAGGTTGTCCCAGACGGTGTGGGACTCGAAGACGGTCGGCTTCTGGAATTTCCGCCCGATGCCGAGCGAGGCGATCTCGGCCTCGTCGCGGCGGGTGAGATCGACCGTGCCGTTGAAATAGACCTCGCCCGCCTGCGGGCGGGTCTTGCCGGTGACGACGTCCATCATGGTGGTCTTGCCGGCGCCGTTCGGGCCGATGATGGCGCGCATCTCGCCCGGCTCGATCACCAGCGAGAGCTGGTTGAGGGCGCGGAAGCCGTCGAAGGAGACGGTGACGCCGTCGAGGTAGAGGAGCGCGTCCTTGGCCTTCTCGTGCAAGGGCTACTCCGCCGCCTGGGGATTGGGCGCCGGCGCCTCGGCCGCCGGCGGTGTGGCGCGGCGCCGCCGGAGGAGGCCGGACAGCGTGCCGACGATGCCCTTTGGCAGGAACAATGTCACGGCGATGAACAGTCCGCCGAGCAGGAAGAGCCAGTATTGGGCAAGGGCGCCGGTAGTGAAGACGGTCTTGGCGTAGTTGACGAGGAGCGCGCCGACGATCGGACCGATGAGCGTGCCCCGCCCGCCGACCGCGACCCAGATGACGGTCTCGATCGAGAAGGCGGGCGAGAATTCGGACGGGTTGATGATGCCGACCTGCGGCACGTAGAGTGCGCCGGCAATGCCCGCCATCGCCGCCGACAGGACGAAGACGACCAGCTTGTAGTTCTCGACGCGGTAGCCGAGGAAGCGCGTCCGGCTTTCGGCATCGCGCACGCCGACCAGCACCTTGCCGAACTTCGAGGCGACTAGCGCCGAGCAGACGAGGAAGAAGAAGGCGAGCGCCAGTGCCGTGACCGCGAAAAGGACGCCGCGGGTGGCGTCGGCCTGGACGTTGAAGCCGAGGATGTCCTTGAAGTCGGTCATCCCGTTATTGCCGCCGAAACCGAAATCGTTGCGGAAGAAGGCGAGGAGCAGGGCGAAGGTCATCGCCTGGGTGATGATCGAGAGATAGACGCCGGTGACGCGGCTCCGGAAGGCGAACCAGCCGAAGACGAAGGCGAGGATGCCGGGGACGAGCACGACCATGAGCAGCGCATAGGGGAAGTGCTCGAAGCCCCACCAGGCGACCGGCAGCTCCTTCCAGTTGAGGAAGACCATGAAGTCGGGGAGCTCGGCATTGCCGTAGACGCCGCGGCTGCCGATCTGGCGCATGAGGTACATGCCCATGGCGTAGCCGCCGAGCGCGAAGAAGGCGCCGTGGCCGAGCGAGAGGATCCCGCAGAAGCCCCAGACGAGATCGACCGAGAGCGCGAGCAGCGCGTAGCTGAGGTACTTGCCGAGAAGCGAAACGACGTAGGTGGGAACGTGGATCGGGCTGTCGGCCGGCGTGTAGAGGCTGAGGAGCGGAACGCCGACCGCGACGACGGCGAGGATCGCGATCACGACGCCGGCGCGCCAGTCGAGGCCGTTACGGAGGAAGCGGGCGATCAGCATGGGAGCGCGCCCTGCCCTGCCCAACCTGTCGTCCCGGACGCACCGCAGCGCGGAGCGGCGCGGTGCAGAGCCGGGACCGCAACCGTCGTGAAGCTTGCAGGTCGAGGTCCCGTGTCTGCGGCGCGGCACTTCGCGCCGCACCGCGCACGGGACGACGATGCCTTACCGGCCGTTCGACGAGACTGTCCCACGTCGCGATCTGTGACCCGCCCCCTCCACCGCCTGCGGCGGTCCTCCTCCCCCGCTTCGCGGGGGAGGATGCGCGCTACTCCTCCGGTATTGGCGATCATGCTTCGACCGCCCGGCCGCGGAGGGCGAAGAGGCCGCGCGGGCGCTTCTGGATGAAGAGAATGATGAGGACGAGGACGAGAATCTTGCCGAGGACGGCGCCAGCGAAGGGCTCGAGGAGCTTGTTGGCGATGCCGAGCGAGAAGGCGCCGACGAGCGTCCCCCAAAGGTTCCCGACGCCGCCGAAGACCACGACCATGAACGAATCGATGATGTAGCCCTGCCCGAGGTTCGGGCTGACATTGTCGATCTGCGACAGCGCGACGCCGGCAATGCCCGCGATGCCCGAGCCGAGGCCGAAGGTGAGCGCATCGATCCACGGCGTGCGGATGCCCATCGCGCTCGCCATCGCCCGGTTCTGGGTGACGGCGCGCATCTGCAGGCCGAAAGGCGTCCGCTTCAGGATGAGGATCAGCGCGCCGAAAACGAGGAGCGAGAAGGCGATGATCCACATGCGGTTATAGGTGATGGTGAGATGGCCGACGTCGAAGGCGCCGGACATCCAGGACGGGCTGCCAACCTCGCGATTGTTCGGGCCAAAATAAGTGCGAACGCCCTGCTGCAGGATGAGCGACAGGCCCCAGGTGGCGAGCAGCGTTTCGAGCGGGCGGCCGTAGAGGAAGCGGATGATCGTGCGCTCGATCAGAACGCCGATGCCGCCGGCGACAAGAAACGCAAGCGGCAGGGAGATGGCGAGCGACCAGTCGAACAGCCACGGCGCGCTCTGCCGGATGATCTCCTGGACAACGAAGGTCGTGTAGGCGCCGAGCATCACCATCTCGCCATGCGCCATGTTGATGACGCCCATCACGCCGAAGGTGATGGCAAGGCCGATGGCGGCAAGCAGCAGCACGGAGCCGAGGGAGAGGCCGTACCAGAGGTCCTGCGCCACCTCCCAAAGCAGCAGTTCGCCCTTGATGGTACCTATGGCCGAGTCGGCAGCGTCTTTGACCGCACCGGAAGAAGAATTGCTGAGGTTGGTGAGGATCGAGAGCGCATCCTGGCCGCTCCGCACCTTGAGCACGTCGATTGCCGCGAGTTTGTCGGCGTCCGGCCGGTCCGACTTCAGCACCGCGACCGCGTGGGCCTCGCGCATCAGCTTGGCGATCGCCGGGTCCTTTTCCGCGGCCATTGCTGTCTCCAGGAGATCGACCGCGCCGGAATCGCCGTTTTTGAACACGGCCTCGGCAGCGGCCTGACGGGTTGCCGGGTCGGGACTCATCAAGGTCAGACCACCGGCTGCCGAACGGATGACGCCGCGGAGCTTGTTGTTGACCTTGATCTTGTCGAGCGCGTCCTTTGCCGTCTCGCCCGCCGGTGCACCGCTGACCGCGTCGGTCAGTGTGAAGCCGGTTTCCGATTTCTTGGCGATGAAGACCTGGCCGTCCTCCTTGCGGACATACAGGTCACCGTTGGAGAGGGCGTCGAGGATTTTCGCAGCGGCCGGGTCGCCGGTGGCAGCGAGCGCGACGATCGCTTTCTCGGTGCCGGCATAGCCGCCGACGGCGAGGTTGTTAACGATCAGGCGGATGTCGGCGGCCTGGGCGGACGAAACGCATAGAAGCAGCGCGAGGATGAAGAAGAGGCGCTGGATGAGCGGATGCGCGTCCTTCGAGGCTCGCCCACCGATATGGTCGACCCGCCCGGCATGGTGGCGTGAGATGGCGCTATCGCCAATCGCCCATATAGTCGATCTTGATCTCTTCCATTCGGCGAAACGTTCGACGGACTTCGCAAGCGATATTGTCCAACTGATGTGATGAAGCGTTGATCCCTTGGTGCGCCACATAGTCGAACCAGCAATGCTCGTGGCGATACGTCTTCCAAGCCGTCTGAGCTTCACGAATGTTCTGGCGCTCTTCTTCGGTCGCCTTGTCGCCCCACATATTGTGGGCGTGGGCCAAGGCACGTGTGAGCAGCCCCTCGAGTTCTTTGTCGAGTGCTTCAAGTCGATCCTTAAAGCAGAAGGCTCGCTCAAGGTCTGATCCGCTCAGGCAATGGCCGTTGACTTCGGCGAGGTAGGCTTTGTCAACGCGGCCCTCGATTTCGAGTGCGCCGGGCGGCTCGTCCGCAACTGCGATCGAGGCATTGGTGAGGATAACGAATGCGATGAATGGTCGGGCCATGATTGGCCTCCCATGCGAGCGACGGTCATCGCGATTGCTCCTGATGAATCAAGGCGAACTTTCGACCAACGACAATTTCGGGGAGGCCGGGCTTGGGAACCGGCCTCCCCGTTCGCATCGCTCGGCCTTAGGAGCCTTTGCCGCCACACTTGCCGGTGGCGGTGTTGAAGTTTCCGCAGGAGAGCGGAGCGCGCCAGTCGGAGATCAGGTCCTTGGAGTCGGGCAGGTAGTCCGACCACTCGTCGCCGACGACGAGCCCGGGAGTCTGCCAGACCACGTCGAACTGGCCGTCGGCCTGGATCTCGCCGATGTAGACCGGCTTGGTGATGTGGTGGTTCGGCATCATCGTCGAGTAGCCGCCGGTGAGGTTCGGCACCGAGACCCCGACGATCGCGTCGATGACCTTGTCGGGATCGGTTGTGCCGGCCTTCTCGACCGCCTTCACCCACATGTTGAAGCCGATGTAGTGGGCCTCCATCGGGTCATTGGTCGTGCGCTTGTCGTTCTTGATGAAGGCGTGCCACTTGTCGATGAACTCCTTGTTCTCGGGAGTGTCGATCGACTCGAAGTAGTTCCAGGCGGCGAGGTGGCCGACGAGCGGCGCCGTATCGAGGCCGGCGAGCTCTTCCTCGCCCACCGAGAAGGCGACGACCGGAATGTCCTCGGCCTTGATGCCGGCATTGCCCAGTTCCTTGTAGAAGGGAACGTTGGCGTCGCCGTTGATGGTCGAGACGACCGCGGTCTTCTTGCCCGCCGATCCGAACTTCTTGATCGCGGCGACCTCGGTCTGCCAGTCGGAGAATCCGAACGGCGTGTAGTTGATCATGATGTCCTCGGGGGCGACGCCCTTCGCCTTCAGGTAGGCTTCGAGGATCTTGTTGGTGGTGCGCGGATAGACG
>DASRGK010000044.1:0-8470 GCA_035651055.1 Bauldia sp.
ACTCGCGGGCGAACTCGATGATGTCTTCGCGCGAAATCGCGACATCCGGCAGATTGAAGATCTGACCGGGCGCGAAGTCCTCGAAGTAGCGTTTGGGCATGGGGCTCCGGATGGTGTGGAGGGCATGGGAGTGAGGCGGGCGCGCCGTTTTATGGGAAAACGGGCGCCGCCAAAACCCTCTTCTCGGCACGGCGCCGGACTGGGCGAGGGAGCCCGCCCGCCGGGCGGAACGCCGCGGTTAACCGGCCGTTTCGGTTAATCAATCGGTTCCTTAATGACTACAAGGGTTTGGACCCCGGCGGGGCGATAGCGAAAAAGCGAGATCGACCGAAAATCGAAGGCGCCGATTCACCCTTTCTTCGTGCCCCGGAAGGTAGAACAGCGGCCTGTTCCGGAGTTTCATGGACATGCTGCGCTACCTTTGGCTGTCATTCGCTCGCCACGCCGGGTCGTTCGCCCGCTCCGAACGCGGCAACTTCGCGATGATGTTCGCCGTGATGAGCGTTCCTCTCATGGTCGCCGTCGGCGGCGTCATCGACTACTCGCGGGCCTCGAGCGCGCGTACCGAAATGCAGGACGCGCTTGACGCGACGTCGCTCGCCCTTTCGCGCCAGGCCAACGTCGACACGATGACGACCGCGCAAATGCAGACGTTCGCGACCAACTATTTCAACGCGAATTTCAACACCGGGAACGTGATCAATCTCACGGTCTCGCCGAGCTATTCCTCGACCGGCCCGTCGGTGACCGTGGCGGGCGCCGCCACGGTGAAGACCACGTTCCTCAACCTCATCGGGATGACCGGCGTTCCGATCAACGCGACCTCGACCACGATCTGGGGAGAGTCGCGCCTGCGGGTCGCGCTGGTCCTCGACAATACCGGGTCGATGGCCGATGACGGCAAGATGGATGCGCTGCACACGGCAACGCACAACCTGCTCGACCAGCTCAAGAACGCGGCGAGCGTCGACGGCGACGTCTATGTTTCGATCATCCCGTTCAGCAAGGACGTCAACGTCGGCTCGTCGAACTACAACAAGTCCTGGGTCCGATGGGACCTCTGGGACGAGGTGAACGGCAGCTGCAGCAGGACCTGGTACACCAACAAGACGGACTGCGAGAACGCAGGCCGAAGGTGGACCGCCGACAACCACAATACCTGGAACGGCTGCATCACCGACCGCGATCAGGATTACGACACCAAGAACACCGCGCCCTCGTCCTCATCGACGCGATTCCCGGCGGAAGAGTATTCGAACTGCCCGCAGCAGATGATCGGGCTGACCTACGACTGGACCGCGCTCAACAACAAGGTTGATGCGATGTTCCCGAACGGCAACACCAACCAGGCGATCGGCCTGCAGTGGGGCTGGCAGTCGCTGACCCAGTCGCCGTTCACGATCCCCGCCGAGGATCCCAAGTACGACTACAAGCAGATCATCATCCTGCTGACCGACGGTCTCAACACCCAGGACCGTTGGTACACGTCGCAGTCCTCGATCGACGCCCGGCAGAAGATCACCTGCCAGAACGTCAAGGATGCCGGCATCACGCTCTACACTGTCCAGGTCAACACCGGTGGTGATCCCATGTCGCAGATGCTCAAGGACTGCGCCAGCACGCCGGACAACTTCTTCCTGTTGACCTCGGCCAACCAGATCGTGACGACCTTCAACTCGATCGGGACAGCGCTTTCCAACCTCCGGCTGAAGAGCTGAGTTTCGCCAGGCCGGCCGAAAAGGGGCGCCCTCGCACGAGGGCGCCCTTTTTCTATTCGGCGGCCGGTGTCGCCGCGGGCGAGGGTGCCTCGTTCGCCTGGCGATTGATCTGGCCCCGTTCCTCGGCCATGCGGTCGAGCTCGGCGCGTAGCGCCGGGTTGCGCGCCATGAACTGCTGGAAATCGCGCACCGACATGGTCAGCAGTTCGGAATAGTCGGTCGAGGTGACGTCCGCGTTGCGGCGAGCGCCGCTCAGCAGCGCCATTTCGCCGAAGAACTGGCCCGGACTGAGCTTGAATTTGCGGCCGTTCACGTCGACCTCGGCGCTGCCGGTCGAAATGAAATAGATGCCGTCGGCGCGGTCGCCCTTGCGGATGATCTTCTCGCCCGGCGACACCGAGCGCGGCTTGAAGAGGAGGAAGAATTCCTCGCGCTTTTCCGGCTCGACGGCGGCAAAGAGCGGAAACTTCTCGATGACCTCGCGCTCGCGCAGCTCACGCTCGTGCTCCCGCGCCTCGTGCCGCTCGCGAACCGCGGCCAGGGCCTCGCGCAGCGCATCGAAATTGCGGGCGCCGTACCGGCCAAGTCCGCTCGCCATGAACTCGGGCCGGCCGGTCCATTTGATGAGTCGTGCGGCAAACGCGAAGGCAAGCGGGTTGAGGGTGATCGAGACCAGCGCTCCGGCGAGCACCAGATCGCGTGCCTCGGTGGTGAGCAGGCCGAACGAGATGCCGAGCCCGGCGAGAATGAACGAGAACTCGCCGATCTGAGACAGGGCCGCGGCGACCGTGATCGCCGAAGAGACCGGGAAGCGGAGGGCGAGGACGATGAGGAAGGCGGCCGCCGACTTCCCGACCATGATGAGGAGGACGACCGCCAGGACCGTGAAGGGCTGGCGGATCAGGATCGACGGGTCGAAGAGCATCCCGACCGAGACGAAGAAGAGGACGGCGAAGGCGTCCTGGAGCGGCAGCGATTCGGCGGCGGCGCGGTGGCTGAATCGCGACTCGCTCAAGACGACCCCGGCGAAGAAAGCACCGAGCGCGAAGGAGACGCCGAACACCTCCGCCGAACCGAAGGCGATGCCGAGGGCGACCGCGAGCACCGAAAGCGTGAACAGCTCGCGCGAGCCGGTCCGCGCCACCTGCGAGAGGATCCACGGCACGACCCGCGGTCCGATGAGGATCGCGATGAGCACGAAGGCCCCGACCTTGCCGAGCGTGATCGCCAGGTTGAGGAAGAGGTCGCCGCTCGCCTCGCTCGCCCCGGGCGCCGCGTCGGCCGGATGGCCGCCGAGCACCCCGGCGATGCCGGGCAGGATGACGAGCGTGACGACCATCGCGAGGTCCTCGACGATCAGCCACCCGACGGCGATGCGGCCGTTCGGCGTGTCGACGCTGTTCTGCGCCTCGAGCGAGCGGAGAAGCACCACGGTGCTCGCGACCGACAGGCAGAGGCCGAAGACCAGTCCGCTGCCGAAGGTCCACCCCCACAGCATGGCCAGGCCCGCCCCGAGGAGGGTGGCGACCGCGATCTGGACGACCGCGCCGGGGATCGCGATCCAGCGCACCGCGGCGAGGTCGGAGATCGAAAAATGCAGTCCGACGCCGAACATGAGCAGGATCACGCCCATCTCGGCGAGCTGGCTGGAAAGCTCGATGTCGCCGACGAAGCCGAGCACATACGGCCCGGCGACGATGCCGGCGACGAGGTAGCCGACGAGCGGCGGCAGCTTCCCGCGGTCGGCGATGAAACCGGCCGCGAAGGCTGCGACGAAGCCGATCGCGACCGTTGCGATCAGGGTTGGCTCATGCATGTGTTCTTCCGTCCCAATCGCGTTGGCCGGGCCAACCGGCTGGCCCACGGACATGCATAGCCAAAATCATGGCATGCGCGAAGCGGCAGATGGCGATTCCGGCCGCCTAAACGTAGCGGGCAACCGCCATGCAGGCTATCGCCACCAGCAGCAGGACGGCATTGACGATCGCGGCGGTGCGCAGCCGCGATGCCAGCCGGTTACGCTCCTCGGTCTGCGCCGGGGTCGGGGGCGAGCCCTGGCCGGCGATCGCCTGTCCCAGCGCCACCAGCTTGTCGGCCGCGGGCTTGGTCACGACGATCCCGATGACGAGGACGACAATGGCGATGGCTCCGCCGATCCCGAGAACCACGGAAGTCGAACTCATGGGTCCTCCGGCATAGAGGATCGCATAGAGCGCAATGCCGGCGAGAATGGCGATACTGCCCATGATGACCAGGGCGAGGGGCAGACGCGCGCGCTGGACGAGGGCCCCGGTGAACTGCGCGCCGGCCGGGCCGAGGGCCCGCGCCGTCGGCAGGATATAGAAGGCCGTGACCACGGCTCCGCCCACCCAGATGGCGCCGAGAACGATATGGATCAGTCTAAGGATCGCGATGAGAGTCGGGTCCACGGATGCATCCCCCTTGCAGATTGAAACCTTGCGGGCGGGACGATCAGGCCCTGCGCGGCAATGGTCAACCGGCTTGACGCCGCATCGGAGTTGCGGATTTGTCGGCGGAGACCGGAGACTTTCGCCCATGGCACTTCTGACTTGGCTCGGCTTCGTTGCCGCCGCGCTCGTGGTTCTGTTCATTCCCGGCCCGACGGTGATCCTCGTCGTCAGCTACGCGCTGACGCAGGGACGGCAGGTTGCAGTCCGCGTGGCGGCGGGCGTCGCGCTCGGCGATCTGGTCGCAATGACCCTGTCCCTTGCCGGGCTAGGGGCGGTTATCGCCGCTTCGGCGGAAATCTTCACCGCGCTCAAATTGGCGGGCGCGGCCTTCCTGGTCTACCTCGGCATCCGGTTGTGGCGGTCGCAGCCGGAGCTGCCGAGCGTAGGCCCGGCACCCGAACCGGCCGGGTCGAGCGTCTTTGCCCATGCCTTCGTAGTGACCGCCCTCAACCCGAAGAGCATTGCCTTCTTCATCGCGTTCGTGCCGCAGTTCATCGACCACGGGAGGCCGCTCCTCCCGCAACTGGCGATTATCGAGGCGACCTTCGTTACGCTCGCGACGCTGAGTGCGCTTGGCTTCGCGCTTGCCGCGGACCAGCTACGGCGCCGCATCCGGCGGCCGGGCGTGCTGCGCTGGGTCATTCGGGCCGGCGCATCGTGCCTCGTCGGGATGGCGGTTGCGACGGTGGCCATCAACCGTACCTGAGGGCTGCGGCCCCGCCGGGAATTGACTTGCCGGTCAAAAAATCGTTCTTCCGGCCATCCGCGCGCGGGGGGAGAACTTCGCGTGCCAATCGAATCCAGGAGGAGTCATGCGCAAGTTCATTCCGGCGCTGGCCGCAGCGCTGTTCGTTACGCCCGCCTTTGCCGCCGACATTACCGTCGCCGTCACCGCGATCGTCGAGCATCCGGCCCTCGACGCGGCCCGTGATGGGATCAAGGAGGAACTCGCCGCCGAGGGCTTCAAGGACGGCGACAACATCAAGTTCGTCTATCAGTCGGCCCAGGGCCAGCCGCCGATTGCGGCGCAGATCGCCAAGCAGTTCGTCGGCGACGGCGCCACCGTCATCGTGCCGATCTCGACGCCCTCGGCCCAGGCCGCCGTCGCCGCGACCAAGGACATCCCGATCGTCTTCACCGCGGTGACCGACCCGGTCGGCGCCGGCCTGGTCGCCAACCGCGACCATCCGGGCGCCAACGTCACCGGCCTCTCCGACATGTCGCCGCTCGCCGATCACGTGGCGCTGATCAAGGAAATCTCGCCCAACGTGAAGAAGCTCGGCTTCGTCTACAATCCCGGCGAGGCCAACGCCGTGTCGCTGCTCGCCCGCATGAAGGAAGTGGCGGGCCCGGCCGGCATCGAGATCGTCGAGTCGGCCGCGACCAAGTCGAGCGAGGTCCAGCAGGCGACCCGCGCTCTCGTCGGCAAGGTCGATGCGATCTATGTGCCGACGGACAATACGGTGGTTTCCGCCTTCGAGGCGGCGCTCGGCGTTGCCGTGGAGAACAAGATTCCGCTTTACGCCGGCGACACCGACACGGTGAAGCGCGGGGCGATCGCCACCATCGGCTTCAACTATCACGACATCGGCATTGCCACCGGCAAGATCGTTGCCCGCGTTCTGAAGGGCGAGAAGCCGGGCGACATCGCGGTGGCCTTCGCCAGCGGCACCGACCTCGTCGTCAATCCGGGCGCCGCTGCGAAGATGGGCGTGACCATCCCGGATGCGGTGCTCAAGCGCGCCAATACCAAGGTCGAATAGCCGCGACAGTTTGCGGCACGCGAAAGGGGCCGTTTTTCGGCCCCTTTTTGCTTTCAGGAGGGGTGACGCACGACGCGTTGTTCGACTAGCATCGCGCCGGCGGCGGCAACGGAAATTCGGCCCGATCCCTCATGCGACTTGCGACTGCCCTGCTGATCCTGTGCGCCCTCGTGAGCGCCTCCGACGCCGCCTCCCGGAAGGCGGCCGACGCCAAGAAGACGACCGACCCGAAGAAGATCACCTTCGCGCCGTTCAAGGACGAGCTTTTCCAGTATCCGAAAGTGCTCTCCGAGACGCCCGACGGCTCGCGCGTGGTCATCGATTTTTCGCGCCAGCGCGACGTCGACGGCCGCGACTCGCATCCCGAGACCCAGGCGGACGCCGACCGCGTTTCGCTTGACGTCGACAAGAAGCAGTCCGACCTGAAGCTGAGCGACGCCGGCGTCGAAGTGTCCTTCGTCTCGGTCGGCGATTTCACCAAGCCGGCGAAGTTCGCCTTCATCTTCGTCCACGGCGCCAACGGCGACCGCTACCAGGGCGTCTCCGACGAGACCTTCGGCGGCAACTTCAACCGGCTGAAGAACCTGGTCGTCAACGCCGGCGGCATCTATCTCTCGCCGGGCATGCGCAACCAGACCAGTATCGGGACGGCCCAGGCGAAGCTGCTCATCACTGAATTCGAGAAGCGCTCGCCGGGCGCGCCGGTCTATGTCGCCTGCGCCTCGAATGGCGGCAAGATCTGCGCCCGTCTCCTCGAAGACGCCAGCATCGCGCCGGTGCTCGGCGGGGTCGTCCTTCTCGGCTCGACATCGGCGACCAGCATCGCGCGGAACGGCGAGGCGGTCGCCCGCCGCGTGCCGATCGTGGTGGCGCACGGAACCGGCGACTACATCGTCTCCTGGTTCGGCGCGTCGCGTCTCTACAAGGAACTGCGCGCCAAGGATCCCGCCTATCCCGTCAGGCTGCTTCTCTTCCAGACCGGGAAGCACGGCACGCCGATGCGCATGATCGACTGGCGGGCCGAACTCAACTGGATGCTCGCGGCCAAGGGCAAGTAGGCCGGGATCGTGCGCCCGCTTCGACTTGTCGTTCTCGGCATTGCCGCCGCCTCCACGCTGGGCGGGGCGCTGGCTGCCGGCAGCTACCGGCTGGCGCCGTGGAAGGACGAGCTGTTCAAGTATCCTGGCGTGCTTTCCACCCAGGACGGCGGCGACTATGTCGTCGTCGACTATTCGGAGAAGCGCGACCTCGATCGCCGCGACATCGTGCCGGAAAAGCAGACCAGGCCGGAATACGTCTCCCTCGACACCAAGGCGGTCGAGCGGGACCTGACGCTGGACGCCGGCAAAGCGAGCGTCAAATACATCTTCGTCGGCAAGTCGCCGGCCAAGGCCAGGGCGATCGTCATCTACATCCACGGCCGCAACGGCAACCGTTTCCAGGGCGCCAATGACGGGATGTTCGGCGGCAACTTCAACCGCATCAAGAACCTGATGATGCGGAACGGCGGCATCTACCTGTCGCCGGGCCTGCCCGATCTCGGCAAGCCGGGCGCGGCGCAGGTGAAGGCGCTGATGCTCGAATATGCCCGGCAGTCGCCGGGGGCGCCGATCTTCCTTGCCTGCGGGTCGCTCGGCGGGCGCGTGTGCTGGGCCATCGCCAGGGACCCGGAGGCGTCGAGGCTCCTCGGCGGCCTTCTCCTGATGGGATCGACCCATGACGACGGGTTCCTGAAGACCGCGGCCGTCACCGGCGGCGCCAAGCGCATCCCGATCTACCTAGGCCACGGCAGCGACGACCCGATCATCAAGTGGCAGACACAGGCCGAGTTCTACAACCGGGTGCGCGCGGCGGCGCCCGGCTATCCGATCAGGTTCGCGCTCTTCCGAACCGGCTCGCACGGAACGCCGATCCGCATGACCGACTGGCGGCTCATCCTCAACTGGATGCTGGAAGTCGACGCGAAATAGCCGCGCTTTCCCGCCACCGGCCGCCGCGCTAGACCTGTAGGCGCGGGAGCGGGGAGCGGGCGGTTGAGTGCCATCGCATTTTTCGGGGCGGTCGAGCTAGGGCTGATCTACGCCTTCGTCGGCCTTGCCGTTTACCTCGCCTTCCGCGTCCTCGATTTCCCAGACCTCACCGTCGACGGCTCGTTTCCGCTGGGCGCGGGGGTTTGCGCGGTCCTTATCATCGGCGGGGTCAGCCCGTGGCTGGCGACGCTGGCCGCGATGGCTGCCGGCGCGGCGGCCGGGCTGGTTACCGCCTTCCTCAACGTCCGTTTCAGGATCCTGCACCTCCTCGCCTCGATCCTCACGATGATCGCGCTCTTCTCGGTGAACCTCCGCGTCATGGGACGGCCGAACCTCGCGCTCCTGACGCAGGACACCATCCTCACCCCATTCTACGGTCTGGGCCTGCGCGACTACCTCGTCCGGCCGGTTTTTCTCGCCGTGCTGGTGATGATTGCCGTGATCGGGATCGGCCTGTTCCTGGCGACCGATTTCGGGCTGGCGATGCG
>DASRGK010000045.1:0-41961 GCA_035651055.1 Bauldia sp.
GAGGGAGCGAAGCCCGTAGCCGCCCGAGACACCGAGGTTCGATTTCCGCTCCGCCATCGCCCGTCTACTCCACACCCGGCCACCGGAGCCTTGCGCTGCCCCCGCGGCCACCGCCACATGTCCCCGCGGGACCGGCGAAACGGCACATGCGCTCCCTGGCAGCAGCGCGGCTGCGCTGCGGCGATACTCGCGAGCACCTGGACCCGAAAACGCCGGTCTTACTCTGGCGGCATCGTCCCCAAACCATGCCGCGCGCCGGTCTCGACTGGGGACAGTATGGAAGCGGAGTTACAAATCGGTAAAGCGGAATTTTGACGAGCGGGGGCGCCCGGTTCAGCTTGGCATTGTGCATCGCACAATTTCCTCTTGACCCGCTTTGTTGCGGTGCACATATGCTTTCCAGCGACACACCGCCGGCCGGTCCGGCTAACCGAGGAACTGCCCCATGATGAACGGATTCGACGATTTCCAGAAGTTGGGCCGCGACAATGTCGAGGCGACCATGAAGAGCGCCAGCGCGGTGGGCAAGGGCTGGCAGGCCCTGGCAGCGGAAGTTGCCGACTATTCGCGCCAGTCGCTCGAGAGCGGCAGCGCCGCCTTCGAGAAGCTCCTCGGCGTGACCAGCCTCGACAAGGCCATGGAAGTCCAGAGCGAGTTCGCCCGCACCGCCTATGAGGGCTACGTCAACCAGGTCACCAAGGTCGGCACGATCGTCTCGGACATTGCCAAGGACGCCTACAAGCCCTTCGAAGGGCTGTTCGGCCGGGCGGTCCGCTAGCCGCGATCGACCCGCAGCAGGCAGAGATGCAAAGGGGCCCGGCGATCGGGCCCCTTTCCTTTTGTGGCGGTTTGCAAATCGCCCGACAGGTCACCAGATAGGGTTGGCAACCTTCCTTTTGATTTCCGCGGGCGGCTGATCGGTTACGCTTTTTTTGAAGGGGAACCGATTGCACCTCTGCCAAATTGTCGGCAGGATTCCGTTGTGTTGATGATCGAGCTGACTGATGACAGGTCCGATTCGGCGTACCGATGACGGCGATGCCGGAACCAGCGTCGTCACCAAGACCCGGCCAAAGACCAAGAAGCCGAGCCTTTACCGGGTACTGCTGCTCAATGACGACTACACGCCGATGGAGTTCGTCGTGCACGTCCTTGAGCGGTTCTTTCAGAAGGGACGGGAGGAAGCGACGCGCATCATGCTGCATGTGCACCAGAACGGTGTGGGGGAGTGCGGCACGTTCACTTACGAGGTGGCGGAAACCAAGGTCACGCAGGTCATGGATTTCGCCCGCAAGCACCAGCACCCGCTGCAGTGTGTGATGGAAAAGAAATGAGGTCGTCCGTGCCGTCTTTCTCCCGCAGTCTCGAAAAGGCCCTGCATCAGGCGCTGGCCATCGCGAGCGAACGCCACCAGGAATACGCAACCCTCGAACACCTGCTCCTGGCCCTGATCGACGACAATGACGCGGCAGCCGTCATGCGCGCCTGCAATGTCGATCTCGACGTGCTTCGCCGCAGCCTGGTCGAATACATCGATACCGAGCTTGCCAACCTCGCCACCGGCTCCGACGAGGATGCCAAGCCGACCGCCGGCTTCCAGCGCGTCATCCAGCGCGCCGTGATCCATGTCCAGTCGTCCGGGCGGGAGGAAGTCACCGGCGCAAACGTGCTCATCGCGATCTTCGCCGAGCGCGAAAGCCATGCCGCGTATTTCCTGCAGGAGCAGGACATGACGCGCTACGACGCTGTCAACTACGTCAGCCACGGCATCGCCAAGCGCGCGGGCCTCTCGGAATCGCGCCCGGTGCGCGGCGTCGACGACGAGGCCGCGGCTTCGGAAGGCCGCGAGGATTCCAAGAAGAAGGCCGACGCGCTCGAAGCCTACTGCGTCAACCTCAACGAGAAGGCGAAGAAGGGGAAGATCGACCCGCTGATCGGGCGTGGCGCCGAGATCAACCGCACGATCCAGATCCTCTGCCGCCGCCAGAAGAACAACCCGCTGCTGGTCGGCGATCCCGGCGTCGGCAAGACGGCGATCGCCGAGGGCCTGGCCAAGCGCATCGTCGAAGGCCAGGTGCCGGAGGTTCTCAAGGACTCGACCGTCTTTGCGCTCGACATGGGCACGCTCCTCGCCGGCACGCGGTACCGCGGCGATTTCGAGGAACGCCTGAAGCAGGTGATCAAGGAGATCGAGGAATTCCCCGGCGCGATCATGTTCATCGACGAGATCCACACGGTGATCGGCGCCGGTGCGACCTCGGGCGGCGCCATGGACGCGTCGAACCTCCTGAAGCCGGCGCTCGCCTCGGGCACGATCCGCTGCATCGGCTCGACCACCTACAAGGAATACCGCCAGTTCTTCGAGAAGGACCGCGCGCTCGTGCGGCGCTTCCAGAAGATCGACGTGAACGAGCCGACCATCCCCGACGCGATCGAGATCCTGAAAGGCCTGAAGCCTTACTTCGAGGATTACCACCGCGTCCGCTACACGAGCGACGCGATCAAGAGCGCGGTCGAATTGTCGGCGCGCTACATCAACGACCGCAAGCTGCCGGACAAGGCGATCGACGTCATCGACGAGACCGGCGCTTCGCAGATGCTCCTGCCGGAGAACAAGCGGCGCAAGACGATCGGCGTGCGCGAAATCGAGGAGACGATCGCGACAATGGCGCGGATTCCGCCGAAGTCGGTCTCCAAGGACGACGCGGAGGTGCTGAAGCACCTCGACGCCTCGCTGAAGCGCGTCGTCTACGGTCAGGACAAGGCGATCGACCGGCTGGCCTCGGCGATCAAGCTCGCCCGGGCCGGACTGCGCGAGCCGGAGAAGCCGATCGGCTGCTACCTGTTCTCGGGGCCGACCGGCGTCGGCAAGACCGAGGTGGCGCGGGCGCTGGCGAGCGCCATGGGCGTCCAGCTCATCCGGTTCGACATGTCGGAATACATGGAGCGCCACACCGTGTCGCGGCTGATCGGCGCGCCTCCCGGCTATGTCGGCTTCGACCAGGGGGGACTGCTCACCGACGGCGTCGACCAGCATCCGCACTGCGTGCTTCTGCTTGACGAAATCGAGAAGGCGCACCCGGACCTGTTCAACATCCTCCTCCAGGTGATGGACCACGGGAAGCTCACCGACCACAACGGCAAGCAGGTCGACTTCCGCAATGTCATCCTGATCATGACGACCAATGCCGGCGCGTCCGATCTCGCCAAGGCCGCGATCGGCTTCGGCAAGTCGCAGCGCGAGGGCGACGACCAGGAGGCGATCAACCGGCTGTTCACGCCGGAGTTCCGGAACCGGCTCGACGCGGTCGTGCCGTTCGGCAACCTGCCGCCGCCGGTCGTGCACCAGGTCGTGCAGAAGTTCGTCCTGCAGCTCGAGGCGCAGCTCGCCGACCGCGGCGTCACCTTCGACCTGTCGGAGGATGCGACCAGGTGGCTCGCCGAGAAGGGCTACGATTCCCGGATGGGCGCGCGGCCGCTTGCCCGCGTCATCCAGGAACACATCAAGCAGCCGCTCGCCGACGAGGTCCTGTTCGGCAAATTGAAGGGCGGCGGAACCGTCAAGGTCACCGTCAAGGAAGACGGCAGCGGCCTCAATCTCGAAGCGATCGAGGACGGGCCGGTGACGCCCAAGGCCGACCCCATCCCGAAAGAAAAGCGGGCGCCGCGCAAACGTGCGGCGAAGCCGGCGCAGGCAAAGAAGCCGCCGGGCGGCGGCACGCCCGCCGGGCGGGGCCTCGTCCCCAAGGTGCCGCTGAAGACGGATTAGGTTCCGGTCAGACGGGCGAATCCCGGTCGGCGCGGGGGTTTAGGACAAAGGCCTCGGGCGCCGTGTCGTGGTAGCTCGTGTTGGCTCCCGCGAGGAAGGCGCGCGATTCCGCGTCGGGGTTGCCGAAACAGCGGACGGTGATCCTGTCGCAGGCGGCGGTGACCGCGCTCAGCGGGCCCTTGCCCTTTTCGTTGGCCAGGTGAGCCCGGAACGCCTCGTCATTGGCATAGATCTCGATCCAATCGCTGACCAGCGGAGACGGATATTCGGCGTGGTAGGTGATCACGCCCGGGTGTTCGAGCATGGCCTTGCACAGGGCTCGTTGATTGAGCCTGAAGTCAGCGAGCTTGTCCGGGTTGATCTCCCAGCGGACCTTGAGCATGAAGGCCACGACCATCTCCCTTTCCGTGGTGGACTGCGCCTGCTGTTGAACTCCGGCGAACAGTGCCGAGACGGCGCCCGCTTCAACCGCGTCGATGGCGCGGGTACGGCAGGCTAATGCGGCGGGACGGCCAGCGCGGCGCGGAGCTTCTCGGCATTGGCGGCGAGCACTTCCGGCTTTTCCATCGTCCCGGTGTGCGGTTTCAGCGCGACGCCGTCGAAGCGCGGGATGACGTGAAAGTGGAGATGGAAGACGGACTGGCCGGCGGCCGCTTCGTTGAACTGGATCACGGTGACGCCGTCGGCCTTGAAGGCGCTCATCGCGCCACGCGCCACGCGTTGCACCGCGCGCATGAGGGCGCCGAGCACGGAGGGGTCGGCGTCGAGCAGGTTGCGGGACGGCGTGCGCGGGAGGACCAGCGTGTGCCCCGGCCCCTGCGGCATCACGTCCATGAAGGCGACGACCTCGTCGTTCTCATAGACCCGGTGGGCCGGGATCTCGCCGCGCAGGATGCGGGCAAAGATGTTCTGCGGATCGTAGCTCACGTCATCCATTCTCCTCGCGGTCGCTGTGGCGGAAGGGAAGATACTCGGCAAGCGCGGCCTCGTCGCTCGCCACCTGCCGCCGTTCGCGCTGGAGATAGTCGGCGACGGCCTTGCGGAAGGAGGGGTCGGCGATCCAGTGCGCCGAGTAGGTGGTGGTGGGCCGATAGCCGCGGGCGACCTTATGCTCGCCCTGGGCCCCGGCCTCGACGCGCGGCAGCCTGTGCCGGATCGCCCACTCTATCGCCTGGTAGTAGCAGAGCTCGAAATGCAGGAAGGGATGCTCCTCGAGCGCGCCCCAGTAACGGCCGTAGAGTGCGTCCGATCCGATGAAGTTGAGTGCGCCGGCGATCGGCTTCGAACCACGCCGGGCGACGACGAGCAGGATCCTGTCGGCCATCCGCTCGCCGATCAGGGAGAAGAACTTGCGGTTGAGGTAGGGGCGCCCCCACTTTCGCCCGCCGGTGTCCATGTAGAAGGCGAAGAAGGCGTCCCAGGCGGCCTCGGTGAGGTCGCGGCCGGTGAGGTGGTCGATCTCCAGGCTGCCGGTGAGGGCGTCGCGCCGCTCGCGGCGGATGGCCTTCCGCTTTCGCGATGCGAGCGCCTCGAGGAAATCGTCGAAATCGCGATAGTTCTCGTTGACGAAGTGGAACTGCTGGTCGGTGCGGCGCAGGAACCCCTGACCGGCGAGGACTTCCCAATCGGCTTCGGTGAGGAAGGTCGCATGGACCGACGAGGCGCCGTAGCGCTGGGCGAGCGCCATCGCGCCGCCGGCAAGCGCGGTGCGGTGCCGGTCTGCCTCGGGCCCGGGCTTCACCAGCAGGCGCCGACCGGGCACGGGCGTGAAGGGCACCGAGCACTGGACCTTCGGGTAATAACGCCCGCCGGCGCGCTCGAAGGCATCCGCCCAGCCATGGTCGAAGACATACTCGCCCATCGAGTGGGATTTGACGTAGGCCGGCAGAATGGCCGCCGGCTTGCCGTCCGGTCCGTCAAGGACGAGGTGCTGCCCGAGCCAGCCGGTCCGGCGCGTGGCGGCGCCGGATTCCTCCAGGGACCAGAGGAAATCGTGGGTAAGGAACGGGTTCCAAGCAGCCGCGCGCACGGCGCTCTCCGGGCATCCCTCGGGAATCCCGAGGGGCGCTCCCTCCGAGGACCAGCCGGGATTGGCGCAGGCGTCCCAATCGGCCCGGGCGACTTCCGCCAGCGAGCCGAGGACGCGGAGCGTGGCGCCTGAACTCTCGGTATTGGTCACGCTAGGCCTTGTCCTGCCGCGCCAAGGAAACATCTCCGTCGCCTCACTCCTTCACACCCTTGGCTATCGGAAATCGCTACGCAAGTCCGCCGATCGACGAGCGCCGCAGGGTCGCGGCCAGCCGTGCGGCTCCGGACGCAGGCGACTCATGTGGGGCACGAACTGACCGATTTCACGGCCGAGCCCTGTCACTACGAGGCGGCCAGGGAATCGGGGTCGAAGCCCTCGAACGTGATCTGGTCGACATAGCGCTTCGCCTTGGCGGCGTCCGCCGGCGTGCGCACGGTCCAGGTGATCAGCGTCAGACCAAAGCGATGCAGGAGCAAAGGTGCGGGCGCCGGCAGCGTGGCGAGGCCGTAGGAGACGAAGGAGGCGCCCACCGCCGGCACCGCGAAGAGATGGCGGAGCGCAAAGCGGCGGAGCGGCGTCAGGTCGCCGCCTTCGCCATCCGGGTCGAAGTGATCGGCGATGAGGCCACGCGGCACGGCCGGCGCCAGGCGCTTCATCGCCGCCATCGAGTCCGGATCGAAGGACATGACGCAGGCCCGGCCGCGATAGGCGGCGACCATCGGCGCGACCTGGCGCTCGAGGCTGCGGTCGCCATTCCACTCGCTCTTCAGTTCGACGACCAGCGGAACGCGGCCGCCAACCGTTTCGAGCAACTCGGCGAAAGCGGGGATGCGGTCGTCGGTCCCCGGAAGGCGGATCGCCTGCAGTTCGGCCAGTGTGCGCTCGCCAATCCGGCCCGATGCCTCAGTCAGACGATCCAGGGTGTCGTCATGGAAGACGACCGGCACGCCGTCGGCCGAAAGCACGAGGTCGCATTCGATCGCGTAGTTGCGTTCGATCGCGGCGCGGGCAGCGGCAAGGGTGTTCTCGACCCGGCCGCGCGCTCGGTCGTGCAATCCGCGATGCGCGATCGGGCGCGCGATCAGCCAGTCGAGTTTCGCCACGGGTCAGACGGTCTCGACAATGACCTCGATTTCGACCGCAACCCCGCGGGGGAGGCTTGCCATTCCGACGGCGGACCGGGCGTGCTTGCCGACCTTGTCGCCGAGGACCTCGGTAATGAGGTCGGAGGCGCCGTTGACGACAAGATGCGGGTCGGTGAAGTCGGGGACCGCGTTGACGAAACCAACGAGCTTCACGACGCGGGCGACCCGGTCGAGGCTGCCCAATGCGGCCCGTATTGCCGCAAGAACGTTGACCGCACAGAGGCGGGCGGCGGCGCGGCCCTCCTCGACGGTAAACTCACGGCCGACCTTGCCGACATATTTCGGTCCATCTGCTGTGGAAGGGATCTGCCCGGATACGAACAGGAGCTTTCCGGTCTGGACGGTCGGAACGTAATTCGCGGCGGGCGGAGCAGGGGTGGGCAGGTCAATGCCGAGCTGCTTCAGGCGGGCGTCGATTTCCTGGCTCATGCGCGCTCCCTGGCTGGATTTTTGCCGGGCTGGTTTGGCCGATTGCCGGCAAGCCTGCAAGGGGGCGGCAGGCTGGACTGGACGGCATCCGGGCGCCATGTTTCAACCTTGTCAGTCCCTAACTTGCGGGAAGATTCGGCATGTCCGCTAAAGGTTTGATCGGCATCGGGGCGCTGCTTCTGGCCGCCGCGCCGGCTGCCGCCGCGCCCTCGTCAAGTCTCGCCGCCCATCGGGCCATCTACGACCTGGTCCTCGACCAGTCGAACGAGGACAACCAGGCTGCGCCGGACATTTCGGGCAGGATGGTGATGGAATTCACCGGGTCGGCATGCGCCGGGTACACGACCAAGGTGCGTTTCGTGACCGAGAGCGCCGACAGCGACGGCCAGAGCCAGATCGTCGATTCGCGCTCCGACCTGTTCGAGGCCGGCGACGGCGAGAGCCTCACCTTCAGCAACGAGACCTATACCGACAACGCGATCACCGAGGAATCGAAGGGTTCCGCGAAGCGGGAAAGCAGCGAGGTCGCGGTGGCGCTCAGCAAGCCGGAAGCCAAGAAATTCGCGATCCGGAACAAGGTGGTGTTTCCGACCGAGCAGATGGAGGCGCTGATCAACGCCGCCAAAAGCGGCCAGAACTTCGTCAATCTCGACCTCTACGACGGCTCGGAGGACGGCCAGACGGTGTTTACGACCGCGGGCATCATCGGACACGAGGCGGCGGCCGATCCGGCGGGCGACAGCGAAGGCGGGATCATCAAGAGCGCCGGCATTTCCGGCCTGCGCCATTGGCCGGTCACGATCAGCTATTTCAAGGACGGGCCGGACGATTCCGAGCCCTATTACACGATGTCGTTCGTGGTCTATGAGAACGGCATCGGACGCTCGCTCAAGATCAACTACGGCGACTTCTCGCTCACCGGCAAGCTGACCAAGCTGGAAATGCTGCCGGCGCAACCCTGCAAGTAGCGCCTAGCGTTTCGCGAAAGCCGGGCGTCCGCGCGCCTCCTTGTCGGTTTCGGGCGGCTCGACCAGTTGCGGCACGCTCTCCCCGGCGCCGAGAAAAAGCTCGCGCAGCCGGGCCAGCAGCCGTGCCGGGCTTCCGGTGAAGCCTTTTCCCGGGAAGATGGTGAGGTGGTAGTCGTCGCCGCCGGTCAGCGCGATCATGGCCAGGGGCACCGGACCCCATAGCGGCGGCACGCCGAACACGCCGGTGACGGCGCGCCCACCGAGCTTCAGCCGCCGCGGCAGCGGGATCATGGTGGCCACGGCGTCGAAGCTCGAATACCAGACCCGCATCGCGAGGCGGGCAAGCTTGCGCGGGGCGAGCGCCACCAGCCAGGTCGCTAGCTGCAGGTCCTGGGCATGGGAGAGGCCGGGGATTCGCCAGCGGCGTCCGGCGTTCTCCCTGCCCTGGGTGCGCACGGTCACCATGCGCATGTGATTGCCGAGGGCAGTGCCGGTACCGCGCCGGCGGACGAGCCGCGTCCGCCCGATATTGCCGCGCAGAGGCCGGGCATGCGGGAAGAGCTCCGGATCGCCGACGACCGCCGCCGCCACCGCCGTGAAGCGAGCGCCGGAATCGCCCTCGCTGTTTATCTCCCGGCGGGGAACGGTCAGCACCGAGATGCCGACATCGTGGATGGGCACCTCGGGCACCAGCGAGGCGGGATCGACATCGGGAAGACGGCGGGCGAGCGCGTCGTGCTCTGGGGTCGGCTGCTGTCCGCCCATCCGGGCGAGGACCTGCAGGCCACGCATGGCGTCGGCAAGTCCATGGCGAATCTGCATAAAGACGACGGACAGCGGTGACGGGCCGCTGCCGGCCTGGCCGGGCTCGCCCGGATTGAGGACGAAGATCCGCCACGGCGGGACGGCCATGGAGATGCGGCTGCGGCGCATTTTCTCAAGGTAGGGGACGGCCGTCTCGACCGTGGTGACGGTGCGGTCGCGCAGGACGGCGACGTGGCGCGTCAGGTCGACCTTCCTTACCCGCCGGGCAAAGGTCCAGAAGCCGATGCGGAGCGGGCGCTCCGACAGGGCCGGCAGCATCCCGACGACGCCCTCGAGATCGGCAAGGAGGACGGACAGGTCGCACGGCCCGTCGAGAACCGCCATCGCGGAGATGAAGGAATCGCCGAGATTGTAGAAGACGGTGTCTGAGAGGCCGAGCGGCCGCATGCGGTTACCGAGGCTGATTGTCGCGGTCCATACTAGGACACGGACGCTGAATGGGAAACCGATTCGCCTTTCGCCATGATCGTCGCCGCGGCCGATGACAGGCCTGTGGCGGCTGTCACTTCGGAGAACGGCGGGGGTTTGGCGGAGTTCCCGGCATGTCGAAGACGATGCCGAGACCGACCGCTTCGGGGCCGAATTTTCCGCGAATCTTGTCGATCGCGGCCTCGGCCGCCGCGCGGCGGCCGGCCGACGCGTCGACCAGGTCGGCCGGATCGGCGAGGAGCGGGTCGGCAAAGTCCGAAAGCCCGATGCCGATGAGCCTGAATTCGGTTCCGTCCGCCTCGCGGGCAAGCAGTTCGGTCCCTTCGCGGAAGATGCGGTCGGCAAGGAGGGTAGGGGCGCCGAGCTGGCGGCTTCGCGTGCGGGTGCGGAAATCGGCGGTCTTCAGCTTGAGCGTCAGCGTCCGCCCGGCGATCCCGGCCTTCTTCAGGCGGCGCGAGACTTTCTCGGAGAGCCGCCGCAGCGTTGCGCGGAGGGCGGCAAGGTCGGCAACGTCTTTCTCGAACGTGGTCTCGGCGCTGACGCTCTTGGCTTCGCCGCGCGGCTCCACCGCTCGCGTGTCCTCCGCACGGGCAAGGCGGTAAAGGCGGAGGCCCATCGCCCCATAGCGGCGTCCGAGTTCGCTCTCGCTCATGCGCTGAAGGGTGGCAATGCTGCGAATGCCGTCGGCGGCGAGCTGGGCCTGGGTGGCCTTGCCGACGCCGTAGATGAGGCTGACCGGCTTGTCTGCAAGGAAGGCCAACGCCTCGGCCCTGCCGATGACCGAGAAGCCGCGCGGCTTCTGCAGGTCCGATGCGATCTTGGCGAGGAACTTGTTGAACGAAAGGCCGATCGAAACGGTGATGCCAAGTTCGGTTTCGATGCGCCCGGCGAGCCGGAGGAGGCTCAGCGCCGGGGAGGCCTGATGAAGCCGTTCCGTGCCCGACAGGTCCATGAACGCCTCATCGATCGAAACCGGTTCGACCAGCGGAGTGAGTTCCAGCATCAGGCGGCGGACCTCCCTGCCAGCGGCCGCGTATTTCTCCATGTCGGGCGGGATCACGACCGCGCCCGGACAAAGGCGGAGCGCCTGGAACATCGGCATGGCGGAGCGGACGCCGGAGATTCTGGCGATGTAGCAGGCCGTGGCGACCACACCGCGCTTGCCGCCGCCGACGATGACCGGCTTCTCGGCGAGGCTCGGATCGTCGCGTTTCTCAATCGCGGCGTAGAAGGCGTCGCAATCGAGGTGTGCGATCGCCAGGCGGTCAAGTTCGGGATGGCGAAGGAGGCGCGGGCTGCCGCAGACCGGGCAGCGGGCGGGCTCGCCGGCGAAACCGGAAAGGCAATCGCGGCAAAACCCGTTTGTGGCCGATGGCTGAGCGAGCCGCATGGCCTTCGCCTCGCTTCCTTTCCGGCGATATCTAGCAGCGATGCCGGTGCCGCGCATGAAGAATTGGCCTCGAAATGCGTTGCGCGGCGGCAATCGCCTTGCGGCACACCGGCGCCGCGGGCGAGCAGGGGTATCGGGACCGCCGCCATGCTTTCTCCCCGGCGCAATCGGGCCTGCAGGCCGCTTGCGGCGCGAAAAGCCGCTCTGCTATAGCGCCCGCATGTCCGTCGACAAGCAGACCGTCCTGCGCGTGGCGCGCCTTGCGCGCATCGCCGTCACCGATGCCGAAGCGGAGGCGCTGAAGGGCGAGCTCAACACCATCCTCGGTTTCGTCGAGCAGCTGAACGAGGTCGACGTCACCGGGATCGAGCCGATGACGTCGGTGGTGGCGATGCAGATGAAAGAGCGGGAGGATCGGGTGACGGATGGCGGCGATGCCGAGCGGGTACTCGCCAATGCGCCGGCGCGGATAGGGGACTTCTTCGTCGTGCCGAAGGTGGTCGAATGAGCGATGCCAGCCGGAGGGACGATCCCTGGCCCGTCGCCGTCGCCGCGGAGAGCCCGCTCCAGGACGAGGTCCGCAGACTGGTCGCGGCGCTGAACGCCGACCTCCTCGAACTGACGCCGAGGGAGTTCTGCCATCACATGACGGTCGAGGAGATGGCGGGGCCCGACACGACGGCGTTTGTCGCGCGTATCGGAGGCGAGGCGGTGGCAATCGGTGCGCTTCGCCGCCATGGCGAGGGCGTCGGCGAAGTGAAGCGCATGTACACGCGCCCCGACACGCGCGGCCGCGGTGTTGCCGGCCAGGTTCTCTCGGCCATCGAGCAGCTTGCCGGCAGCGAAGGCCTGCGACGGCTGGTGCTGGAGACGGGCAATCGCCACCTGTCGGCCTGGCGCCTTTACGAGCGGTTCGGCTTCCGCCGCTGCGGACCGTTCCTCGGCTATCCCGATACCGGCTGGTCGATCTTCTACGAGAAGCAGCTCGCCACGGTGACGGCGTGAACGATCTGACACGCCTCACGATCGCCGAAATCGGCGACGGCCTTCGCGCGAGGAAGTTCTCGGCCGTCGAACTGACGCGCGCCTACCTCGCCAATATGGAGGCGGCGCGGTCGCTCAACGCCTATGTCGCCGAGACGCCGGAAAAGGCGCTGGCGATGGCGGCGGAGTCGGACCGGCGCATCGCTGCCGGCACCGCCCGCCGTCTCGAAGGCGTGCCGCTCGGGATCAAGGACCTCTTCTGCACCGAGGGCGTGCACAGCCAGGCCGGCAGCCACGTGCTGGACGGCTTCAGGCCGACCTACGAGTCGACCGTGACGGCACAGCTCTGGGCCGACGGCGCCGTGATGCTCGGCAAGCTCAACATGGACGAGTTCGCCATGGGCTCGTCGAACGAGACTTCGTACTACGGCCCGGTGGTCAACCCGTGGCAGGCGCGCGGGTCGAACGCCAAGCTGGTGCCGGGCGGGTCCTCCGGCGGGTCGGCCGCGGCGGTTGCGGCCGAACTCTGCGCCGGCGCAACTGCGACCGATACCGGCGGCTCGATCCGCCAGCCGGCGGCGTTCACGGCGACCGTCGGCGTCAAGCCGACCTATGGGCGGTGCTCGCGGCGGGGGATCGTCGCGTTCGCATCGTCGCTCGACCAGGCCGGGCCGATCGCCCGCACGGTCCGCGACGCGGCGATCCTGCTGCGCTCGATGGCCGGCGCCGATCCCGGCGACGCCACCTCGGCGGAAGTGCCGGTACCGGACTACGAGGCGGCGCTCGACCTCGGCGTCAGGGGACTGCGCATCGGCGTGCCGCGCGAGTATCGGGTCGACGGCATGCCGGCGGCGATCGAGGCGCTCTGGGAGCAGGGGCGGAAATGGCTGGAGGCGGGCGGGGCGACGATCGTCGACATCTCGCTGCCGCACACCAAGTACGCGCTGCCCGCCTATTACATCGTGGCGCCGGCGGAGGCGTCCTCGAACCTCGCGCGCTATGACGGCGTCCGCTACGGGCTGCGCGTCGACGGCGACGACATCACCGACATGTACGAGAAGACGCGGGCCGCCGGCTTCGGCAAGGAAGTGAAGCGGCGCGTGCTGATCGGCACTTACGTTCTCTCCGCCGGCTACTACGACGCTTACTACATCCGCGCGCAGAAGGTGCGGACGCTGATCAAGCGCGATTTCGAGCGCGTCTTCGCCGACGGCATCGACGCGATCCTGACGCCGGCGACGCCGTCGGCCGCGTTCGGCCTCGAAGCGATGGCGATGGCCTCGCCGGTGGAAATGTACCTCAACGACGTCTTCACCGTGACGGTGAACATGGCCGGGCTGCCGGGCATCGCGGTGCCCGCCGGACTGACCGAGGAGGGGCTGCCGCTCGGCCTGCAGCTCATCGGCAAGGCTTTCGACGAGCCGATGCTCTTCCGCACCGGCCGGGAGATCGAACGCGCCGCCGGGCATTTCACGCCCCGCCGCTGGTGGTGAACGGAGGACGCCGATGCCTGCGAAGATGACCCTCGACGCGTTCCGGAAAACCTTCTCCGCCGCCTCGCCGCCAGCCGGCCTCGACCCGCCGCTCGCCTCGCTCTGGTGGATGGGGAAGGGCGACTGGAAGCGCGCCCACAACGTGATCAACGAGGAGGAGGGGCGCGACGCGGCGTGGGTCCACGCCCACCTCCACCGCGTCGAGGGCGACCTCGCCAACGCCGGGTACTGGTATCGCCGCGCCGGGCGGGAGGCTGCCGCGGGCAGCCTCGACGCCGAGTGGGAAGAAGTGACGCGGGCGATGCTCGCCCGCTAGGGCTGCGTGTAGGCCGTCTTCACCGTGGTGAAGAACTCGGCCGCGTAGCGTCCCTGCTCGCGCGGCCCGTAGCTCGATCCTTTCCGGCCGCCGAACGGTACGTGATAGTCGACGCCCGCCGTCGGCAGGTTGACCATCACCATTCCGGCTTCCGAATTGCGCTTGAAGTGCGTGGCGTATTTGAGGCTCGTCGTGCAGATGCCGGAGGTGAGGCCGAACGGCGTGTCGTTGGCAACGGCCAGCGCCTCGTCGTAGTCCTTCACCTTGATGACGCTCGCCACCGGGCCGAACACTTCCTCGCGGTTGATCCGCATTTCGGGCCGGGTCTCGGTGAACAGCGCCGGCTCGAGATAGAAGCCGGGCGTGGCCCGCTTCAGGCGGTTGCCGCCGAAGGCGAGGCGCGCGCCCTCGTCCTTGGCGATCCTGATGTAGTCCTCGTCCTGCTTGAGCTGGGACGGATCGACCACCGGTCCGATGTGGGTGCCTTCCTTCAGCGCGTCGTCGACATTGAGGCCGGCGAGGCGTTCGGTCAGCGCCGCGACGAACTTGTCGTGGATGCCGGCGGTGACCACAAGCCGCGACGAGGCGGTGCAGCGCTGGCCGGTCGAGAAATAGGAGCCGTTGGCGGCGATCTCGACGGCGAGCTTGAGGTCGGCATCGTCGAGGACGACGAGCGGGTTCTTGCCGCCCATCTCGAGCTGGAACTTGCGGAGGTGCTTCACCGAGGCTTCGGCGACGCGGCGGCCGGTGCCGATGGAGCCGGTGAAGGTGATGGCGTTGATGTCGGGCGAATCGAGCATCGCCTGGCCGACGACGGAGCCCTTGCCCATGACAAGGTTGAGCACGCCCTTCGGCAGGCCGGCGCGGACAAGGATATCGACGATCGCCCAGGAGCAGCCGGGGACAAGGTCGGCGGGCTTGAAGACGACGGTATTGCCGTGACAGATCGCCGGCGCGATCTTCCAGGCCGGGATGGCGATCGGAAAATTCCACGGCGTGATGATGCCGACGACACCGACCGCCTCCCGGGTCATCGAGACTTCGATGCCGGGCCGCACGCTCGGCACGGTCTCGCCGGAAAGGCGCAGGGCCTCGCCCGCGAAGAAATCGAAAATCTGGCCGGCGCGGACGGTCTCGCCGATGCCTTCGGCGAGCGTCTTGCCTTCCTCGCGCGAAAGCAGTCTGCCGATCTCCTCGCGCCGCTTCAGGATTTCGTCCGATGCGGCCTTGAGGATGTCATGGCGCTGCTGGATGCCCGAGCGCGACCAGGCCGGAAAGGCGGCCTTGGCGGCGGCTATCGCGTTCTTCACGTCATCGGCGGTCGCGCGGGCATAGTGGCCGACGATCTCGTCGGTGTTCGACGGATTGATGTTGGGCGCGGCCTCGCCGCCGACCCATTCGCCCGCGATGTAGTTCTTGTGCAGCTCTTCCATGACGCGATCCTGATGTCGCTGAGGACAGTGGCGTGAAGATGGGGCGAAGCTCTGGTGATTACAAACGCTCCGTCCCGTCCGGTGGAAACGGGAGAGGCGGCTCTGCGGCTACAGCGCCCGGACCGTCACCCGTTCCTTCCGCGCGATGCCGAGCGGGTTGACCAGGGGGAGGCCGAATTCCGGCGCCGCGATCTCGAAAATGTCGCCGGCCCTGGTCTTGACCCCCGAGGCGACCGACAGGGTGGCCGTACCGAAGGTGTGGATGTGGATGTCGCCCGGACGGCGGAACCACGGATACTTGAAGTGGTGCGCTTCGAGATTGGCGATGGTGTGGGACATGTTCGCTTCGCCGGTAAGGAAGGGCTGGTCGAAGACGAGTTGCTTGCCGCGGCGGATGCGCGACGTGCCGCGCACGTCCGCCGGCAGGTCGCCCAGCAGGATCTCCGGTCCGAAGGAGCAGGGGCGGAGCTTGGAATGCGCCAGCCAGAGGTAGTTCTGGCGTTCGACGACGTGATCGGAGAACTCGTTGAGGAGCGCGAAGCCGACGCGGAAGGGCGTTCCGTCCGGGCCGATCAGGTAGATCCCGGCAACCTCGGGCTCCTCGCCGGCGTCCTCGGCAAAGGCGGGCGAGACGAGCGGTTCGCCGGGGGCGGCGACGAAGGAGCCATCCCCCTTGTAGAACCATTCCGGCTGGACGCCGGGCCGGCCGCGCTTCGGCTTGCCGCCTTCGAGGCCCATGCGGAACATCTTCATCGAGTCGGTGAGCGTCTCGACGGCGACGTCGGTCACCTTGGCGTGCATCGCGTCGCGGGTGGCGGCGGAGCCGAGGTGGGTGAGGCCGGTGCCGGTGACCAGGATGTGCGCCGGATCGGGATGGTCGATCGGGCTGAGGACCCGGCCTGCGGCCAGGAGCTTCGCCGGCTCGGCCGGCCCGCCGCGGCCCGCGGCCCTGACCACATCGGCGATGGACCGGCCGCGCCTGATCGCAGCGGCCGCCAGATCGCGCACGCTGTCGTAGCCGCGCACCACCCACGACTCGCCTCCCTCGGTCGCCACCACCTGACGGCGTCGCCCCGCCCTTGCCTGCAACAAACGCATCTCTTGTCTCCCCCGTTTGGTCTTCTCGCGGCTCCGTCGAGGTCAGCCGGATTGGTCGCGTTCGTTCCGCGACACCCAGATCGCGTCGAAAACGTTGCCCTTGGAATTGCGCAAGAGCCGCCGCATGGCAAGGAAAGCTTCCTCGCCGTGGCGGAGACGGACCGCGTCATAGACGGCGCGGTGCTGGAGCACCGCATCGTCGGCCATCACCGTGCGCCAGCCGAGCCGAAACGTGATCTCCAGCGCCGATTCGATCATGGCGCCAACCGAGCGGAGCATGGGATTGCGCGACGCTTCGAGGAGCGTCATGTGGAACTCGATATCCGCCTTGATCTGCTGCGGCCCGCCGCGGGCCTCGTTCTGGATCCCTTCCATCGCCTTTCCGAGCTGGGCGATTTCCGCGTCGGTGGCGCGCTCGGCCGCCCGCTGCGCCGCCGCCGGCTCGATGATCTCGCGCATCTCGAAGAGGGAGTGAAGAAACGCCTCGGTCGGACGCTCGTCGACCTGCCAGCGGAGCACGTCGGGATCGAGCATGTTCCAGTCGGCGGTCGGGCGGACCCGCGTGCCGATCTTCGGACGGGAAACGGTGAGCCCCTTGGCCGACAGGAGGCGGACCGCCTCCCGCACCGCGGTGCGCGAGACGCCGAACTCCTCCTGGATGCGCGGCTCGGTGGGGAGGGTGTCGCCGGGCGCATATTTGCCCGAGACGATACGCCGGCCGATGGCGGCCGCGACCATCTCGGAAAGGCTGCCTTGGCGGAGGCCGATTGCCATTTCACTCCCGCGCGGATGGAGGGGCGCCCGATTCCGGAGGTGGGCAGGCGGAACGGGACGGCGGCGCCCGGAATGAGAGCACCGGATTATGCCGTATCATATTACATATCGGCCGGCCTTTTGCCCGTCCATCGCCCGGACTGTGCCGGATTCAGCTTCCGCCCGATCGGGGCAACTGTTTGATGTGAGGGTCTTTCATCATACATAAGCTTGGCGGCCGGTGTGGTTACGGATGACGGACGCGTCCTCGCGATGCTAGCGTCGCCGCGACGTTGCCGCGCGGTCATGCGCGAGCCGAGGGATAGGATCGAAGATGACGGATAAGAAGAAAAACCTGCGCTCGAAGCTGTGGTTCGACAACCCGGAGAACCCCGGGATGACGGCGCTGTATCTCGAGCGCTACCTCAATTTCGGCCTCACCCGGCATGAGCTGCAGTCCGGCAAGCCGATCATCGGCATCGCGCAGACCGGCTCCGACCTGTCGCCCTGCAACCGGCATCATCTCGAACTGGCCAAGCGCGTCCGCGAAGGGATCACCGCCGCCGGCGGCCTCTGCATGGAGTTTCCGGTCCATCCGATCCAGGAAACCGGCAAGCGGCCGACCGCGGCGCTCGACCGCAACCTCGCCTATCTCGGCCTCGTCGAGATCCTCTACGGCTATCCGCTCGACGGCGTGGTTCTGACGACCGGCTGCGACAAGACCACGCCGGCCTGCATCATGGCGGCGGCGACGGTCAACCTGCCGGCAATCGTCCTCTCGGGCGGGCCGATGCTGAACGGCTGGCACAACGGCGAGCGCACCGGTTCGGGCACCATCGTCTGGCAGGCGCGGCAGGAGCTCGCCGCCGGCAAGATGAACTACAACGAATTCATCGAACTGGTCGCCTCCTCGGCGCCCTCGGTCGGGCACTGCAACACCATGGGCACGGCATCGACGATGAACGCGCTCGCCGAAGCGCTCGGCATGAGCCTGCCGGGCTGCGCGGCGATCCCGGCGCCATATCGCGAGCGCGGCCAGATCGCGTACGAGACGGGCGTGCGGGCGGTCGAGATGGTCTGGGAGGACCTGAAGCCATCCGACATCATCACCCGCGAGGCGCTGGAGAACGCGATCGTCGTCAATTCGGCGATCGGCGGGTCGACCAACGCCCAGATTCACATCCAGGCCATCGCGCGCCATGCCGGCGTGCCGCTCGAGACCGAGGCCTGGGAAACGGTCGGCCACAAGGTCCCGCTCCTCGTCAACATGCAGCCGGCGGGCAAGTATCTCGGGGAAGAATTCCACCGCGCCGGCGGCGTGCCGGCGGTCGTCAACGAATTGATCAAGGGCGGCAAGATCAAGCGGGCGATGACGGTCAACGGCAAGACGCTGGAAGAGAACTGCCGCGGCAAGGAAAGCAGCGACCGCGACGTCATCCTTCCCTACGACAAGCCGCTCGTGAAGGATGCCGGCTTCATCGTGCTCAAGGGCAACCTCTTCGACTTCGCCATCATGAAGACGAGCGTGATCTCGAAGGAGTTCCGCGACCGCTACCTGTCCAACCCGAAGGACCCGAATGCCTTCGAGGGCCGCGCCATCGTGTTCGACGGGCCGGAGGACTACCACCACCGGATCGACGACCCCTCGCTCAATATCGACGAGTTCTGCCTGCTCTTCATGCGCGGCGCCGGACCGATCGGCTATCCGGGCGGCGCCGAAGTGGTGAACATGCAGCCGCCGGCCGCGCTCATCAAACGCGGCATCCACTCGCTGCCTTGCATCGGCGACGGACGCCAGTCGGGTACGTCGGGATCGCCGTCGATCCTCAACGCCTCGCCGGAAGCCGCCGCGGGCGGCGGCCTCGCGCTGCTGCGCACGAACGACCGCGTGCGCATCGACCTCAACACGCGCGAGGCGAACATCCTCATCTCCGAGGAGGAGCTTGCCAGGCGGCGCGCCGAGCTGAGCCGGCAGGGCGGCTACCACTTCCCGAAGAACCAGACGCCGTGGCAGGAAATCCAGCGCGGCATGGTCGACCAGTTCTCGGAGGGCATGGTCCTGAAGCCGGCGATCAAATACCAGGACGTCGCCCACACGATGGGCGTGCCGCGCGACAATCACTGACGAGGGGTGGGAAAGATCAATGCGGAATGGCATCCATCGGCTGAACCCGATGCCGCCGCACCCCAGTCCCGAAGACCGCTATCGCTGGCACCTGGAGCACGCGCGGGCCTGCGCCTGCCGGCCGATTTCGGCGAAGCTGGCCGAGGAAATGCGCCGCCGGATATGCGGTTGCGCAGCCGCGGACGGTCAAGGGCGCCCGCCGACGCTGAAATCGAAATGTGCTGGCGCGCGGCCAATCGGCGCTACAAGCTCGCAACGGGCGTCATCCGGAAAATGGAAATACCGCATGAGGAAGAGACTGATACTTGCCGCCGCGATCTGCCTGGCCGCGGCCATGCCGGCCCACGCGGCAGACAATGGCGCCGACTGCGATCGCCTGGCCGCCAGCCCCAACGACGTGAACGCGACGGCGCCGGGCGTCGCCTTCGACGACATTGACGGGCCGAAGGCGGAAGCCGCGTGCCGCGCAGCGTTGGCCGACTCGGCAGGTCAGCCGCGGTTCCTGTTCCAGCTCGGCCGCGCGCTCGATCGCGAGGACAGGGCGGAGGAGGCGAAGGCCGCGTACCTGGCGGCGGGCGATGCCGGCTATGCGCCCGGCTACCACGGCTACGGCAAGCTGTTCGAACTCGGCATCGGCGGGCCGACCGACTACGCCAAGGCCGCGACCTTCTACCAGAAGGCGCTCGACGCCGGCATGAAGTACGCAGCCGGCGACCTTGCCTATCTGCACGAGGAAGGGATGGGGTTCGACAAGGACCCGGCCGCGGCGGCGCCGCTATACCGGGTGGCGGCAGAAGCCGGCGACGACTGGTCCCAGGTCCACCTCGGCTTCCTCTACGAGCAGGGGAGCGGCGTCAAGCAGGACTATGCCGAGGCGCTCAAATGGTACGGCGCGGCCGCAGAGAAGGGGAACACGACCGGCCAGTACGACCTCGCGCTGATGTACCGCGACGGCAAGGGGGTGCCCCAGAGCAACGAGAAGGCCGCGGAGCTTCTTACCCGATCCGCCAATGCCGGCGGCGCACTCGCCGCCAAGGAGCTGGCGCGCTTCTATGAATACGGCACCGCGGGAAAGACCGATCCCGCCGAGGCGGAGCGGCTCTACCGGCTCGCGATCGACAAGGGCGACGGCGACGAGGTCTGGCAGTCGCAGAACGAACTCGCCTGGATGCTGGCGCACTCCGGCGCCGGTCGCCTCGCCGAGGCGGAGGTCCTCATCGCCGAGGCGCTGTCAAAGGCGCCGAAGGATCATGCCGACTACGGGCCGGCGCTCGATACGCGGGCGTGGATCGAGCATCTCCAGGGCAAGAACGACGAGGCGCTGGTCACCGAACTGCAGGCCATCGACCGCGATCCGGCATTTCCGCCGTTCTTCGACCGGCTGGGCGACATCTATGCGGCTCTCGGCAAGACGGCCGAGGCCAAGGCCGCTTGGCGGAAGGCGCTGGAGCTGAAGATGGACGATCCGAGTCGCGAGCCCGACTGGGATCGTGCCGCGGTCGAGAAGAAGCTGGCGAGCTAGGGAGCGGACGCCCGGGATCGGGTGCCCTCCGTTCCTAGCGCGTGCGCAGCCACTCACGGGCGGCGCGTTGCGCGGCGGCGATTGCCGCCGCGGTCATCTCGCGCGCGATCTGCTGCCGGTGCTCGGCGGCTTCGGCATTGCCGTGGATCGCGGCGAGATTGAACCACTTGTGCGCGGCAATCAGGTCGGCCTCGCCGTCGCCGTCGGTGGCGTAGTGGATGCCGAGTTCGAAATACTGCTCCGCGGCCGGCGCGGCGCCGGCGAAAGACGCCATGTCGGCGCCACCCATATCCAAACGTGCCATGACATTCCCCGTCCTGTTATTCGCCCGGCGAGTTTTGCCCCTTCGCCGTGCTTCGATGGACGGGAGTGTGGTCGAGCCCGCCCCAACGGGTCGTTAAACGCTGCGCTTAATTTTCTTCAAAGGCGGGTGAAATACTTCGTTCACGTTCGGGCAGGCGACCGCAGACTTCCGCGGCCGCAGGGAACGGCGAGGCGAGGCCGTTTACCCGGCCTTCAAACTCCGGCAAGGCGCCGCTAACCAGACCGGCGACTTCTCTCTCCGGCCCTCAGGCGGCGACGGCGCCCGCCAGCTTCGGCTCCTTCTTGGGGAAGGGACGGAAGGTGAGGGCGATCAGGAACGCGCCGATGCCCATGCCGAAGCAGGTGAGGTACATCCCGCCGTAGCTGCCGGTCGTGTCGTAGAGCCAGCCGCCGAGCAGGGGGCCGATCGCCATGCCGAGGCTGCCCGCCATCGACGAACCGCCGATGATCGTCCCCATCATGCGGAGCGGGAAATTCTCGCGGGCGAGAACGGCGTAGAGCGGCATGATGCCGGCATAGACGAACCCGAACAGGCTCGCCGCCGCATAGAAGGCGGGAAGCGTGCTCGAGAAGAAATATCCGAGCGCGCCGAGCGCCTGGATGAGCAGGCCCCATGCGAGGACGTTCTTGGCGCCGAGCCGGTCGGCGACGACGCCGAAGCCGAGCCGTCCGAACATGCCGGCGATGCCCTCCACGCTGTAGATGGTGGCGGCGGTGATCGCCGGAATGCCGCAGGCGATCGCGTAGCTGACGGTGTGGAAGATCGGACCGGAATGGGTGGCGCAGCAGAAGAAGTTGGTGAGCGCCAGGATGATGAAGGGCGGCGAAAGGAGGGCCTGCCGGACCGTCATGTCGCTCCGGTCGACCTCGTCCATCGGAACGGCCGAGGGCACGCCCGCGGCGGCGCGTTCCAGCGCGGGCGGCCGGCGGAGCAGCAGCGTCGCCGGGACGAGGATCGCGGCGGCGATCACCGCGAGGATGCGCATCGACAGCCGCCAGTCATATTCGCTCACCAGCCAGGCGGTGAGCGGCGTCATGGTCACCGGCGCAACGCCGATGCCGGCGGAGACCAGCGAGACGGCGAGGCTGCGCTGGGTGTCGAACCAGCCGGTGACGGCGGCCATCAGCGGGGCAAAGAATGCCGCGATGGAGACGCCCGCAATCATGCCGAACAGGACCTGGAAGACGAGGAGCGAGGGCGAGTAGCTGGCAAGGAAGACGCTCGCCGTCAGCCCGAGCGCACCGATGCCGACGACCGGGCGCGGCCCGATCCGGTCGGAGAGCGATCCCCAGCCGATGCTCGCCAATGCCATCGCCAGAAAGCCGATGGTCATGGCGGTGGAAATACCGGTATGCGACCAGCCGGTCGCCGCCGAAATCGGGGCGAGGAAGATCGGCAGGGAGAAGAGCGTGCCCATCGCGACGCAGCCAAGCAGGCCCCCGGCCGCGACGATGACCCACCGATAGGACTGATTCGTCATTAGCAACTCCTCCCTGCAAGGCCGCTCCCTGCAGCCTCCAATGAACCGTCGGGGCCGCGAGTCTTGCCGCGGCCGATATATGTTGATATCAAACCAATATGGCCTCGACAACCACCTTTCCGCGTTCGATCGCCCATGAGGTGCGCGACCATTGTCTCTGCTTCGCCGCGCAGAGGGCGGCGCGCGAGCTGGCGCGCCGGTTTGACCGGGCCTTCGCCGACCTGGGGATAACCAACGGGCAGTTCTCGATGATGGTGGCGATGGGCGGCATGGGGCAGCCGAAGCTCGGCGACATAGCCCGCTTCATGGGGATGGATCATGCGACGGTGACGGCGGCCGTGCGCAAGCTCGAAAAGCGCGGTCTCGTGGCGATCGTGGAGGACGGCAAGGACCGCCGGGCGCGCCGCGTATCGCTGACCGCCGACGGGATTGTCACGGTCCAGCGCGCCATGCTGGTCTGGCGCGTCGAGCACCTGAAGATGACGCTGGAACATGGCGAGGAGTCCGTACCGGCGCTGCGGGATCAGCTGATGCAATTCGGACCGCCGCTCCGCAGGGCGCCGGAGGCCGCGTGAGCGCTAGAGGCCGAGCTTCGCCTTAAGGAGCGCATTGACGGCGGGCGGATTGGCCTTGCCGCCGCTCGCCTTCATGACCTGACCGACGAACCAGCCGAGCATCGCCGGCTTCTCTTTGGCCTGCGCCGCCTTGTCCGGGTTGGCGGCGACAATCTCGTCGACGATTCTGCCGATCGCGCCGCTGTCGGTCACCTGCCTCAGGCCACGGCTCTCGACGATCGCTGCCGGGTCGCCGCCCTCGCTCCACAGGATCTCGAACACGTCCTTGGCGATCTTGCCCGAGATGGTGCCGCTGCCGATGAGATCGAGGAGACCGCCAAGCTGCGCCGCGCTGACCGGGCTGTCGCCGATCCCGTGGCCTTCGCGGTTGAGGCGTCCGCCGAGCTCGTTGATCACCCAGTTAGCGGCGATCTTGGCGTCGCGGCCTTTGGCGACCGCCTCGTAGAAATCGGCGGTGTCCTTGTCGGCCACGAGCACGCCGGCGTCGTAGGCGCCGAGGCCGAAGGCGGAGATGAAACGGGCCTTGCGGGCATCGGGAAGCTCGGGGAGGGCGGCGGCGAGCGCCTCGACCCAGGCCTGATCGAGTTCGAGCGGGAGGAGGTCGGGGTCGGGGAAATAGCGGTAGTCGTGCGCCTCTTCCTTCGTGCGCATCGGCCGGGTCTCGCCCTTGACCGGATCGAAAAGGCGGGTCTCCTGCTCGATCGTGCCGCCGTCCTCGACGATTGCGACCTGACGCCTGGCGTCGGCCTCGACGGCCTGGCCGACAAAGCGGATCGAGTTGACGTTCTTGATCTCGCAGCGGGTGCCGAGCGGCTCCCCGGGACGGCGCACGGAAACGTTGACGTCGGCGCGGAGGCTGCCCTTTTCCATGTCGCCGTCGCAGGTACCGAGATAGCGCAGGATGCTGCGGAGCTTGGTGAGGTAAGCGCGCGCCTCTTCCGCCGAGCGGATGTCGGGTTTCGACACGATCTCCATCAGCGCGACGCCGGAGCGATTGAGGTCGACGTAACTGAGGCTCGGATGCTGGTCGTGGAGAGACTTGCCGGCGTCCTGCTCGAGATGCAGGCGCTCGATGCCGACGGTGATCGTCTCGCCGTCGGCCAGATCGACGGTCACCGCCCCTTCGCCGACGATCGGCTGCTTGTACTGGGAAATCTGGTAGCCCTGCGGCAGGTCCGGATAGAAATAGTTCTTCCGGTCGAAGACGCTGCGGAGATTGATCTTCGCCTTGAGGCCGAGGCCGGTGCGCACGGCCTGGGCGACGCACTCGCGATTGATCACCGGCAGCATGCCCGGCATTGCCGCATCGACCAGGCTGACATGGTGATTGGGCTTGCCGCCGAAGGCGGTCGATGCGCCGGAGAAGAGCTTGGCGGCCGAGGTCACCTGCGCGTGGACCTCCATGCCGACGACGATTTCCCAGTCGCCGGTGATGCCGCGGATGAGCTTGCCGGCCTTGGGGCGGCGAACTGCTTCGTTCATGGCGGGTTCCTATCGGGCAGGGCGGGCGGGCGGTCAAGCGCCGGGCGGGACGACGAGATCCCGGTATTCCGGGTGGCGCTCAATGTAGGCGGCGACGAATGGGCAGAGCGGGACGACCTTCAGGCCCCTCCGGCGGGCGTCGTCGAGGACGCCCTTGGCGAGCGCGCTGCCGATGCCGCGCCCTTCCAGCGCGGATGGCACCTCGGTGTGCGTGAACGTGATCACGCCGGGGCGAAGGCGGTACCAGGTCGCGGCCACGTGACCGTCGGCTTCGATCTCGTAGCGGCGGGCCTGGCGATTGTCGCGGACGGTGTAGATGGACAGGACGGGTTTCTCCGGCGGCAAATGGGACGAGCAATGGTAGCCTCGACGTCCGCGACGGGGATATCTTTCCGGCGAGGCGACCGAGGCAAGAGACGATGGCGAACGAAGCGTTCCGGCCGATCTTCGACGGCAAGACCCTCGCCGGCTGGCACGCGGTGCCGCGGCACAATGCGCCGCGCATGCCGGACGAGCCGTGGCCAAGCCGCGACACCGAGGAGTGGAAACGGGCCGACCGACACCTCGGCCGCTGGACCGTCGAGGAAGGGGCGATCATCGGACGGCAGGACCCGCCGGGCAGCGGGCTCGGCGCCTACCTCGTCAGCGACGCGACCTTCGGCGATTTCGAACTGGCCTTCGAGGCACGGCCCGACTGGCCGGCCGATACCGGGATCATGGTGCGCGCGACGCCCGTCGCCTCGCAGGGCTTCCAGATCCTTCTCGACCATCGCAAGTCGGGAAATATCGGCGGCTTCTACGGCAACGGCATCGGACGGTTTCACGCGATCAACTTCACCCTCGACGCGGTGCGCGACAAGTCCGGGAAACCGGTCGGCCTGACGCTCGAGGATCCCGCCACGACCATCGAGCCGATCACGCCCGACAAGCCGGCCCTGCTCGCCGAGAAGGCAAGCGGCGCGACGTTCCTCAAGGCATGGAAATGGGACGCCTGGAACGAATTCCGGATCACCGTCACCGGCCGGCTGCCAAGGCTGACGGTGCGGATCAACGGCGTCCTTATCTCCGCGCTCGACGCGGCGACGATGAAGCATCCGCACTATGACGCGGAGAAGGTCGCGGCCCTCCTCGGCCCGCGCGGCCATATCGCCTTCGAGGTCCACGACAACGATCCGCGCATGGGCGATGAGCGATGGGGCCGGAACGCCGCATGCCGCTGGCGGAACATCCGCGTGCGGGATCTGTGAGCCACCGCCAGAGCCATTGAGGCCCGCGACGGAACGGGTTGGCGAGCGGCGGCGTTCTTCTCCGGAAAAGAGGAGAACGCGGCCATGGCCTCCGTCACCATCAAAGCGCCGGCGAAGAAGGTCTGGGACACGCTGACCAAACCTTCGCTGCGGAAGAAGTGGTTCTTCGGCGTCGACACCGAAACCGACTGGAAGGTGGGCAGTCCGATCATCCATCGCGGCGAATTCCAGGGTAAGCCGTACCAGGACAAAGGGGTCGTCAAGCAGTTCGAGCCGGAAAAGCGGATCGTGCACACGCACTGGAGCGCAATGTCCGGCAGGCCCGACAAGCCGGAGAACTACGAGACGGTCACTTACAGTCTCACCGAGAAGAACGGCGCGACCGAGGTCGATGTCGCGGAGGTGAATGTGGCGAGCGATGAGCAGAGGGCCACTTCCGAAAAGATGTGGAAGCAGGCGCTCGCTGAACTGAAGAAGGTGGCCGAGGGCTGACGGAAAGATCATCCTCGCCGGGCTTGCGGAGGGTGGAAGATGCGTCAGTCGCAGGAGCGCCTTGCCTTCGAAACGCCGGGCCGCGGGTTCGTCGAGATCACGCGGGAGGTCGCCGCGGTGGTGGCGGCAGCCGGTATCAGAGACGGGCTGGCCACGGTCTTCTGCCGGCATACTTCCGCATCGCTGCTCATCCAGGAGAACGCCGATCCGGACGTCCGCCGCGACCTCGAGACGTTCTTTGCGCGGATCGCCCCGGAAGGAGACGGGCGCTACATCCACGATGCCGAGGGTCCGGACGACATGCCCGCGCATATTCGCGCGGCGCTCACCGCAACCACGCTCGGCATTCCGGTCAGCGGCGCGAGGCCGGTGCTCGGGGCCTGGCAGGGCATCTATCTCTATGAGCATCGCCGGGCGCCGCACCGGCGCGAGGTCGTGGTGCATGTGATCGGCGACTAGGGCTCGCCGTTGCCGGAGAGTAGCTGGACGGTTCCGGCGGCGCCGCTGCGGAGCGCATCGTCGAAGCCAACCTTTTCGATGCGCCAGCGGTGGACGGTTCCTCCCCAGGCAAAGCGCCAGTCGGCGGTCCAGCCGAGCGCGCGGTCGTCCCAGGAAAGCGCGCCCGTCAGTGCATTGTCCGGCGGACCGGCCGGCGCGGATTGGGGAAGGATCAGGGGGATGCCCAGCCGTTCCGAGGCGGCGGCGAGCGAGTCGCGCAGGTCGCGGCCGTGCTCGCCGGCGGCGAGAAGGACGTAGGGTTCGCCGCCGGGACGGACGGTGAGAAAGACGGGCACTTCAGGGCGGACTCCGGTCCATGGCTTCGCGCCGAGTGAGGCGATTGCGGCGTCGATCTTCGCCGGGTCGAAGCTGACGGTAAGCGCATAGGGGCGCTCGCGCGAACCCTGCTCATCGTGGACCGGGATGCCCGCCATCAGGTCGCGGTAGCTGTAGCCGGCGACAAAGGGCGCGGGATCGGCGAGAAGGGCGCTCGCCGCCGCGGTCGCGGGGAGGCGCGGATCGCCCGTCACCTTGGTGAGGACGATGGCGAGGGTTCGCGCGAAGCCGACGAGACGGTTCGGCTCCTCGCGCCCGGTGACGGTGACCGTGCCGCGGTAGAGGGGGCCGACATCCGCGGCGCTGGCCGCATGGGCGAGCATGAGGAAGGCGAGGATGGACGTGCCGATCGTGCGCATCACCGGGAGAATAGCGCACCGGCGGCAAGGCGGGCACAACCGGGCGGATTGCGCCCGCTCGGTGGCGGCGGCGGGCCGCGCCGCGCTCGCTAGCGCCCGGAGCGGACGATTCGCTTGATTGCCCGCGGCGCGAGGCCCGAGCGCTCGGCGATCTTCTGATCCTGTCCCGTCAGGAAGGTGCGGGCGGCGTCATCGCCGCCCGGACCGGCAAGCTCGCTGTCCGGCACCTTGCGGTTCGACGACCGCGTGCCGTCCTCGTAATAGACGTCGAAGAGCGCCACGGCGGTCCCGACGCGCGGCTTCATGCGGCCCATCAGGTTCTCTCCTTTATGGTCGCAGGCGAAGCCGGGGCCGCATCGGAGGGCGCGCCCTCGGTATTCGCGGCGCGGCGCTTGGCCGCTTCCTCGTCGCGGCGGCGCAGGCGCTCCTGCTTCTTCTCTTCCTTGGCGCGGTTACGGTCGCCGCGCTGCTGGTTGTAGTTGGGCGGACGGGGCATCGCGGAGCCTCCTCGAATGCGTCAACGAAAAAGCCCGGCGGTTACGCCGGGCCGGATTGCTATCGCGGCGGCGCTCAGGCGCGCTGGATATTGGTCGCGGCAAGCTTGCCGCGATCGGTCACGACCTCGTAGCTCACCTTCTCGCCTTCGCTGAGGCTCGACATGCCGGCCTTCTCGACCGCGGAAATGTGAACGAAAACGTCGTTGCCGCCGGCGCTCGGCTCGATGAAGCCGAAGCCCTTTTGGGTATTGAAGAATTTCACGGTGCCTGTAGCCATCAGTCTCTCCTTGCACGCTTTGTTTAAGCGCCAGCGGGTCGGCGACCATCGCCTTCCCGTTCCGGATTCGGCGTTGCCTAGGAAGAGGCCAAGCGGGCAGCAGGCGAGACAAAACAAAATCGGAACGTCGTGGATATAGGTCGTGCGAGGCCGGAAAACAAATCGCGCGTGTTCCGAAAGTTCAGGAATGGAGGTGCGGGCGGACAATATCGGCCCATTCCTCGACCGACTGGCCGCTCGCCAGCGCCGGCTCGATGATGCCGTCGATGGCAAAGGTCGGCGACACGTGGACGCCGTTCTGGCGCACGTATTTGGCGTGCCAGCGGAGCGCCTGGTCGACGCTCTTCAGCCGGAAGGCGGGGGTGAGGTCGGTGCCGACGATCGCGGATATGTCGGCGATGATCTCCCTCGGCGTGCGGTCCATGTTGGGGCCGTGCGAGTGGTCCTCGAACTCGAAGTCCTCGCGCCGCGCATAGATGCCGACCATCGCCCGGAAGGCGGCGTCGCGGCCGCCCGCGGTGGCGCTCGCCGCAAGGATGGCGCGGGTGACGATGCCGGAGAAGAGATGCCAGGGCTGCGAGACGAAGCGGATCTTGACGGTGATCCGGTCCTCGCCCAGCGCCTCGACCAGCGCGGGGAGCTTGGCGAAGGCCTTCTTCGAGTAGGGGCAGGTCGGTTCGAGGAAGACCTCGAACTCGGTCCTGCCGTGGCCGATTTCGAGGGGCGCGGGCTTGCGGTCGGGCATCGGTCTTACCGGAGGAATCGCGGGGGAGCATTTTCACCTTAGTGCCGCAGGGCGGAATGGAAAGGGCACGGCACGGCTTTCCCGCGGCCGAGACGGTCCGGGCCGGTGAAGTCCGGCAGGTTCTGCCCCCGCCCGTCGCCGGGCATGAGGGGCCGGCGGGCGTCGTCAAGAACGCACGTCGGGTAGTCCGAAACAGGGCGTCCTCGCCGACGCCCGCCGCGATGTCTTTTCGCCCGGCGCTTCGCCCGTGATCCGTGGGCTGGCGACTGCCTCGTTGCGGCACCATCTGCCATCCAGCTTCCGTCCGCTGCCTCGCGCCGGAGCGCATGGACCACCGAGAATGGTGCAGCCCAGGCGCCTGTTTCCGCGCTATCCAGACCGGCAGATGCCGGGACCGGACGGCCGGATGAGGCCCGAGTCGGTGCAGCGGAGCGGGCCCACGTTCCCTTTGCCACGCTAACTCGGAGCGTATAGCGGCCGACTCATCGCCGGCGGGAAGCAGTTCCGGACCTCCGGGCGCCCGCTTGCGAACGGCCACCCGGACACCGCATCCCCGCTCCGCCAACCGGACGCCTCCGGAAGGCGCCCCTCGCGAGCGGGAACGGCGGCATTATCGGGGAGGGCGGCGGGGCGGGGATAAGTATTTTTGAGATGGCCGTCGCGCGGTCTCTCCCGCTTCAGCCGATCGCGGGCTGCGGGAGCAAGGGAGCGCGGACGGAGAGAGGCCTCCGGCTTGTCGGACGATGGCGGTATAGGGGCGGATGCCCTGGTGACTGGATCGGGGAAGTGCGTAAAGTCGCCAGCCACAGAAAGCGTGGATCGTGACGAGAGCGGGGGAGGGGCGATGCTGGTTCTGGTCACCGGGGCGACGGGAAAGGTCGGGCGGCACTTCATCGGCCGGCTGCTCGCCGATCCCGCCTTTGCCGGGGCGAAGGTGCGGGCGCTCTGCCACAACCGCGTCCTCGAAGCAGGCGAGCGGATCGAGGTGATGCGCGGGTCGATCGCCGATCGCGACGTCGCCAGTGCGGCGATCGCCGGCGTCACCCACGTCGTCCATCTCGCCACCTGCAAGGAGACGCCCGACATCGTCATCGACGTGACCGTGAAGGGCCTCTTCTGGCTTCTGGAAGCCTTCCGGCAAAGCCCGCCGGCGCGCCAGTTCATCCTCATCGGCGGCGATGCCGGGATCGGGCACTTCTTCTACCGGCGCGAGGCGCCGGTGACCGAGGCGGTGGCGCACAGCGCCTATCCCGGCGCCTATGCGCTGTCGAAGGTCCTCGAAGAGGTCGTCCTCGAACAGTTCGGCATCCAGTACGGCATCAACACCTGCTGCCTCCGCGCGCCGTGGATCATGGAGAAGGACGACTTCAAGCATTCGCTCTCCTTCGGCGAGGACAATTTCGGCGGGCCGGACTGGAAGACGCTGGTGCCGGCGGCGGACGCCGCGCGCTATGCCAGGGACGGGACGGTGCCGCTCCTCCGCGATGCCGACGGGCGGCCGCTCCGCCGCAACTTCGTCCATGTCGACGATCTCGCCAGCGCCATCCTCGCCGCGATCGACCACCCGCGCGCGGTGCGCCAGTTGTTCAACATCGCGATGGACCGGCCGGTCGATTACGGCGAAGTGGCAGCGCATTTGAAGCAGACGCGCGGGCTCGGCTCGGTCGATATTCCCAGCCAATATCACTCGACCTGGCTCGACAATCTGAAGGCGAAGAACGCACTCGACTGGCAGCCGCGCTACGATCTCGCCCGGCTGATCGACGAGGCCTATGGCTACGTTCGGGCGCCCGACGACCCGCGCAAGGTCTGGTATCCGGGCTAGGGACGGGCGGCCGGGCGGCAGAGCGCGGACGCCGGGGGCGGCGCCGGCCGGTTTTGCGGCCCGACGAACAAAGGCAGAACCGGCGGCCATCACAGGGCGGGTATTTGAGCATTAACCCGGTTGCGCGTAGCATGAGGGTTTGGGGCAGGAACCGGCGGCGCAAGCCCGGCGTTCCTGCCAGAGCCCCGTGCGTTTTCCCTTGAAGGAGTGAGTGATGGCCGCGCGCGCGTATTGGCAGGGCCAGATCCGTTTGGCGCTGGTATCGATCCCGGTGCAGGTCTTCTCCGCGACCAAGAGCGCGGCCAAGATCGCGTTCAACCAGATCCACAAGCCGAGCGGAAAACGTATCCGCTACGAGAAGGTCGTCCCCGGCATCGGCGCCGTCGAGGCCGAGGACATCGTCAAGGGCTACGAGGTCGAGAAGGGCAAGTACGTTCTCCTCACCGACGAGGAGATCGACGACGTCAAGCTCGAGGCGAAGCGGACGATCGACCTCGTCCAGTTCGTCGACGAGGAGGAGATCGACCCGGTCTTCTTCGACAAGCCGTTCTACGTTTCGCCGGAGGAGGGTGACGAGACCGGCGCCGAAGCCTATGTCGTGCTCCGCGACGCGCTGAAGGACACCAAGAAGGTCGGGCTCGGCCAGGTGGTGGTGCGCGGCAAGAGCAACATCGTCGCGGTGAAGCCCTACGGCAAGGGCCTGTCGCTGCAGACGCTGCGTTATGCCGACGAGGTGCAGCGCGCCGACACGTTCTTCACGAACATCCCGGACGCCAAGCCCGACAGCGAGCTGGTCGGCCTCGCCGAGGAACTGATCAAGCGCAAGGTCAAGAAGTTCGACCCGAAGGAATTCAAGGACCGCTACGAGGACGCGCTTCGCGAGGTGATCAACGCCAAGATCGAGAAGCGCGAGCCGGAGGCGATCGAGGAGCCGCAGCTCGGCGCCAAGGTCATCGACCTCATGGACGCGCTGAAGCGGAGCGTCGCCGCGCGCGCCGACGCCAAGAAGGGCGAGGCGCGGAACGACAACGCCAAGGGCGCCGCGGCGCCGACCAAGATCGCCGCGGCGAAATCCGCCGCGCCGAAGAAGCGGGCGAGCGCCAAGGCGGCGAAGGCGAAGACCGCGGCGAAGCGCAGCCGGGCGGCGTAGGGCTCTTTCCGCCACCCTTGCGTTCGGATGAGGGCGACCTACCCTCATCGTCATGGCAGCCAAAGACCCGCTCGACACCTACCGCGCCAAGCGCGACTTCAGCCGGACCGCGGAGCCGAGCGGCGCGGAGACGCGCCGCAAGGCCGGCGGCAACCGCTACCTCATCCAGAAGCACGCGGCGACGCGGCTCCACTACGATTTCAGGCTGGAACTGGACGGGGTGCTCCTCAGCTGGGCGGTGACCCGAGGCCCGAGCTACGACCCGGCCGACCGGCGCCTTGCCGTCCACACCGAGGATCACCCGCTCGACTACGGCGACTTCGAAGGCACCATCCCGAAGGGCGAGTATGGCGGCGGCACGGTGATGCTGTGGGACGAGGGAACCTGGGAACCGGTCGGCGACCCGCATGCCGGCATGGCCAAGGGCGACCTCAAGTTCATCCTGCACGGCGAGCGGCTGAAGGGGAAATGGGTGCTGGTCCGCATGAAGCCGCGGAAGGGCGAGCGGTCGAGGGCGGAGAACTGGCTGCTCATCAAGGAACGCGACGAATATGCCGGCCCGGAGAGCAAGCCGGTGATCGAGCGCGCGACGACCAGCGTCCGCTCGGGCAGGACCATGGAAGAGATCGCCGCGGGCAACGTCGAGTGGACGCGGAGCGGCGCCCAGGTGAAGCATCGGAGCGACGAAGGGAAGCCGGCTAAGCAAAAAGCAAAGCCGGCTAAATCGTCGCCGGCGCCGAAGTTTGTCGCTCCGCAGCTGGCGACGCTGGTCGACGAACCGCCGGCCGGCGATGCGTGGGTCCACGAGATCAAATATGACGGCTACCGGGCGCTCGCCGCGCTCGGCGGCGGCAAGGCGACGATCTACACGCGGAAGGGCCTCGACTGGACGGAGCGGTTCGGATCGCTGGTCCGCCCGCTCCTCGACCTGCCCTGCGGCTCGGCGCTGCTGGACGGCGAGGTCACGGTCAGCGACGGCGCGGGGCACACCGACTTCGCGGCGCTGCAGGCGGCGATGGGGCCGGGCGGCGGCAAGGGCCTCGACTACCATATTTTCGACCTCCTCTTCCTCGACGGGGAGGATCTCCGCGACCTGCCGCTCGTGGAGCGGAAGAAGCGGCTGCAGATTCTTCTCCGAGACCAGCCGCGCGCCGGGCCGCTCTTCTATTCCGACCACATCGTCGGGCACGGCGATGAAATGTACCGGCAGGCCTCCGAAATGCATCTCGAAGGGATCGTGTCGAAACGCGCCGATGCGCCCTACCGGTCGGAGCGGACCAAGACCTGGCTGAAGATCAAGACGGCGATGGGCCAGGAATTCATCATCATCGGCTGGCGGCCGTCGGACGTCGCCGGCCGTCCCTTCTCCTCGCTCCTCCTCGGCGTGCGCGAGGGAGAGAAGGTGGTCTATGCGGGCCGGGTCGGCAGCGGCTTCGGCGAGCGGGAACTCGCGACCGTATGGCCGGAACTCGAGAAGCGCGCGGTCAAGGCCCCGGCGGCGGAGGACGTGCCCCGGGAAATCCGCCGGGACGCGAAGTTCGTCCGGCCGGACCTCGTCGCGGAAATCGCCTTCCGCGGCTGGACCGACGACAGGGTCGTCCGCCAAGCGGCATTCAAGGGGCTGCGGAAGGACAAGTCGGCGCGCGAGGTCGTCACGGAAATCCCGAAGGACACCGGCAAGGTGATCGCGGCGGGAGGCCGGCCGGGCGGCCGGGCAGCCAAGGGGGAGGCCGGCGCGGGCCGGCGACGCCCGGCGACGACGCCGGGCAAAGCGGTCGATCCGCCCCGCGCGAAGGCTCCGCAGGGCGGGCTGACGGCAATCGATACCGACCGCGACACCGGCACCACGCAGATCGAGGGCGTGCGGGTGACCCACCCGGACCGAATCCTCTTCCCGGGGGTCGACCTCACCAAGCGGGCGCTCATCGACTACTACCTGGCGGTGGCCGACCGCATCCTGCCCCATGTCGCCGGGCGGCCGCTCAGCATCGTGCGCTGCCCGGACGGCGCCGCCGGCGACTGCTTCTTCCAGAAGCACGCCAATGCGGGGTTCCCGAAGGCATTCAAGCCGATCCGGATCAAGGAGAGGAACAAGAGCGACACGTATCTCTATATCGAGGACGTGGCGGGGCTGGTCGCGGCCGTCCAGGTCGGCGTCCTCGAACTCCACATCTGGGGCTCGCATGTCGCCAATCTCGAACAGCCCGACCGCATCGTCTTCGATTTCGACCCGGACGAGGACCTCGACTTCGGCGCGGTGAAGCGGGCGGCGACCGACATGCGCGAGCGGCTGCGGAGCCTCGGCCTCGAATCCTTCGTCATGGCGAGCGGCGGCAAGGGACTGCACGTGGTCGTGCCGCTCACGCCCCGATATGACTGGGACGATGTCCGCCAGTTCGCCGAAGCGATCGCGCGGGTGGTGGCAGCGGAGGAACCGGACAAGTACCTCGCCGAGATGTCGAAGGCGCGGCGGAAGGGGAAGATCTTCGTCGACTATCTGCGGAACGGGCGCGGCGCCACCGCGATCGCCCCGTTCTCGACCCGGGCGCGGCGAAACGCGCCGCTCGCCTGGCCGGTCGCCTGGGCGGCGCTGGCGCGGCTCGAAAGCGCCCACCCGGCGAGCGTCGAAACCGCGGCAGCGATGCTGAAGCGGCAGAAGGCCGATCCGTGGGCGGGCTATTTCGAGGTGGACCAGGTGCTCCCGCTCGACCGGCTGAAAAGGGCGAAATAGGCGGGCAATTCCGGTTGCATTCGCGGACCCTCCGTGCGAACATAACGGGAACACGAGGATGGCAGGCCGGCGATACCGGTGCGAAACCCCTATCGCCTGTGGATGGCCGGGAAGTTCGGCGATACCGGCGGGCGGTCGCCGGGTTAGGGTCCGGCGAACGAGGAAAGAGCAGGTGGGTCATGGCGGGCAGCGTCAACAAGGTCATTCTGGTCGGCAATCTCGGGCGCGATCCCGAGGTGCGGCGGCTCAACAACGGCTCGACCGTGGTCAATCTGCGCGTCGCGACGTCGGAAAGCTGGCGCGACAAGACCACCGGCGAGCGCCAGGAGCGCACCGAGTGGCACTCAGTGGTCATCTATAACGAGAACCTCGGGAAGATCGCCGAGCAGTACCTGAAGAAGGGCTCCAAGGTTTACATCGAAGGCCAGCTGCAGACGCGGAAATGGCAGGACCAGGCGAGCGGGCAGGACCGCTACGCGACCGAGGTGGTGCTGCAGCGCTTCCGCGGCGAGCTGACCCTCCTCGACCGGGCCGGCGACAATGTCGGCGCCGACCCCGGCGGCGACTTCGGCCGCGCCTCGCCGATGGAGAACCGGAGCGGGGGCGGCCGCGCGCCGGCGCCGACCGGCGGCAGCTCGCTCAAGGAAGAGCTCGACGACGAGATCCCGTTCTAGGGGCAGGACGACCCCGGCTAGCGGTGCCACCGGCGTTTCGGCATCTTTCGCAAGAAGCGAAAGGGAGCGCTCGCCGGACATACTCCGGGAGAAGCGCGGGGCTGCATGGCGCGCGGTCCGCCGGTCAAGCCGGAGGAGGCCGGTGGGTCGCGCGAACGGGCGTGCAGTCCGCCTCGCCTGGTGTGCGCTCAGCCCGCCGGGCGGGCCGCCACGAAGGACATCACGCCGTCCGCGACGAACTGGACCGAGAGCGCCGCAAGGAGCACGCCGAGGAGGCGGCTGACCACGATCCGGCCGGTCTCGCCCAGCACCCGCTCGATTCGCCCGGCGAGAAGGAACACGGCGAGGCAGGCCGCCACCAGCACGACGACGACGAGAATGAGGCTCGCCAGCTGGAGCGCGCCGTCGGCCTGCGAGGCGAGCAGGATCACGGCCGAAATCGCGCCGGGGCCGGACGTGAGCGGGATCGCCAGCGGAAAGATGGCGATATGGCGGAGGTCCTGGGCGCTTGCCTTCTCGGCCGCCTCCGACTTCCGTTCGCTCCGCCGCTCGAAGACCATCTCGAAGGCGATGGCAAAGAGAAGCAGCCCGCCGGCGATACGGAAGGCCGGCAGCGAGATGCCGAGGAAGTGCAGCAACGCGCTGCCGCCGAGCGCGAAGGCGATGAGGACGAGCGCGGCAGTGACGCTGGCGCGGATGGCGGTCGTGCGGCGCGCCTCGGGCGCAAACCCTGCCGTCAGGACCATGAACATCGGCGCGAGGCCGAGCGGGTCGATGGTGACGAAGAGCGTGACGATCGCGTGCAGCAGGTAGTCGCCCATGGCGAGGTTTCTCCCACGCCCCGGCCCCGACGCGCCAGTCTTGCCTGCGACGCCGCCAATGCGCCGCGATCAGGTGCCGGGAAGGGTCGGTCGCGACGCTCTCACTCGGGCAGCCCGGCCTTCCGCAATGCCGCCACCCAGCGCTCGGCATGCTCCGGCTTGCGGAGCGGAGTCAGGTGTTCGGTCCAGTTGGAGAGCCGCAGGTCGGCGTCGACCTCGCGGAGGCGGGCGATGGCCTTGGCGGCGGCGGTCTGGTTGCCGGTCATCGCCGCAGCGGCCGCCGCGACCGAGGCCGACAGGATGTAATGCGGCTGCTCGCGCATCGACAGCTCCGCCCAGCACAGGGCCTCGGCGTAGCGGCCGGCGAGAAAATGGGCGGCGGCAACCGCGCTCTGCATGATGAAGGTGAGCGGGTCGTGGGGGGAGAGGCGCATGGCGCGCCTCTCGCGGTCGATGGCAAGCTCAGGCTCGCCGAAAGCGACCTTGACCCAGCCGCTATAGAGCCAGGCCCAGGCGAGGTTGGGGTTGAGCACGAGCGCCTGCTCGATCAGCGCGTCGCCGGTGTCGAAATCGCCGCCGACCCAGATCAGGATGACGCCGGCGGAATAGAGCGCGACCGCGTCGTCCTTGCCAAGCTCGGCCGCCCGCCGGGCGAGGCGGACGGCCTCGACGGTCTCCGCGGCGCGGTCGGCCATCCAGCCGCGGGCCTTGCGCTGGCCATAGCAGCGGGCCGCCATGCCGAAGGCGGTGGCGAATTTCGGGTCAAGCTCGGCGGCCTTGCGGAAGAGGGCCAGCGCCTCGTCATTGCCTTCCTTCGTCCACAGATAGAACGCGGCCATGCCGCGCAGGAAATAGTCGTAGGCGTCGAGGCTTTCCGTCGGCTTCCGCCGCGAGCGCTCGATCTCGGCCTGCTCCAGTTTCGGCGCGATGGCGCCGATGACGCTCGATGCGACCTGGTCCTGAAGCGTGAAGATATCCTCGAGCGTTCCGTCGAAGCGGTCCGCCCAGAGATGCGCACCGGTGGCGGTATCGAGAAGCTGGCCGGTGATGCGGAGCCGGTCGCCGGCCTTCCGTACGCTGCCCTCGAGGACGTAGCGGACGCCCATTTCACGGCCGACCTGCTTCACGTCGATTTCCCGGCCTTTGTAGGTGAAGCTCGAACTGCGCGCGATGACGAACAGGCCGCGCATGCGCGAGAGCGCCGTGGTGATTTCCTCGACCATGCCGTCGGCGAAATATTCCTGCGCCGCATCCTCGCTGAGGTTGCGGAAGGGGAGGACGGCGATCGAGGGCCGGTCGGGGAGGGCCGGCGGGCGGCTCCTGAGGCCGGGAGCGACACCGTCGCCATCCCACTCCACGCGGAAGACCGATACCGGGCGGAGGACGTTCTTCAGGGCCCGTTCGCCGAGCGGGGTGAAGGCGAACTGGAGCTTGCCTTCGATCTGCTGCAGGACCGCGCTCGAAATATAGATCTCGGCGGGATTGGCGATCGACTGCAGGCGGGCGGCGATGTTGACGCCGTCGCCGAACAGATCGTCCCCGTCGACCACGACATCGCCGAGATTGATGCCGATGCGGAATTCCATCCGCCTTGCCTCGGGGAGGGCAGCATTCTTCAGCGCCAGCGCACGCTGGATGGCAGCGCCGGCGCGCACCGCATTCACGGCGCTGGCGAACTCGACGATGATCGAGTCGCCGGCGGTGCCGAAGATGCGACCGCTCTGCTCGGCGACGATTTCGGCAATCGCGGTGCGGTAGTCGGCGAGCGTGCGGAGCGTGCCTTCCTCGTCTTCGGCCACGAGACGGCCATAGCCGGCGACGTCGGCGACGAGTATCGCGACAAGCCGCCGGTTCGCCGGCAAGGGTTCCCGGGTAACGGGCGAAGTTTCCATTCCGGAGGCGCTCCCCGACGCCGAGCAGTCTAACCCGCCCGGACTTCGTGGCGAATAGCATTCGCGGGGCAATGCAGGAGATCACAACCCGGTTGCGGTTGAGGCGAGGTAAACCGGCGCCACCGGGGCGGGGCGTGCCCCATGCGGAGATTTTCCCAGGCCGGGGCACCCGGCGTCAGTCCCTGCCTGGCGTCCGGACGCCGTAGCGGCTTCAATGCGGCGGGCAGGCGGATCAGCGGGTGAGCCAATGGAAATCGGCCTCGATACGTTCGGCGACATCACGCCGGACCCGCATAGCGGCCGGGCGGTCAGTCCGGCGGAGCGCTATCGCGACATCATCGCGCTGGCGAAGCTTGCCGAGGATGCGGGCTTCGCGCTCTTCGGCGCCGGCGAGCACCACCGGTTGGACATTCCGGTCTCGTCTCCGGCCGTGCTCCTCGCCGCGATCGCGGGCGCGACCAGGCGCATCCGGCTCGCCAGCACTGTGACGATCCTCACCACGCTCGATCCGGTCCGCGTCTACCAGGACTTCGCGACGCTCGACCTCGCCTCGGGCGGGCGCGCCGCGATCATCGCCGGGCGCGGCGCGTTCTTCGAATCGTTCGCGCTCTTCGGCCACGACACGGCCGACTACGACGCGCTGTTCGACGAGCATCTCGACCTGCTCCTGAAACTGCGCGCCGCGGAGCGCGTCACCTGGTCGGGCCGCTTCCGGCCGCCGCTCGCCGACGCCGCGATCTCGCCGCGGGCGCTGCAGGACCCGCTGCCGGTCTGGCTCGGCGTCGGCGGCAACCCGGAAAGCCCGATCCGCGCCGGCAGACTCGGCCTGCCGGTGATCCTCGCCAACATATCGAAGCCGCCGGCGGGCTTCGCCGACCAGATCCGCGCCTACCGTGAGGCGGGCGCCGCGGCGGGGTTTCCGCCGGAACGGCTCAAGGTCGGGATCGGCTCGCACCTCTATTGCGACGCGGACGGCGCCAAAGCACGGGACGAATTCTACCCGTACTACAGCGCATACTTCCTCGATCACGCGCCGCGGACGAACTACGCCGCCGAGGTGCCGCGCGCGGTGTACGACGAGCGCGTCGCGCCGAAGGGCCCGACCTTCGTCGGCAGCCCGGAGGAGATCGTCGACAAGCTCGGCTACGAGCGCGAGTTGTTCCGCAACGACCTCTTCCTCGGGCACTTCGATATCGGCGGGCAGCCCTTCGCGATGGCGGCGCGGACGATCGAACTGGTCGGCGCCAGGGTCATTCCGGTGGTGAAGGACTGGTAGGGCCCTTCGAGGCTCGGGTGTCGGATGCCAATCCGACGAGCGGCCCGCGGAATGACGTGGATCACCGCCGGTCAGGCTGCTCCGAACGTCATCCTCGGCTTGACCGGGGGTACGAGGCGGGCAGGGCGCGCCGTTGCCGGAAACGGAGCGCGCGCGGAGACCGGTCCTCTGCTTTCGCAGAGGATGACGTGGTGGGGTGTGTCGCGTCGTCCCCCGCGTCCTCGGTTGCCGGCTCCCCGCTCCGGAATCGGGATCGAGGGCAGGCCCTGCGCGGATGACAGCCAGGGAGGCGCGAACGACGGGCGGCGAGAGCTCCAGGCTTGCGGGCGCCGGCGCCGGGGATCATGCTCATGACAATCGTCGGCGCTGTCCGACAAAGGGCGACGGCATGGAAGCCGGAGTCCTCGACGCGAGCGCATTTCGCTCTGCCCTGAGGCTCGCCCGTCGCGGGGGGCGCACTTGTCGGGAGGGACCATGCGCAACGCCGTTGTCGCCTTTGCCGCCGGTATGCTCGCCGCCGGCCTTGCCGACCCTGGTTGGGCGGTCTTCAAGCCGCGCCCGGCCGGTCCGGAGAAGTGCACGAACTGGGATTGCCAGGGCGGCATCATCTGTTCGTGCTGCTTCGCCGGTCAGGGCTGCTGGATCTGCGACGCCAAGGGCGGCGGGAACAAGCCGGAACTCAACCTCTGTCACTGGGACCCGAAGATTTCGTCGGGCGGCGGGGCGGTGATCCGCAACCCGGCGCTGAACGTGACGCCGATCAATCCTTGAGGCGGCGAGTTGTCGGCGCGAAAGACCCACGCTGATTGACGGAGTTCGTCTAGCGGCCGACTCATCGTCGGCGGGAAGTAGTCCCGGACCTCCGGGCGCCGCTTGCGAACGGCCACCCGGACACCGCATTCCCGCTCGGCCTAGCGAACGCCTCCGGAAGGCGCCCTCGCGAGCGGGAACGGAGGCAGTACGGGGCGGGATAGATTTATTTGCGCGCGCGCTGGATTGAGAGGGAGGCGAGCACACGCTGAGTGCCGGCGCGCGGTGCGTCCTTCGAGGCTTGCTTCGCTCGCACCTCAGGATGGCGGGGTGGGTGACGGCGTCAACGGAAAGGAAGGGATCGACCTGCTTCGCGGGACTTCACCCACATCGCCATCCTGAGGCGCTCGGGCGTAGCCCGAGCCTCGAAGGACGCACAGGGCCGACCAAAGACGTGGATGGCCGGCACCAGCCCGGCCATGACGTTGTTGGGTGATGGAGCGCGTTGTCCGGCGTCTCGGTTCCCGGGTCCCCGCCCCCGATCCGGTCGAGGGCAGGCCTTCGCGGGGATGACAGGCAGTGAGGGATGACCGGCAGCGAGAAGCGTCGACGTCAGGCTGCTCCTCACCGTTATCCTCCGGCTTGACCGGAGGATCGGGGCGGCCGGTCGAGTGTTGCCGGAAACGGAGCGCGCGCGGAGAGCGATCCTCTGCTTTCGCAGAGGAGGACGGGAGTGGGGTGGAAGACGTGCCGCTGGTTCTGTGGCGGGGGTTGGCGAGGGCGGTTCGTTGCCCCACGACTGTCATCCCCGCGAAAGCGGGGAACCAGTAACCGTTGTCCGCGCGGGGTCAGGCGATCCCGTGCGTCGTGTTTGTGCTGGCGAGGTCGCGGATACTGGATCCCCGCTGGCGCGGGGATGACAGGCAGTGAGGGATGACCGGCAGCGAGAAGCGTCGACGTCAGGTGTTACGCTTCGTCATCCGCCGGCTTGCCCGGAGGATCGGGGGTCGCGTCCTGGCCGGAAACGGAGCGCGCGTGGAGAGCGATCCCCTGCTTGCGCAGAGGATGACGGTGCAGGGGACGGAGCGTCGCGGGTCCTTCGAGGCCCGCGCTCCGCGCGGGCACCTCAGGATGGCTGGCCGGCCGATCAAATCAGGGCGGGCTCCCGACGATGGCCGGGTGAAGAGCGGTTGATTCGTCCTTCACCGCCCCACCGCCTGCAGCGTCGACCAGCCGTTCCAGACGATCTCGATGCCGATGCAGAGCAGAATGAAAGCCGAGAGGCGGACGAGGACGCTGGTGCCGCCTTCGCCGAGCACCGAGACGGTGCGCTCGGCATAGCGGTAGGCGAGGTAGATGGTGGCGGCGATTGCCGCGAGGCCGAGGACGGCGCCGGCGATCACCGCGGCGACGTCGATGAAGCCGGCGCCGGCGTTCTGCGGGCGCTGGCTGCCGACGGTGATCGCGACCGCGATCGAGCCGGGGCCGACGGTGAGCGGCATGGTCAGCGGATAGAACGTGTCGGCGGCGCCTAGCGGGCGCGGCGCGGCTTCGGCCGGGGCGGTGTCGATGTCGCTGCCGGAATGGAGGAGCTGCCAGGCGAAGGCGCTGACAACGAGGCCGCCGGCGATCCGCACGATCGGTAGCGTGATGCCGAAGAATTCGAGCACGTAGGAGCCGACGAAGAGCGAGCCGAGGAGAAGGAGGAAGCCGTTCAGCGCGACGCGGCGGGCGATCGGCTCGCGGTCCCTGATGCCGCGCTGGCGGGTGAGGCCTAGGAAGATCGGCGCGCCGCCGATCGGGTTCACGATCGGGAAGAGG
>DASRGK010000046.1:0-4307 GCA_035651055.1 Bauldia sp.
AGCGTCGAGTTGTCGCCGCCCGCGATCAGCTGGTCGTTGCCGCCGCCGCCGTCGATCGACTGGTTGTCGCCGATGCCGCCATCGAGGTAGTCGTTGCCGTCGCCGCCGAGCAGCGTGGCATTGTCGCCATAGGCGAACAGGAAGTCGTTGCCGCTGCCGCCGTCGATCGACTGGTTGTCGCCGAAATTGCCGTCGAGCGAGTCGTTGCCGGTCCCGCCGAGGATGGTTTCGTTGTCGCCGCCGCCGAAGACGGTGTCGTTGCCCGAGCCGCCGTCGAGCGACTGGTTGTCGCCGAAGCCGCCGTCGAGCGAGTCGTTGCCGGCGCCGCCGAGGATCGTGTCGTTGTCGCCGCCGGTGGTCACCGTGTCGTTGCCGCCCCCGGCGTCGATGAAGTTGTTGTCGGCGCTGCCGCCGGTGACCTGGTCGTTGCCGTCGCCGGTCATCACGTCCATCGAGCCGGCGCCGCCGGTGATCGTGTCGGCGCCCGAGCCCGAGACGACCGTGTCGTTGCCGCTGTCGTTGAGGATGATCGAGTTCGCCCGCTTGCTGGTGGCGATGAACACGTCCTTCGAGCCGAAGACGGTGAGGGTGGTGCCGTTCGGCACGTCGTCGACGATCACGTCGAGGTTGCCGCCGGTGGTGACGCTGGCGGCGGCCGGCGAGGAGAGGTCGAGCACCTGGGTCAGCGGATTGAGCGGCGCATTCGGGCCGGTCTGGACCCACGCGGTGAGGCCCGGATTGCCGCTATTGTAGACGCCGATGCTCTCCAGGTGGTTGAGCACCGCCTGGCGCACCGACGGATCAAGATTGCCGTTGCCGGTGAGCGTGGCGCCCAGTTGCGCTTCGGTCATGTATTGGACTGGCATGGGGACCCCTTTTTCCGTTTCGTAACCCAGACCTGAGGCGAGACGCCCGCGGACGCCCTCAGAACTCCGTCGGAAAACGAGTATACAGAAATACTGGAAATACGCTGCAGATTTATTAGGCGGCTAGCAGTAGAAGTTAACGCGATATAACCTTCTTTCAGTGTAGTACAATTGTCCCGGCTCAATATTCAAATTTTATATTGGAACACGGCACAATAGAAACTCGAGTTTTATTCAAGCGGCGTCCGGACGTGAAAAAAGCGGCGCCGTAGCGGCGCCGCCTTCGGTCACGGTGGGGAAGTCTTGAGGGTCAGGCGGCTGCCGCGACCTCGCCGAAAAGGCGCGCCGCCCGATCGGCGAGCCGGGCCCGGATCGCCGCCGGCACCTGGCGGTGCGACTGGGCCCGCGGCAGGTCCATCTCGGCCATCGCGCGGCCGGCCGGATAGAGCCGGAGATACTCGTCGTAATTGTCGAACCGGGCGCGGTCGACATTGTCGATGAACGTCTCCGCCGGCGTGCCCTCGGCAAGGATGAGGGAGTGGTCGTCTGTCTCGATATGGAGGTAGGTGAAGAGCGCCGGGACATCCCGTTCGCGCACGACCGAGAGGCCGTTGACCAGAGCGCCCGCCTGGACGAGCACGCCCTCGACGAGGAGCGCGTGGTCCGGAGAGAGGACCAGATCCCGCGCCGGCTGGTTCTCGCCGAGCGCGCCCGCCTTCACCCGCACCGGCAACCGGAGCTCGTCGGCAAAGAGCGGCGCCACCGTCTGCCGGCCGATCCAGCGCACCACCACGTCGCGGCCGTCGTCCGTCCGCACCATGTCGCCGATCCGCAGGGTCTCGACCGCCACCTCGCCAGCCGGCGTCGCGATCATCGTGCCGGGCATGAAGCAGACTTCGAGCGGCCCGGATTCCTGCGTCAGGGCGGTATTCGCCAGGGAATCGTCAAGCGCGGTGTTGGTGAAGAAGTAGTAGGTGCTGGTCGCCTGGTTGAGCGCGATCATCCCGTTCTGGCCGGGACCGACATTGGTAAAGCCGAGGGAAATGAAGGTGTAGTTGCCGTTGAGGTCATCGGCGCGGGTCACCTCGAACTGGTCGTTGGCGATGTCGCCGACGACAGTATGGCGATCCGTCGGTCCGTCCTGGATGTCGTCCTTTATGCTCACGTCCAGGGAGGCCGGGGTCAGCAGGCCGTTGCCGGAATTGCCGTCGCCGTCGACCAGCACATAATTGCCGCTGCCGTCGACGGTCAGGGCGTACATGTAGGCGAATACGCTTGGGTCGGCCATTTATTCCCCTCCATCCGCAAGTGTAAGACGACGTGGAGGCGAGGTTATCAACCGAGAAAGGGTCGTCAACGCGGAGACGCTGGCAGGAATTACTCTTCAATAAGGTCGAAACACGGATTTACGCCAACTTCGCCAATTGATTTCACGGTGATTGCACGTAAAGACGCCGGCGATTTGCCGGAACGATCGAGTAAAATCCGCCCCGGTCCCTCGCAATTCCGCCGATCATCGGGGCCAGAGAAGCGGATGAGCAGGTTGGTTCATCGCCGGGCCGCGGGACGTGCCCCCGGGCGGTCCCGGCCGGCCTGCCGCCCGAAGCGGGGCAAGGGCCCTCCAAAAACCGAAAGGCGGCCGCCACGGCAGCCGCCTTTCCTTAACCGCGGTCTGCAGTCGATCAGCTGTGACGGCAGTTCCAGTACACCCGGTCGTAGACCTGGTGCCACTTGGCGCTGCCGATGGCGAAGCCGCCGACGCCGCCGATGGCCGCGCCGACGCCGCACTTCTTGGAAATGAGCTGGCCGAACAGACAGCCGAGCCCGGCGCCGACGATGGTCTTGCCGGCCGCCTGGGCGTTGGCGACGTGGCGCGCCTTGTCGGCGCAGTAGGACTTGGAGAGCGCAGCCGCCGGCTGCACGGCAATCGCGGCAAGGGCAGCGGCGGAAATGATGGTGGCGAGGATCTTCATGGTCCCTCCTAAAGGGGCTTTGGTTCTGACCAGGGCATGCTGTCGGTCTCTTAACTCGCGAAGCCCGGCGCGGTTCCCGCAATGATACCAGACGCGCCGCCGCCCGCGAGGGGTGCGCCTGCGCCATTTTCGCCTTGCTTGCCAGATAATTAGGACGGTGCTAGCGTTTGTCTCGAGGCCAGTTTGTAACTCGTCTGACTGAACGAAAGGCACATCTCAACCAGCTGATAAGTGCGCGGCGGAGCGGATTGGTAGTTGAGTACCGCAGGGCTGAGTTGTGGGGTTTTTCGCGCGTTTAGCGCCGAAGCACGTGTACCGCTTCGGCCAGGTTCCGTGGCCGCGTAGCCAGCGGACCCGCCGTCCATTTCCGATGCCTGTGCAGCAAGCCGATCGCTTGGCGATGTCGCACGTCGCCGAGACCGCCGTGCCATTGCGCCCGGAGCCCCGCAGCGCTGTTTTTATGCGCGACGGGGCGCCGGTCTTTCTTGCCCGCGACCCTTCTTTCATCCCACCCCATGTTCGCGTCGCCGGCCGCCAGTTTCATCGGGCGGCGGCGGCGACCTCTTATGCTGCCTTCCCACCGCTGTTCGTGGCCGTGGCTGCGGCAAGACGCTTTTTGTCGCCGTGTCCGGTCAATTCCACGAGCGAACGGGCGGCTTCGGCTTAGTGGCCCCGCGCCGGCGACGGTCGGCGCGGGCCAACGCCCCGAGGCCCAATAAACCGATCCGGCGATACAGGATGACCGCGGGCGGGACCGAGGGCCCGCTCTATCCCGCGAACAGGTTCCGCATCACCGCCGCCAGGCGCGGCAGCAGGTAGCGCCGCGCCGGCGCGGAAGGCTCGGTGCGGATCGCCTGCGGCGAGGGCTTGGCGGCAAGGGCGCGGCGCGAGCGGAGGCTTATCCACGCTTCCGGCTCGAAGCCCCAGCGCCAGTCGATGTCGTTGCCGGCATCGGCTTTCATCGGGGCGTTCATCGGTGGAGCCATGGCCGTTCCTCCGCGTTCCGGGGCGGCTCCTACCAGCCCCGGCGAGGCCCGGTCAGTGACCTCGTTCACAAGCGCGGCTCCCCGGGCCGACCCGGCTCAGGCAGCGAGCCAGGCCTTGGCTTTCTCGATATCCGAGGCGCGGAAGACGCGGAGGTCCGCCGGCATCAGGCCTTTCAGCGCCCGGACCGCCCGGTCGTAGGGACTGTTCTCCGCCACGAAGGCGATCTTCTCGAAATCGGCGAAATGGCGTGTGCCGAAGACGGCGTCGTCGAGCGGCGCGCCTTCCTCGTAGCCGTCGAACTCCGGTCCGGCGACGTAGAGCAGGCGGACCTTGCCGCCGCCCTCGAGCGCCCAGTCGATCGTCGGCGCGAGCACGTCCTCCTGGTCGGCAAGGGTGACGCGGCCCGAAGCGGCAAAGCCGATTACACCGGCGGGCATCCCTTCGATCGCGGTGAACATCGCTTCCCTCCTGTCATGCATGA
>DASRGK010000047.1:0-41878 GCA_035651055.1 Bauldia sp.
CAACGGCGCCGTCGAACGCTGCAACGGCGCCTGGCGATACGAGTTCTATGCCTGCCGAGATCTCCCCCTCACCATCCCCGAGATCGCAACCCACGTCGCCGCCTTCCAGCACCTCTACAACACCTACAGACCCCACGGCGCGCTTGCCGGCCTCACCCCAAAACAGTACCTCGATCAACAACCAGCCAAGGAGACCCCGTCGTCTCACATGTGCTGAGCCCGGACAGCGCCTCGACGGCCCTCTCGGCGCCTCCTAGAATGACGCCACGGATGAATGCCCCCCTCCCGCCTGCCCGCGTCCTTGCACGCTTCGCCGCGATCGTCGGCAGCGGCAATGCGCTGACCGCGCCGGAGGCGATGCACCCGTTCCTCATCGAGCAGCGCGACAGATTCGTCGGCGTCTCCCCGATGGTGCTCCGTCCCGGCTCGACCGACGAGGTCGCGGCGATCGTGAAGCTCGCCGCCGAGACCGGCACCGCGATCGTTCCCCAGGGCGGCAATACGGGGCTGGTGGGCGGCCAGGTGCCCGACCGAAGCGGCAACCAGGTCGTCGTCTCGCTGACCCGCCTCAACCGCATCCGCGCAGCCGACGTCGATGCCGACATCATGGTCGCCGAAGCCGGCGTCACGCTCAGCGAAGCCCAGGCGGCGGCCGACCGGGCGGACCGCCTGTTCCCGTTGTCGCTTGCCTCGGAAGGCTCGTGCCAGATCGGGGGCAACATCTCGACCAATGCCGGCGGCACCGCCGTTCTGGCCTACGGCAACATGCGCGATCTTGTCCTCGGCCTCGAAGTCGTCCTCCCGTCCGGCGAAATCTGGGACGGCCTCCGCAAGCTTCGCAAGGACAATACCGGCTATGACCTCAAGAACCTCTTCATCGGCGCGGAAGGCACGCTCGGCATCGTCACGGCAGCGGTGCTGAAGCTCTATCCGAAGCCGCGCGGCACCAGCGTCGCCCTCGTCGGCCTCGCCGATCCCGGCGCCGCGCTCCAGCTCTTCCAGGTCGCCAAGAACCACGCCGGCGGCACGCTTTCCGCGTTCGAGCTGATCCCGCGCCTCGGCATCGACTTCGTGCTGAAGCATCTTGCCGGGGCACGCGACCCGCTTGCCGGCAGCCACGCCTGGTACGTGCTCTTCGAAATCTCCTCGCGGCGCTCGCAGGCCGATGCCGATGCCGCGCTCGAGGCGATCTTCGGCGAGGGCTTCGACCGCGGCCTGGTCGAGGACGGCATCCGCGCCGAGTCGCTCGGTCAGGCGAACGAGCTGTGGCGTCTGCGGCACGCGCTCTCCGACGTGCAGAAATTCGAGGGCGGCTCGATCAAGCACGATGTCGCCGTGCCCGTGTCGGCGGTGCCGGAACTCATCGCCCGGGCGGGCGAAGCGGTGACGGCGATCATTCCCGGCGCGCGGCCCTTCGCCTTCGGCCACCTCGGCGACGGCAATATCCACCTCAACATCAGCCAGCCGGTCGGCGCCGACAAAGCCGCGTTCCTCGCCCGCTGGGCGGAGGTAAACGGCGTCGTCCACCGGATCGTCACCGAACTCGGCGGGACGATCTCGGCGGAGCACGGGATCGGCGTCCTGAAGCGGGACTTGCTCCCGGGCGTGAAGGGCGCCGTCGAATTGTCGATGATGCGGAAGATCAAGCAGGCCTTCGATCCGCAAGGGATCATGAACCCGGGCAAGGTTCTCTAAACCCAAATCGGTGGCCTCCCGCTAACCCTTTTCCGGATCATTCAAATTTAACCCAACCGTTTAAGCCGATCTGAAGCGCGGCGTGGCATCTTCTCGCCACGAAAAGACGAGGACCTGGAGTTAACCGGGCCCGTCGGGGAAGCTAGAGGCGTCAAGCAGATGATCGGCGGAGCACCCGCCGGGTCGAGCCGTGCAGAACGGCTCGACCCGTCGTCCCTGCCAGTGCGATTTTCGGCTGCCATCGACGGCGGCGCCGACGAAGCGGCGGTCGTCCTCGATCGCGATCGCGCGCTGGTGCGCCGGCCGATGCGCTCCGGTCCGGCGCTGACCTTCACCGTCCCGGTGAATACGTTCTCCGGCGTCGCCGTGCGCATGGAGCCGGTCGGCACGAACGGCGACCTCCGTGTCATCCTCGAACTGCGCCACCCGGAGCCCGGCCTGTCGCTCCGCATCCTTACTGCATCCGAGCCCGCCGATGTCGCGGCGGACTGGGAGGCCTGGGGCAAGGCGCTCAATCTGCCGCTCCTCATCGTCACGCCCGACGGGGCGGTCGAGACCGCCGAGGATACCGGCGAAGGCCTCCGGACAGGCAGGCCGAAGCCGCGCCGGCGCTACGCCTTCTTCAAGGGCCGCCGCTCGCGGTTTCTTCGCCGCCGCAAGCCCGGCTTCTTCCGCGAGATCGAGCGCATTTCCGGCCGCGAGATCATCGCCCGCAACTGAACGGCAAACGGACCGGCCTCACAGGCCGCGCAGCGCGCAATCGGCGACCAGCCCTAGAAAGACGATCCAGCCGTAGCCGCGGTTGGACCGGAATGACCTGAGGCAGCTCGCCGGATCGTCGAAGTCGGTCTTCACGACCTGCCAACCGAGCTGGACCCCGCCGATCGCCAGTCCGCCCCATGCCCACAGGCCGACCCCGGTCAGCCAGAACGCGAGCGCGAGCGTCACAGTCGAGGCGGCATAGAGCAGCGTCAGCGCGAGCGGTGTCCGCGTACCGAAGAGCCGCGCGGTCGAGTGGACGCCGACCAGCGCATCGTCCTCCTTGTCCTGGTGCGCGTAGATCGTGTCGTAGCCGACCGTCCACAGGATGCACCCCTGGTAGAGGACCACGGCGGGCCAGCCGAGATCGCCGAACAGCGCCGGCCAGCCGAGGAGTGCCCCCCACGAGAACGCGATGCCGAGGCCGATCTGCGGCCACCAGGTGACGCGCTTCAGGAACGGATAGACCGCGACCGAGAGGAGCGACGCCGCGCCGATCAGGATGGTCGTGCGGTTGAAGCAGAGCAGGACCGCCAGCCCGGCCAGCGCCTGTGCGACGAGGAAGGCCTTCGCCTCGCCGACGCTCACCTGTCCGCTCGGGATCGGCCGGGCGCGCGTCCGCGCGACCGCCGCATCGATGTCGCGGTCGACGATGTCGTTATAGGTGCATCCGGCGCCGCGCATGACCACGGCGCCGACGAGGAAGAGAACCAGATGCCAGGGGTCGGGGTAGCGCAGCCCGGCGGCATCGGCGGCGAGCGCGCTCGACCACCAGCACGGCCACAAGAGCAGCCACCAGCCGATCGGACGGTCGAGCCGCGCCAGCCGCGAATAGGGCACCAACGCCGCCGGCAGAAAGCGGAGGATCGGGTGCGAGCCGAGCGAATCGGGCGTGTCGGGCGGGCGGGGCGCATCCATCGGGTGACGGTTTAGCGCGGTTCGCCCGGCAATGGACACCCTGCCGCCCGGTTGATAGAGGCGGGCGCAATGCAGGTCCTTCTCCTTGGCTCCGGCGGCCGCGAACACGCGCTCGCCTGGAAGCTCCGCCGGTCGCCGCGGCTTCGCCGCCTCTACGCCGCGCCGGGAAATCCCGGCATCGGCGAGGAAGCCGAGCTGGTGCCGCTCGACATTGCCGACCACGCCGCGGTCATCGCGTTCTGCCGCCGGGCGGAGATCGACTTCGTCTTCGTCGGCCCGGAAGCGCCGCTGGTTGCCGGAATCGTCGACGATCTCGCGGCCGCGGGTATCCGCGCCTTCGGCCCGTCGCGTGAGGCGGCGCGGCTGGAAGGTTCCAAGGGCTACACCAAGGACCTCTGCCGCGAAGCCGGCATCCCGACCGCCGCCTACCGCCGCTTCACCGATCGCGCAAGCGCCGGGGCCTACGTGCGGGCGCAGGGTGCCCCGATCGTGGTGAAGGCGGACGGGCTTGCCGCCGGCAAGGGCGTCACCGTGGCGGCTACGGTCGCGGAGGCGCTCGATGCCCTTGCCGCCTGTTTCGCAGCGCCGGGCGCCGAAGTCGTGGTCGAGGAGTGCCTCGCCGGGCGCGAGGCCAGCTTCTTCGCGCTGTCGGATGGAACGACGGCGATCCCGTTCGGCACGGCCGAGGACCACAAGCGGGTCGGCGACGGCGACACCGGCCCCAATACCGGCGGCATGGGCGCCTTCTCGCCGAGCCCCCTGATGACCCCGGCGATGGTCGAGACGGCGATGACCCGGATCATCCGCCCGACGGTCGCGGCGATGGCGGGGCGTGGCTCGCCCTATCGCGGCGTCCTCTATGCCGGGCTGATGCTGACCGCCGACGGCCCGAAGCTCATCGAGTACAATGCCCGCTTCGGCGACCCGGAAACGCAGGTGCTGATGTTGCGTTACGACGGCGACCTGGTCGAGGCGCTTCTCGCCACCGTTGACGGGACGCTCGACCGGATCGCGCCGGTCTGGAGCAGCGATGCGGCACTGACCGTCGTGATGGCTGCCAAGGGATATCCGGGCGCCCACTCCAGGGGTTCGCCCATCGCTGGAATCGATCGCGCCAACGCGCTGCCGGGCGTGAAGATTTTCCATGCCGGCACGGCCATGCGCGATGGCCGGCTGGTCGCCGGCGGCGGGCGCGTCCTCAACGTCACCGGGCGCGGCGGCACCCTCGCCGAAGCGCAGGCGCGCGCCTACGCCGGTGTTGCGGCGATCGACTGGCCGGGCGGATTCTGCCGGCATGACATCGGGGCGAAGGGACTGGGAGGGGATCATTTGCCGGCGGGATAGCGCCGTGCCAGGAAACCCGCTGGATGGCGCCCGCCAACGAGGGAAGAAGCATGCAACAGCTCAGAGCCTACTTTCTCCGCGCTTTCGACGTGATGACCAATCCCCAGCAGCCGGGACTGGCGGTCATCGCCTTCAAGACCGACAACGGAGACAGCTTCTTCGGGGTCAACCGCGATGCGCTGGAGAAGCTTGCAGCGCTCGCTGCCAAGGTCGCCGGACAGCTCCAGGACGACCAGGCGAACCAGGGATCGGTGAACTAGCGGCTGCGGTCGCGGCACAGGGCCTGTCTCCCCGGCTGCCGCCTGCTCGGTCCGGCGCTTGGCGGCGTCGAGTAATCTTCCGCGAGCGCCAAAGAAGACATAATCGATTGTTGAAGAATGCTATAATATTGGGCGGATGGGACTCCCCGTCCGCCCGATGAGGTGAATTCATGAGCATGAGGACAGATGTGAAGCCGGCCCTGGCGGGCGCGGCTGGCGGCGCTATTATTTTGGCTGTTCTTGGCTTTACATGGGGCGGCTGGATCACCGGCTCGTCCGCCGACCTGCGCTCCAAGACGAAGGCAGACGCGGCGGTGATCGCGGCACTGGTCCCGATCTGCGTCAAGCAGTTCAACGGAGCGACGGACGCTGCAGCGAAGCTGGAAGAGCTGAAAAAGGCGCCGACCTACGAGCGGGGCGCCTTCATCGAAAAGGGCGGCTGGGCGACCATGCCGGGGAGCGACGCCCCGGTTTCCGGCGTTGGCCGCAACTGCGCCGAGCTTCTCACCAAATCGGCGTAAACGGCCTGGGTTCGGGGGCCTCGCGGCCCCTCCACCATCCTTCGCATGCGCCAGTTCAAGGGGGGAGGATTGCGGCTGCCTCTGGGGCATCCGCGAATTGAACTCCCCTGACGCTGTGATCGCGCGCCCGGCCATCGCCGCCTGACAGGAAAGGCGCCCTTTCCCCACGGCGGCGAATCCTTGAAAATCGGCCGCATGACGATCCGGCGCCTCAGCGAAGACCTGGTCAACCGCATCGCCGCCGGCGAGGTGATCGAGCGCCCGGCGAGCGTCGCCAAGGAACTGGTCGAGAACGCTATCGACGCCGGAGCCACGCGGATCGAGGTGGCGACTGCGGCGGGCGGTGCGGCGCTCGTCCGGGTCACCGATGATGGCGGCGGGATCGCGCGGGACGAACTGGCCCTTGCCGTCGAGCGCCATTGCACGTCCAAGCTCACCTCGCTCGACGATATCCGCAGCCTCGGCTTCCGCGGCGAGGCGCTCGCCGCGATCGGCGCCGCGGCACGGCTTGCGATCGTCTCGCGGCAGCGTGGCGCGGCGGAGGCCTATGGCATTTCCGTCGAGGCCGGCCGCATCTCGAAGGTCAGCCCGGCGGCGCTCTCCGCCGGGACGCGGATCGAGGTGCGCGACCTCTTTTTCGCGACGCCGGCGCGTTTGAAGTTCCTCAAGTCGGAGCGCAGTGAAGCCGCGGCGGTGACCGAGGTCGTGAAGCGGCTGGCGCTGGCGCATCCCGAGGTCCGCTTCGCGCTGGCCGGCAGCGACCGGACCTCGCTCGACTACCCGGCGGCGAGCGGCGCCGACGCCCGGCTGGCGCGGATTGGGCAGGTGCTCGGTCGCGAGTTCGCTGAGAATGCGGTAGCCGTCGACGCCGAGCGGGAAGGCGTCCGGCTGACCGGCTTCGCGGGCCTGCCGAGCTATGCGCGCGCCAATTCGCTGGCGCAGTTCCTCTTCGTCAACGGCCGCCCGGTGCGCGACCGGCTCCTGCTTGCCGCGATCCGCGCCGCCTATGCCGACCTCATGAAGCGCGACCGCTTCCCGGCAGCGGCGCTGTTCATCGACCTTCCGGCGCGCGAGGTCGACGTCAACGTCCATCCGACCAAGGCCGAGATACGCTTCCGCGATCCCGGGCTGGTGCGCGGGCTCGTTATTGGGGCGCTCCGCGAAGCGTTCGGCACCAATCGTCCGCGCGGCTCGACCGCGGCGGCGGGCGCGACCATCGCCGCGTTCCGGCCGGGCGGCACCGCCGCCCCGCGCCCGGCCGAACCGGTCTGGCGCTACGACGGCAGCGCCGCGGTCGCTCCCGGCTTCGCCGAGGCGGCGCAGGCCGCGTTTGCGATCGCGCCCTCGGCGCGGGCCGCCGCGGAGCCCGCCCCGGCCGCGCTCGACCTGCCGCTCGGCGCGCCCGTCGCCCAGGTGCATGAGAACTACGTCGTCGCGCAGACCCGGGACGGACTCGTCATCGTCGACCAGCATGCCGCCCACGAGCGCCTCGTCTATGAGGCGCTGAAGCGCGGGCTCGCGGCGCGCGGGCCGGCGCGCCAGATCCTCCTCATCCCCGAGATCGTCGAACTCGCCGGCGACGACGTAGACCGGCTTGCGGCGCGCGCGGAGGAACTCGCCGCCCTCGGCCTCGTGCTCGAGCGGTTCGGGCCGGGCGCGGTTGCCGTCCGCGAGACGCCGTCGATGCTCGGCGTGATCGACGCCGGCGCGCTCGTCCGCGACCTCGCCGAGGAGCTCGCCGAATGGGAGCGTAGCGACAGCCTCAAGGACCGGCTCTGGGCGGTCGCCTCGCGCATGGCCTGCCACGGATCGGTGCGCGCGGGCCGCCGGCTGAAGCCGGCGGAGATGGATGCGCTGCTGCGCGAAATGGAGGCGACGCCGAACTCGGCGACCTGCAACCATGGCAGGCCGACCTATATCGAGCTGAAGCTCGCCGACATCGAACGGCTGTTCGGCCGGCGCTAGGAGGCATCGCCGCTTGCACGGCGTCGCCGGGAGACCTAGGTGTGGTGCCTCACTCGGGAGCAGGTTTCGCATGAACCGGATGGAACGTTTCGGGCGGGGCGGCGAGGCACGGCTCCGCTACCTCGACGGCGAGTTCCAGGTCATGTCGCCGGGCGGCTTCGTCATCTGTGCGGTGACCGGCGCCACCATCCCGCTCGATGAGTTGCGCTACTGGAGCGTGGCGCGGCAGGAAGCCTATGTCGATGCCGCGGCGGCGCTCCGGCGTTTCCAGGAGACCGGGCGCATCTAGGCGCGGCCTTCCCGCGCCTTCCGCCAGACCGGCGCCAGAATGTCGGCCAGCGCACCCGGGTCGTCGACGTGGAGTTCGACCGCGAAGGCGTCGGACGCGGCAAGCAGTTCCGCGACCGCGCCGGTCGCGCCGCTCATCCGGGCGCGGTCCTTCTCCGTCGTCACCAGCCGATAGCCGCCGGACTTTGCCTCATCGAGGAGCAGGCGCGCCTCCGCCTCGCTGAACGGGTGATGGTCCGCGAAGCCGCGGGTTGCGGCAACCGGGGCATCGATCGCGGCGAGCGAGGCGAAGAACTTCTCCGGCCGCCCGATCCCGGCATAGGCAAGGATCGGCCGCGTCCTCCATCCCTCGACGCGGACCGGCTTCAGATGCGCCCGCACGACCGGCGGCCCGCCGGCGCGAATGACGGCCCCGAGCGACGGATGCGAGGCGGTCTCCCCGCCGATCACGATCAGGGCGTCGGCGCGGGCGATCTGCGCGTCGAGCGGCGCGCGCAAGGGTCCCGCCGGCATGACCCGCCCGTTGCCGATCCCGGCGGCGGCGTCGACGACGACCAGCGACAGATCCTTGGCAAGGCGGGGATTCTGGAAGCCGTCATCCATGATGATGACCGCTACACCTTCGCCGATGAGGCGCACCGCCGCGGCGGCGCGGTCGGCGGCGACGACGGTCGGCGCGGCCGCGGCGAGCATCAGCGCCTCGTCCCCGACAAGCTCCGCCGGCGCGTCGCGCTCGACCAGCGTCGGCGCCGATGCGCTGCCGCCATAGCCGGTCGCAACGAAGCCCGGGCGGAGCCCTTCGCTGCGGGCAAGGGCGGCGAGGGCCAGCGCGGCGGGGGTCTTGCCGGCGCCGCCGACGACGAGGTTGCCGACGCAGATGACCGGAACCGGCGCGCGGTAGTGTGCGGGCCGCCCCATGCGACGGGCGGCGGCGGCTCCGAATGCCGCGGCGAGCGGCGAAAGAAGCATGGCGGCCGGACTTTGCTCCTGACGCCACCAGAAGGCGGGGGCCTTCACCGGACGAGAGCGGCCGGCCGCGCGCCTTCCAGCCGGTTCCCGGTCTCGCCGAGATAGGGTGCCAGCGCGACGATCGTCCTGTCCATCGCGCCGCAGAGCGGGCGGAGGGCGCGTTCCGCGGCCTCGGCCTTCCGGCGCACGGCCGCCGGGTTTTCGAGGAGCGCGGTCACCTCCGAAGCGAGGCTCGGCGCGTCCTTCACCGGGATCGCGCCGCCGCCCGAGTCGATCGCCGCATAGACTTCCTCGAAATTGTGGACGTGCGGCCCGTGCAGGATGACGGTGTCGAGCCGGGCCGGCTCGATCGGATTCTGGCCGCCATGCGGGATGAGCGAGCCGCCGAGGAACGCCACCGGTGCGACCCGGTAGAAGATGCCGAGTTCGTTGAGCGTGTCGGCAAGATAGATGTCGGTGGCCGGCGTGACCGGTTCGTTGAGGCTCCGCTGTGCGACGCCAAAGCCCAGTCCGGTCAGCGCGGTCCGGATATCGGCGCCGCGCGTCGGGTGCCGCGGCGCAATCACCGTCAGCGCAGCGGGAATCTTCCGGCGTATCTGGCGGTGCGCCGCGGCCACGATCTCCTCCTCGCCGGGATGGGTGCTTGCCGCGACCCAGAGCGGACGGCCCTCGGCGAGCTTGCGGAAGGCGGCAAGCCCGGCCTCGCTCGCCGCCGGCGGCGGGGCGTCGAACTTGAGATTGCCGGTGACGGCGACCTGCGGCGCGCCGAGGCCGGCGTAGCGCTCGCCGTCCTTGGCGGTCTGCGCGAGGCAGAGCGGGATGCGCGAGAAGAGGGTCCGCGACAGACCCGGAAGCCGCTGCCAGCTCTCGAAAGAGCGCTGCGACAGGCGCGCGTTGACGACGACCAGCGGAATATGCCGGTCATGAAGCTTCATGATCGTCGCCGGCCACAGTTCCGATTCGACGAAGATCGCGCATTCCGGCTGCCAGTGATTGAGGAAGCGGCTGACGAGAAGCGGCACGTCGACCGGGGAGAACTGGTGGACCGCGCCCGGCGGCAGGCGGCGACGCGCAATCTCGGCGGCGGTGATGGTCACCGACGTGAAGACAACCGCGATGCCCAGCGCGGCGAGCCGGTCGATCAGCGGCATCACCGCGTTGGTCTCGCCGACGCTCGCCGCGTGGACCCAGAAGACGCGACCGGGGGGACGGGCGATGGTCGAGCCGCCGAAGCGCTCGCGCGCGCGGCGCATCGTCTCCTTGCGGCGGAGCGCCCGGTAGACCAGCGACAGCGGGATGAACGGAATCGAGATAAAGCCGGCGGCCCGATAGGCGGCAAGCAGTGCCGCCGTGCCGAGGTCAGGCCGGGCGGCGGTCGGCAAGGGCATAGGCGCGCCGCGTGGCATCGTTCAATTCGTTCTCGACCAGCTGGCGCTTTTCCTCGAGGAGGGCGTCGCCGGCATCGGGGGGGACAAGGATAGGCTCGCCGACGGCGCACACCGCGCGGCTGAAAGGCAGGTTGATAGTGGCCCGGTCCCAGCTGCCGATGTCAATACGGCGACTGCTCGCATAGGCAACGGGAATGATCGGCCGGCCGCTCGCCCTGGCGAGCGCGACGATGCCGAGGCCGGCCCGGCGGGCGGCAAGGTTGGAAATGTCGGCCGTCATCGACACGCAGACGCCCTCCTCCAGCGCCGCCTTCATTTCGAGGAACCCGGTCATGCCGCCCTTCTCGATCACGCGCGAGGCATCGCGCGCCGTCGAGGCGCGGATCGGGCGGATGCCGAGCTTCTCGGCGATCCGCGCGTTCAACTCGCCATCGTGGTGGCGGGAGATCATCACGCGCACCTCGAAGTCGAAGATGCGGACGAAAGGCAGCATGAAATGCTGCCCGTGCCACATCGTGAAGATCACCGGCGCGAGGTGGATATATTTGGCATAGGGCGCCTCGGGATCGAAGCTGAGGCTGCTGGTCCGGTGAACCAGCCGCAGATAGTTGGCCAGAAGCGTTGCCGCGGTAGCCTGGACCGGCGACGAACGGAGCAGCCGCGTGCCCAGCGACGATCGCCGCCGCGAAAGGGCCGGTTCAGCAAGCCCCGCCGGCTTGCCCTGTTTCACGGGCTGGTCCATGCGCCCTTTCTAGCCCGCCCCAAGCAGCCCCGTCACGCGCCGGACGGGCGGGGCCTGGCCACCGCCGCCGCCGCCTCGGGATCGAGCAGGCGGTGCAGATGCACGATGAAGTAACGCGTGCGGGCATTGTCGACGGTTGCCTGGGCCCGCGCCTTCCAGGCGTCGTAGGCGCTGCGGTAATTCGGAAAGATGCCGACAATATCGAGGGCCGACAGGTCGGCGAAGGTCAGTCCGTCGAGGCTCGACAATTCGCCGCCGAAGACGAGGTGGAGGAGCTGCTTGCCCGCGGTCGGGTCGCTCTTCTGCCGGGAGGTGGTCATCGCGCAACTCCTTCAGCGTGCCTCGCCTCGGCAAGGGCCCGGCGCGCGGCCGCGACGATCGCCTTCCCGCCCGCTATCAATGCAGGAAGCACGTTCTGTTCCATGCCGTAGTTCGGCACATCTCCCTCGAACGAGGTGAAGACACCGCCAGCCTCGCTGACGATGAGGTCGGCGGCGGCGACGTCCCAGTCATGGGCGTTGGGGCCGGCGATCGAAATATCGGCAACGCCGGCCGCTGCCAGAACCAGACGGTAGGCAAGCGACGGGACGAAACGGAAGGCCGAGCCGGAAATGCCGGCCGCCTCCAGTTGACGCCTGGCGAACCGGCGTGGTCCGGCAACCCGCGCCCCGGAGAGCGCGGTCCGTGCTGAAACCCTGATCGGCACGCCGTTCCTGAATGCGCCGCCGCCGCGAACGGCGTGGTACGTCTCGCCGAGCGCGGGCGCGTGGACGACGGCCGCGACCGGCCTGCCAGCCTCGACGACCGCCAGCGATACCGCCCATTCGTCGCCGCCGTCGAGAAACTCGCGGGTGCCGTCGATCGGATCGGCGATGAAGGCGCGTCCGTGCCCTGGAACAACCGGATCGGCCTCTTCCTCCGACCGCCAGCCATAGTCCGGCCGCGCGGCGCGCAGCCGCTCGGCGAGCATGCGATCTACCGCGATGTCGGCTTCGCTGACCGAGGAGCCGCCGGCCTTCTGCCAGCGGCGGGGATCGTGGCGGTGATAGCCGAGCGCAATCTCCCCCGCCTCGCGGGCGGCGGCGAGAAGGAGGTCGATGTCCTCCGCCGCCACCGGCTCAACGTCCCGCGATGGTCATGCCTTCGACGGCAACGGTCGGGGCGTTGGTGGCGTAGCGGAAGACGAGATCGTTGGCCGGCTCAAGATGCATGAACATATCGAGGAGATTGCCGGCGATGGTGATCTCGCTGACCGGCTCCGCCAGCTTGCCGTTGCGGACGGCAAAGCCGGCGGCGCCGCGCGAATAGTCGCCGGTCAGGCCATTGACGCCGTGACCGATCAGTTCGGTGACGTAGATGCCGTTGCCGGCAGCGGCAATCAACTCCTCGGGCGACCGGCTGCCGGGACGGAGCGTCAGGTTGGTCGAGCCGGGCGAAGGGTTGCCGCCGCCGCGCGATGCCCGGGCATTGCTCTCAAGGCCCAGTTCGCGGGCGGTAGCGGAATCGAGGAGCCAGGTCTGGAGAACGCCGTCCCTGACGAGGTCGAGCGGCTCCGGCGCCAGGCCTTCGCCATCGAACGGGCGCGACGCCTGGCCGCGCACGCGCTTGGGGTCGTCGTCGATCCGGATCGAAGCCGGGAATATCTGCTGCCCGAGTTTCTCGCGGAGGAAGCTGGTCTTGCGTGCGATCGAGGCGCCGTTCACCGCCCCGGCGAGGTGCCCGACAAGCCCTGCCGAGACGCGCGGATCGAAGATGACAACGCCGCGGCCGGTCGGCAGCTTCTGCGGATTGAGACGGCGCACGGCCCGTTCGCCGGCGCTCCTGCCGACATCGGCGGGCGTGCGCAGGTCGGAGCGGTGGGCCTTGCTGTCGTAGTCGTAGTCGCGCTCCATTGCGGTGCCCTCCCCGGCGATTGCCGAGGCCGACAGGCTGAAGCGGGAAGAAAGGTACGAACCGGCAAAGCCGGTCGAGGTGGCGAGGACGAGGCCGTTCAGCGACCAACTGGCGGAGGCGCCCCCGGAATTGGTCACACCCTTCACGGCACGGGCGGCATCCTCGGTCGCAAGCGCGATCCCGGTCAGCTCGGCCGCCGAAGGGATGGCCGGATCGAGAAGATCGAGCTCGGGGAAAGTCCTTGCCAGTCGCGCCGGGTCGGCAAGGCCCGCATACTTGTCCTCTGGCGCGACCCGCGCCATTGCCACGGCGCGTTCCGCAAGCTCGGCCGGATCGGCGACCACGTTCGCCGAAACGACCGCCGAGCGCTTGCCGACAAACACCCGGAGGGTGAAGTCATCACCCTCAGCGCGCTGCGTCTCCTCGATCTTGCCGAGGCGGACATCCATGGAAAGCGCCACGCCGCGGACGCAGACCGCGTCGGCGGCGTCGGCGCCCGCCTTCTTCGCGGCTTCGACAAGGCGCGCGGCGCGCCCGGTGAGATCGGACTGGTCGAGGATTTCGCTCATGGCGGGTGATCTATGATCGAAACATCGGCGGGGCAAGGGGAACGGGACCGTGCTCTCTCTGTTTTCCTTGACCCACGACGCTTCAACCGCTCGTTCCCGCGCACGCGGGAACCCAGACAAGGGAACAGGGCGGATAGCAACGGGAAAGGGCGTCGAGAAAATCCCCCGAAAACTCTCACCGCGCTTTGCCAGAACCAAACTGGGTTCCCGCATGCGCGGGAACGAGCGGCAACAGCGGGTCTACGTCGACGGCTCGCCGACCCGCACAATAGTCAGATCGCCCGAGCCGAACAGCCGGCGCGCGACCCGCCGGACGTCGTCGATGGTGACTGCATTGATCGCGGCGTTCCGTTTGTCGATCCAGTCGATGCCGAGATTGTCGAGCTGCATGGAGAGAAGCTCGTCGGCGATCTTGCCTGACGTGTTGAAGCGGAGGGCATAGCTGCCGGTGAGGTAGCTCTTCGCGGCGGCGAGTTCGGCCTCGGTCGGGCCGTCCTCGGCGAATCGCTTCACCTCGCTCTGGATGAGCGCCACGACGTCGCTCGCCTGGTCGGCCCGCGTCGAAGTGGAACCGAAGATTGCCCCGGCATGGTTGAAAGGCACCAGACCCAGCGACACCGAATAGGCAAGGCCACGCTTCTCGCGCACTTCGCCGTAAAGCCGCGACTCGAAACCGCCGCCGCCGAGGATGTAGCTCGCCACCGTGGCCGGGATGAACTCGGGATCGTCGCGCTTCAGGCCCTTGCCGCCGATCCGGATGACGGTCTGCGGGATCGACATTTCGATGTTGATCTGGGGAGCGATGGCGGGAATCGCGTCTGCGACCGGCGCCTGCTCGGCCTTCGCCGGCAGGCCGTCGAAAATCTCGTCGAGAAACTTGCCGAGTGCCGCCGAGTCGATGGCGCCGACGACGGCGACCTTGAGGTTGTCGCGGGCCATGTTCCGCTGCGTCCACTGGCGGAGGTCGCCGACGGCGATCGCCCCGACGCTTTCCTCGGTGCCGCGGACCGGGCGGCCGTAGGGGTGGCCGGGGAAGGAAGCGGTCATCAGCGCGTCGTTGGCGACGGTGTTCGGATCGTGCGCGCCGCGCTTGATGCCGGACAGAATCTGCGCCCGGATGCGTTCGACCGGCTCGCTGTCGAAGCGCGGCGCGGTCAGCGCGAGATGGAGAAGATGCGCCGCCTGGTCGCGATCCTCGATCAGCGTGCGAAGATCGCCCGAGAGCGTGTCGCGGCCGGCATCGAAGGACAGTTCGATCGAGGAATCGTCGAGCGCGGCCTGGAAGGCCTGGCTGTCCAGGTCGCCGGCGCCTTCGTCGAGAAGACCGGAGACCATGTTGGCGACGCCGGGCCTGCCCGCCGGGTCCTGCGAGGCGCCGCCGGTGAAGGCGAACGACATGGCGATGAGCGGCACGGTGTCGTCATGGACGAGCCACGCCTCGATGCCGTGCGGCGAGACGACCCGGTCGATGTTCATCGCCGACGCGCCGGAGGCGAAGAGGACGATGAAGGCGAGAGCGGCGGCGAGACGGGACATGCTGCGTTTCCGCGTCAGGATGGGGAACGGGATCAGGAGCGGCCGGGTGGCGGCGGGCCGACAAGGTAGCCGGTGACCGAGCGGCGGAGGTCGAGATAGGCCTTGGCGGCATTGACCACCTGCGCCGGCGTCACCGCGCTGATGCGGCCGAGCCATTGCTGCACGTCGGCGACGGTGCCGCCGATGACCAGTTCCTGGCCGAAGGTGCGGGCAAGCGCCATCTGGCTGTCCTGCGCATAGACCGCGCCGGCGACGATGCGGCGCTTGGCGCTCGCCAGTTCCTGGTCGGTGACGCCCTTGTCGATGAGGTCGACGATGACCTGGTCGATCGCCGCGGCGAGGTCGGCGGGAGCGGTGTCGCCGCGGGGCGAGGCATAGATGCCGAAGCTGCGGTCGTCGGCCGCATCGCCGTCGTAACCGGCGCCGGCGGAGGTGGCGATGCCCTTCTCGACGACCAGCTGGCGGTAGAGCCGGCTCGAACTGCTGCCGCCGAGCACCTCGGCGAGAAGGTCGAGCGCCTCGGCGACGCCCGGGTCAGCGGTGCGGTAGGAGGGAACCAGATAGAGGCGCTGCACGGACGGCTCGGTCACCCGCGGGTCGCTCAGCGTCACGGTGCGGGCGGCCTGCGGCTCCGGCTCTTCCAGGCGGACGCGCGGCGGCGGATCGGCGCGGCGCGGGACCTTGCCGTAGGTCGCCTCGGCGAGCCTGCGCACCTCGTCCTCGGTCACGTCGCCGGCAACCACGACGATCGCGTTGTTCGGCGTGTAGTAGCGATCGTAGAAGCTGACCGCGTCGTCGCGGCTGAGCTTGGCCATCTCGTTCGCCCAGCCGATCACCGGGATGCCGTAATGGCTGTTCTGGTAGAGCGCCGCGTCGACCGCCTCGCCGAGGCGCGCGCCGGGACTGTTGTCGGTGCGCATGCGGCGCTCTTCGAGGATCACCCGGCGCTCCGGGGTCACCGCCGCGTCGTCGATGACGAGGTTCTGCATGCGGTCGGCCTCGTATTCCATCATCAGGCCGAGATGCTCCTTGGCGACGCTCTGGTGGTAAACGGTGGCGTCCTCGGTAGTGAAGGCGTTCTCGTTGCCGCCGATCGCCGCCACCCGGGCGGAGAAATCGCCGGCCGGATGGTCCCTGGTTCCCTTGAACATCAGGTGCTCGAGGAAGTGCGCGATGCCCGACTTGCCGGGCGGGTCGTCGGCCGAGCCCACCCGGTACCAGACCATGTGGGTGACGGTCGGCGAGCGGTGGTCGGGAATGACCACGACCTGGAGGCCGTTGGCGAGCGTGAACGTGGTGACGTTGGAGCCGATCACCAGCGGATCGGCGGCGGACGCCGCGGCGGGCGAAAAGGCGATGGCGGCGAGCGCAGCCAGCGCCGCTCCGGCGACTGCAATTCGCGACAAGTTCACTCCCTCCCGCTCCCGTCCCGCCGATTCGACCCGATATAGCGGCTGCATGCCGGCGGGAAAGTGGCCGCCGGATTACCGATCGGCAATGTCGCCGGCCCGGTAGAAGGCAAGGCGCGTATCGCCGATGACCCGCTCGTCGAGCGGCGCGAGGCCGGCAATCGGCGCGAGCCCCGCCGCGGCCGATTCCTCCAGGACGCAGAGCGCGGCCGGGGCGAGCCAGCCGCCGGCCTGCGCCGCGGCGAGCGCGGCCTCGCCCAGCCCCTTCCCGTAAGGCGGGTCGGCGAAGACAAGGTCGAACTGCCCGGCCCCGGCCTCCCCCAGCCGGGTTGCGTCGCGGCGGAAGATGCGGGTGCGACCGGTGAGGTTGAACGCCTCGACGTTGCGGCGAATGAGGGCGCGCGCCTCCGCTGCCTCCTCGACGAAAAGGACGTGGCGCGCGCCGCGCGACAGCGCCTCGATCCCCAGGGCCCCCGTGCCGGCGAAGAGGTCGAGGACGCGCGCCCCGCGCGCCGCATCGCCATGCGCATGGGCGAGAATGTCGAAGAGCGTCTGGCGGACGCGGTCGGAGGTCGGGCGGATGCCTTCCCCCTCCGGCGTGGCCAGCGGCCGGCCGCGGAACTCACCGCCGACGACGCGCACGCGGCTCCCTTGCCGGGCTCGCCGCCGCTGCCGCGGTCTCCGGCAGCCGCTCGCGCACCGGCGCCTTGAAGTCGGTGTGGGCGGCGCGCGCGAGCTTCTCGCCGAGCTGGTCGCGGAGCACCTTGCCCCGCACCTCGCGGACCTCGCCCTCCTTCAGGTCGCCGAGCTGGAACGGCCCGTAGGAGATGCGGATCAGCCGCCCGACGGTCAGCCCGAGATGGGTGAGGATCTTCTTCACCTCGCGGTTCTTGCCTTCGCGGAGCCCGACCGTCAGCCAGACGTTGCTCGCCTGCACCCGGTCGAGCACCGCCTCGACCGCTCCGTACATGACCCCGTCAAGCGCAATCCCGTCCTTCAGCGCATCGAGCTGCGCCTGCGTCACGCTGCCATGCGCGCGAACCCGATAGCGGCGGAGCCACCCGGTTGCCGGCAGTTCGAGCACCCGCGACAGCCCCCCGTCATTGGTGAGCAGCAGGAGCCCTTCCGTATTGATGTCGAGCCGTCCGACCGCGACCACGCGCGGCATGTCCTCCGGCAGGGCCTCGAACACCGTGGGCCGCCCTTCCGGGTCGCGCGCCGTCGTCACGAGGCCGCGCGGCTTGTGGTAGAGCCAGAGGCGCGTCCGCTCGCGCTCGGGCAGCGGCTCGCCGTCGACCGCTACCCGGTCGCCGGGCATGACGTTGAATGCCGGGCCGTCGAGCACGCGCCCGTTGACGCTGACGCGCCCGGCCGCGATCCAGCGCTCGGCGTCGCGGCGCGAGCACAGCCCGGCGCGGGCGAGCACCTTGGCGATCCGCTCGCCCTCGCGGGGCTTGGGAGACTCGGCTTTCATGCGCGGGTGCCATAGCGCAGTTCCGGCGGCGCCGGAACCGGGCTTGAGTTTCGGAAGGCTCCGTGGAGAAGTCGCCTGCGATGGGCAAGGTCGACGGAATGGCGCAGGCGCTCGCTGCCGCTCGGGCGGCGGGGGAACGTGGCGAGGTGCCGATCGGCGCGGCGATCGTGCGCGACGACATCCTTCTCGCCGCGGCCGGAAACGAGACGCTGGCGCGCAAGGACCCGACCGCCCATGCCGAGATGCTCGCCATTCGCGCTGCCGCTGCCGCGCTCGGCTCCGACCGGCTCGCCGGTGCCGACCTCTACGTCACGCTCGAACCCTGCACGATGTGCGCGGCGGCGATCTCGTTCGCGCGCATCCGGCGGCTCTATTTCGGCGCCAGCGACGAAAAGGGCGGCGCGGTCGAAAGCGGCGTCCGCTTCTTCGCCCAGCCCACCTGCCACCACGCGCCCGAAGTCTATGGCGGGCTCGCCGCCGGCGAAGCGGGAGCTATGCTCCGTGAATTCTTCGGAAAGCTCAGGTAGCGGCTAGTCCCGCTGCCAGGGCCAGTGGAACCGCCGCTTCTTCTTTTTCACGTCCTCGAACACGGTCGGCGCGGTCGGGTCGGGCTCGCGATAGGTGACCGGCGGCTCGGTCAGCGAGGTGCGGATGACGTTGCCGTTGGCGTCGCGCGCCACGCCCTGCGCTGCCTTGGCGTCGGCCATGATCTTGGCGCGTTCCTTCGCGGCCTTGGCGTCGTAGACGTATGGCTCGTCCTTGGAGGCGAGCGTCGTGGTCGGCGTCGGCAGCACGCCGGGGGCAAGCTTGTACTTGGTCCCGTTCTGCGGAATGCCGTCGACGTAGGTGATCTTTTCCTTCTTCCGGCGCGCCTTTTCGGCCTTTGCCGCCTCGTCGGGATCGTTCGGCCAGTCGGCAACCGAGGCGACCTTGGCGTTGTCGCCGGGCGGCGGCAGGGCGGCGTCCTTCGGCGGCGTGACGAGGGCGCCGCGCGGCTCGTAGTCGATGCTCGCCTTCTTGTTGGAGAACCTGACGATGCCGGTGACGTCCGTGATCGTCTGCTTGCCCACCGGCACGCCGGTTCCATAGGTCGTGCCGCCGGAAAGGCATCCGGCGAGGGAGAAGGACAGGCCCGCCGCAGCCAGCAGTCCGAGCATTCGCGGCGAAAAGCGTCCCGCCATCTCAAATCCTTGATCTGACCTGACCGGCATGTTGCCGCGAAAATAGGCGAAATTCCGGTCGATTCGAGTTTTCGTGTCTACCCGAAGCATCAGCCAGCGACAACCGGAGTGGCGATTGCGGCGAGCCGGCGGTCGATCGCCGTGCCCGCTCCCGCCGCCTTGACGATGGCCTTCGCCTTCTCGGCATCCGCCGTCATTTCGGCGATCAGGGCGGCCGCGGATTCGAAGCGGAGTTCCGGCCTGATCCATTCCAGGAACGACACCGCGACGGTAGCCCCGTAAAGGTCGCCGCTGAAGTCGAACACGAACGTTTCGAGGAGAGGCGCGCCGTTGTCGAAGGTGGGACGCCGGCCGTAGCTGGCGACCCCGCCATAGGTGGCCGCGCCGTGCTGGAAGGTCACGGCATAAACGCCGTGGCGGAGCCCGGTCTCCGGGGACAGGCGCAGGTTGGCGGTAGGGAAACCGAGTTCCCGCCCGCGTTGCTCGCCGCGGATCACCTCGCCCTGCACGAACCAGCGATGGCCAAGCCGGCGAGCGGCCTCTCCAACCCGGCCCTCCGCAAGCGCCGCACGTATGCCGGAAGACGAAACCGGCGCACCCGCCTCGTCGACGACTTCGCTGATGACGGTGACCGGAAAGCCGAGCCGGTTCCCCTCTCCCGCGAGCGTCTCGGCAGTTCCCGCCCGTCCGCGGCCGTAACGAAAGTCGTGCCCGACGACCGCCGCCACGGCCCTCAGGCGCGCCGCGAGAACCGTCTCGGCAAATGCATCGGGCGATAGCGAGGCGAAGGCCCGGTCGAAATTTGCGACCACAAGGCCGTCAAGTCCGAAGGCGGTGAGCAGCCGCGCCTTCGCCGGCAGCGGGCTCAGCCGGAAGACCGGCTCGGTCGGCCGGAAGAACGTGCGCGGATGCGGCTCGAAGGTGAGCACCACTGCGGGCGTGCCGCGGCGATGCGCTTCCTTCACGGCGGCGTCGAGCAGGATGCCGTGGCCGCGATGCACGCCGTCGAAGTTGCCGATGACAACGACCCCGCCGGCGAGGTCGGCCGGCATCGCCTCGAGCGGATGCGGTATGAGAACGGAATCGGCCATCACGGCGGACTTGGGGGGCGGGGCCGGGACCGTGCCGCCCTCCCCTGCCGGCGTCAAGCCGGTCACCAGGCGAGGCGCCAGAGATAGGCGCGGGCGCCGAGCCCCGCCTCGGCAAGCGCCGCGTGTACCGCGCGGGCATCCGGGTTCTCGCGGCTGCCGAAGGCCTCGGCGTGAATCCCGCCGGTGACGAAGAGAACGTCGAGATTGGCCTGGTTGGCGCCGCGAATGTCGGTGTTGAGGCCGTCGCCGACGGCGAGCACCCGCGCCGCCTCGACCGGCTTGCCGGCGATCTCGGAGAGCCGGGCCAGCGCGGTTGCATAGACCGGACCGTGCGGCTTCCCGAAGATGATCGTCTTGCCGCCCATCGCCGCGTAGCGCTCGGCGAGCGCGCCGGCGCACCAGACGAGGCGCGCGCCGCGCTCGACCACGAGATCGGGATTGGCGCAGACCATTGCGAGACCGCGGGCGCGCCACACCTCCATGTCGGCGGTGTAGGTATCCGGCGTCTCGGTCTCGTCGTCGAAGAGGCCGGTGCAGCAGATGACGGCCGCCGAGGCCGCATCGGTAAGCGCCACGTCGAGGCCCTCGTAGATCGGCAGGTCGCGGTCCGGACCGAGGTGAAAGATCTTCTCGCCGGGACGGCCGGCAAAATAGGTGCGTGTTGCCTCGCCGGAGGTGACGATGTCGTCGTAGGCCCCGCGGGGGACGCCGAACCGGTCGAGCTGGTCGACGACCTGGCCTTTCCGGCGCGGCGCGTTGGTGAGCAGCACGACGATGCCGCCACGTTCGCGGAAGCGGCTGAGCGCATCGCTGGTTTCGGGGATCGCCGCCGCGCCGTTGTGGACGACGCCCCACACGTCGCAAAGCAGGAACCGGTATTCGCCCGCGAGCGCCGAGAGTCCGGCCAAGGCCGGCGGGTGATTGCTGTTCGCCATCAGGGCGCTGGGGCTAGGCGGTCGGCGCCCGGCGGTCAAGGACCGGCGTGTGCGGGGACTTCACCGCGGTACCCACGCATATCCGTCCGTGCCCGCAGCACAATCACCCCGAACATCACGATCATGCCTGCGAGGCCCACGGGCAGCGGCCCTGCAAGGCCGAGCGCGGCCACCTGCGGTGTCAGCAGCGCCGCCGCGATGAGCGCGAGTTCGCCCGGCCGGAATCCGCGCTCGGCGCCATAGGCGAGGAACAGCGCTGCCGCCGGGACTTCGATGAGGAGATCGTAGGGAAGGCAGAATGGCGTCATGAGGAGCGTCGCCACTGCGGCCGCCGCGGCCTTGAGGCGGTAGTCGGCGCCGCTCCGCCACAGCCCGACGAGGATCGCGGCGACGGCGAGCGCGAAAGTGGCCTGCGTGGCGTAGGCGGCGTCGATCGCAACCCCGTTGCCGCGGAGCGTCGCGAAGACGCTCTGGATCAGATCGAAGCCAACGCCGCTCGTCTCGAGAAGCTGATTGCGGCTCATGCCCGCCAAATCGAGGAAAGCGTGCCACGTATCGGCACCCGGCCAGACCAGGGTTGCGGCGGCGATCGCGGCGGCGGCAGCGGCAGCGGCCGCGAAAGCGCGCCAGCGCATCGTCCCGGCGAGGATTACCGGGAATGCCAGACCAAGCTGCGGCTTGAAGGCGAGGCACCCGATGAGGATCCCGGAAAGGACCGGGCGCCGGTCGAGGAGTACAAGCGCGATGCCGACGAGGCCGGCGGTGAGGAATCCGTTCTGGCCGAAGCCGAAGGCGATTGCGGCATTGGGCACGGCGACCGCGAAGAGGATCGTCCGCCAGCCGGGCCAGATCAGCCACATTGCGGCGACGTAGAGGGTCGCGGTGAGGCCGAGGAACAGGAACAGCGACGGGAAGTAGGGAAGAAGCGCGAAGGGGGTGACCAGCGTGAGGTAGGTCGGCGGGTAGCCGAAATAGTATGTCGCCGCGAGCCTGCCCCCGCCCTTGGCTTCGGCCACGATCTTCTGCTGGATCGCGATATGCGCGGCGCGGTCGTAGGCGGCTTCCGGCCGGCCCTCGAGCGCGAGCCGGCCGGCCGAGTAGAAGGCGAGGTAGTCGTTGCCGAAGAGCGCCGGGTTGTCGGTCCGCGACGCATCGCGGAAGAAGGCGACGCCGCCGACGGTGACCGCGACAAGCATAAGGACCGCAGCGATGGTGAGCGCTTCGCGGCGGAGCCACGCCGGAACGAAGGCTTGAAAGGCGGTCGACGGAACGGCCGGGTTGTGCGCCATGCGAAGCGGAAAATATCCGCCCGGGCTGACGCAAGGCTTAACGCAGGGAGCGGTTTGATTTCCCGTCAGGATCGGCCGGACGAGGACCTGCCGATGCACCCTTCGTTTACCCTAACCATCCATAACTGACCGAGACGTCCCGAACCCACTGAACCGAAGGCGGGGTCGCCCGGTCCATGGCCATTGGCCGCACTGCCCGAGAGCCTGTCGACGTCATCATCGTCGATGCCGATCCGCGCCAGCGGCGCGAACTGGCCGGCGCGATCACCGATCGGGCGACCGGGCGCTTCCTGCCGCATGTCTATGCGACGCCCGCCGAGGCGATCGCCGCCCGCCGGTCGGTCGATGGCGCCATCGTCATCGCAGATGTCGAGACGATGGGCGGAATCGGAGCCCTGTCCGGCATGTACGGAGCGAAATCCGCGCTGATCGCGACCAGTTCCACGGGCTCCGTCCACCTTGCCGTGGCGGCGGTGAAGGCCGGTGCGGTCGACTTCCTGCCGAAGCCGATCGGCGCCAAGGCATTGATCGAACGGCTGGATTCGGCGGTAGCGGCGTGGAAATCGCAGAACCCCGCCGGGTCCGCCGCTCAGGCTTCCGATTCCGGCTCCACCGATTTTGCAGGCTTTGTCGGCCGCTCGCCCGTAATGCTCGGAATCTACGAGCAAATCCGGCGCATGGCTCCGTCGAAGGCTCCCGTCTTCATCACCGGCGAGAGCGGCACCGGCAAGGAGCTGGCGGCCGAGGCCATCCACAACCAAAGTGGCGGAGAACGGCCATTTATCGCGATCAATTGCAGCGCGATCCCGCGCGAATTGATGGAAAGCGAGATTTTCGGGCACGTGCGCGGCGCCTTCACCGGCGCCTCGGAAAACCGCACGGGCGCCGCGGAATTGGCCGACGGCGGCACTTTGTTTCTCGACGAGATCGCGGAGATGGACCTGGCGCTGCAGGCCAAGCTCCTCCGTTTCGTCCAGACCGGGACGCTGCGCCGCGTCGGCGGGACAGAGCTGAAGCGCGTGGATGTCCGGATCGTGTCGGCGACCAATCGCGACCCGTTCGTGGAAATCGAGGCCGGTCGCTTCCGTTCGGACCTGTTCTACCGACTGCATGTCCTGCCGCTGCATCTGCCGCCGCTCCGCGAGCGGCCGGAGGACATAACCCTCCTGGCAAACGCTTTCCTCACCCGCTTCGCGGAGGAAGAAGGCCGGCATTTTCAACGGTTTAGCAGGGAAGCGGCGACTGCGCTGGCGCTCCATGCCTGGCCGGGCAACGTGCGCCAGCTGGAGAATGCGATCCGCCGGCTGGTCGTCCTCCACGACGGGGAAGAAGTCACCCCGGCGATGCTCCAGTTGCCTGGCAGCGATCTTCCCGAAGTCCCTGTGATTCCTCGTGAAAGTCGGGACAGGATCGAGCCCTTCGCGGTGCAGGAAAGGCGTATCATCGAGGCGGCCCTCGCCGCCCATGGCGGCAACATCGCGAAGGCCGCCGCAGCGCTGGAGATCGCGCCGTCGACGATCTACCGCAAGCGCCAGGAATGGCAGCGGAAGGGCTTCTGACAGCCCTCCGATAGCGTCGGAACGGCTATCGAACGGCACCGGACCGAGCCGTATCGAAGCACTTCGTCGGGTTCCGTCTTTTTCGGATCAACATTTCTTGACAAGCCCGGCGGCCATTCCTAAATGCGCTTTGACCCATTGTTAGCACTCGCCTGATGGGAGTGCTAACAGGGGGAGATCGAAGGCGGTTCGATTCCCGGCCGCCATCCCAAGGGGAACTGCAACCAATGAAATTCCGTCCTTTGCACGACCGAGTGGTCGTTCGCCGGATCGAGTCCGATGAGCGGACCGCCGGCGGCATCATCATTCCGGACACCGCCAAGGAGAAGCCGCAGGAAGGCGAAGTGATCGCCGTCGGCCCCGGCGGCCGCGACGAGTCGGGCAAGCTCATCCCGCTCGACGTCAAGGCAGGCGACCGGATCCTGTTCGGCAAGTGGTCCGGCACCGAAGTGAAGCTCGACGGCGTCGAATACCTCATCATGAAGGAATCCGACGTGATGGGCATCGTGGAGGGCAAGCCGGCCGCCAGCCGCAAGGCCGCCTAACGCACCTCCCAGCCAGAACGTCCAGCAATCAGGAAGCAAGAAAATGGCAGCCAAAGACGTACGCTTCAGCAGCGACGCGCGCGAGAAAATGCTCCGCGGCGTCGATATTCTCGCCAACGCCGTCCGCGTGACGCTCGGCCCCAAGGGCCGCAACGTCGTGCTCGACAAGTCGTTCGGCGCACCGCGCATCACCAAGGACGGCGTCACCGTCGCCAAGGAGATCGAGCTCGAAGACAAGTTCGAGAACATGGGCGCGCAGATGGTGCGCGAGGTCGCCTCGAAGACCAACGACATCGCCGGTGACGGCACCACCACCGCCACGGTCCTCGCCCAGTCGATCGTGAAGGAAGGCGCCAAGGCGGTCGCCGCCGGCATGAACCCGATGGACCTCAAGCGCGGCATCGACATCGCCGTGACCGAGGCGGTCGCGGACCTCAAGCGCCGCTCGAAGAAGATCAAGACCAGCGAGGAAATCGCTCAGGTCGGCACGATCTCGGCCAACGGCGAGAAGGAGATCGGCAACATGATCTCCAACGCCATGCAGAAGGTCGGCAACGAGGGCGTGATCACGGTCGAGGAAGCCAAGACCGCGGAGACCGAACTCGAAGTGGTCGAGGGCATGCAGTTCGACCGCGGCTATCTCTCCCCGTACTTCATCACCAACGCGGAGAAGATGGTCACCGAGCTCGATGACCCGTACATCCTCCTCCACGAGAAGAAGCTCTCGGCGCTCCAGGCCATGCTCCCGGTCCTCGAGGCGGTCGTGCAGTCGGGCAAGCCGCTGCTCATCGTCGCCGAGGACATCGAGGGCGAGGCGCTCGCCACCCTCGTCGTGAACAAGCTCCGCGGCGGCCTCAAGGTCGCGGCGGTGAAGGCTCCAGGCTTCGGCGACCGCCGCAAGGCGATGCTGGAAGACATCGCGGTGCTGACCGGCGGCCAGGTGATCTCCGAAGAGCTCGGCATCAAGCTGGAGAGCGTCACGCTCGCCATGCTCGGCCGCGCCAAGCGCGTCTCGATCGCCAAGGAGAACACCACGATCGTCGACGGCGCCGGCAAGAAGAAGGAGATCGAGGGCCGCATCAACCAGATCAAGGCCCAGATCGAAGAGACCACCTCGGACTATGACAAGGAGAAGCTCCAGGAGCGTCTCGCCAAGCTCGCGGGCGGCGTCGCGGTGATCCGCGTCGGCGGCGCGACCGAGGTCGAGGTGAAGGAGAAGAAGGACCGCGTCGACGACGCCCTCAACGCCACCCGTGCGGCGGTCGAGGAAGGCATCGTGGCGGGCGGCGGCGTTGCCCTCCTGCGCGCCAAGAAGGCGGTCGAGAAGCTGAAGTCGGAGAATGCCGACGTGCAGGCCGGTATCAATATCGTGCTGCGCGCGCTCGAACAGCCGATCCGCCAGATCTCGGAGAATGCCGGGGTCGAGGGCTCGATCGTCGTCTCCAAGGTGCTGGAATCGAAGAACGACAATTACGGCTTCGACGCCCAGGCCGAGGAATACAAGGACCTGGTCAACGCCGGCATCGTCGACCCGACCAAGGTCGTGCGCACGGCCCTGCAGGACGCGGCCTCGATCGCCGGCCTGCTCGTCACCACCGAGGCGATGGTCGCGGAGCGTCCCAAGAAGGAATCTCCGATGCCGATGCCGGGCGGCGGCGGCGGCATGGGCGGCGGGATGGACTTCTAAGTCCCGCCACTCACAACAGGCTTACGAAGGGCGCGGCTCCGGTCGCGCCCTTTCTCTTTTCGGCCGAGGGATGCGGGCCGGAATGCCGACGCTGGGGCGTGCGCCGGATTGAGGCGGCACCCGATCCTCTGGTTTCGCAGAGGATGACGACGTTGAGGTTAGGCGCCGGCGGCCGATGGCGAGGGCCGCGCTGCCGCGTCCACCATGCCTTCAGCCGACGACGATGATGTGCAGGCGCTTGGGGCCGTGGGCGCCGAAGAGCATCGTCTGCTCGATGTCGCCCGAGCGCGAGGGACCGGTCACCATGTTGACCGTGCGCGGCAGGAGGCCTTTGCCGTAGCGCGCGCGGAGCGCGGCGAAGGCGGTCTCGGCATCGCCGAGGACATCTTCGGCCCGCACCACGACGACATGGTTGGCCGGAAGGAAATTGACCGTCGACGGGTTTTCCGGGCCCGAGGTCAGGATCAGCGTCCCGGTCTCGGCGATGCCGTGCGCGGCGCGGCTGAGCCCGGTTTCGTCATTGCCGTCGGACGGGCCGCGCCGCACCTCGATCGAGGTATTGGCGAAGGAGACTTCGCTGAGGAGCGGGTCGGCACCCATGCGCACGGAAGCCGGCAGGTTATGCGCGCGAAGGAACCCGGCGACCTCGGCCGCAACATCGCCGATGCCGGCGACCGAGGCGACCGTTGCGTAGGACTTCTCCGCCATCGTCCGGAAGAGCGCGACCTGGTCGGCGTGCGGCAGCTGCGCCCGCTTCGGAATGACGCCCTTCGGCGCCCCGGCAAGCCGCGCGATCACGATCGCCCGCCGTCCCGCCTCGCGGCCGTTGACGCCAAGCGAGCGGCGGATGCGCCCGAGGATCTCGTCGCGCGCGCTCATGCCGCTTTCTTCCGCTCCTGCCAGAGCTGCTGGAAGGTCTTGCCCTGCGGCGCCGGAAAATCGCGGTGCCGGGTCCAGCCGCCGGCGAGCGGCAGCGACCTGAACCGGCCGATGCCGAAGGCGCGGTTGGCGAGCATCCGCATCGCCCAGCGGGTGGCGAACTGGTAGAGGCGCGGGCGCCTGGCGAAGAACGCCCAGAAGCCGATCCCGTAGCGCACCGTCGTGGGCGACAGGTGCTTCTCGAATTCGCGCTCGCGCCAGTGGCGCATCATCTTGGGCAGCGGGATGTGCATGGGGCAGACGCTCTCGCAGCGTCCGCAGAACGTCGAGGCATTGGGGAGGTGCCCCGCCTTGTCGATGCCGATGAGCTGCGGCGTCAGCACGGCGCCCATCGGGCCGGGATAGACCCAGCCATAGGCGTGCCCGCCGACCTGCTGGTAGACCGGGCAGTGGTTCATGCAGGCGCCGCAGCGGATGCAGCGGAGCATGTCCTGGAACTCGGTGCCGAGCATGGCCGAGCGGCCATTGTCGAGGAGGACGACGTGGTACTCCTCCGGCCCGTCCGGGTCGCCCGGCCGTCGCGGCCCGGTCGAGAAGGTCGTGTAGACCGAGTTCTCCTGTCCGGTCGCCGAACGGGCGAGCAGGCGCAGGATCTGGCTCACGTCTTCGAGCGTCGGAGTGATCTTCTCGATCGCCGCCAGCACGATATGGACGCGCGGCAGGATCTGGGTCAGGTCGCCATTGCCCTCGTTGGTGACGATCACCGAGGTGCCGGTCTCCGCGATGAGGAAGTTGGCGCCGGTGATCCCGACATCGGCTTCGAGGAAGCGGCGGCGGAGGATCGTGCGCGCCTCGCCGAGGAGCGAGTTGGACTCGCTGAGGTCGCGGTCCGCCGGCAGGTGCGTATGGGTGCGGCGGAAGTCCGCCTCGATCTGGTCCTTGGTGAGATGCACCGCCGGCGCAATGATGTGGCTCGGCGGCTCGTGCCGGATCTGGATGATGTATTCGCCGAGGTCGGTCTCGACCGGCTCGATGCCGTTCGCCTCGAGGTGCTCGTTGAGGCCGATCTCCTCGGCCACCATCGACTTCCCCTTGGTGACGGTCCTCGCCCCGGCCTTCCGGCAGATGGCGAGGATGGTATTCCGCGCCTCCTCCGCCGTCGCGGCGTAGTGCACATGCCCGCCGGAGGCGGTCACCTTCTCCTCGTAGGCCTCGATGTAGAGATCGAGGTGGGCGAGCGTGTGGTTCTTGATGTCGCGCGCCGAGTCGCGGATCGCGTCGAATTCGGGGAGCGCATCGACCGCGTTCTGCCGCTTGACGATGAAGTTGCTGCGGACATGGCGGAGCGCCTTCTGGAGGTGCTCGTCATGGAGGGCGCGACCGGCGTTCTCCTTGAACTGCGGCGACGTGATTTCCATCTCCGCCGCCCTCAGCCCGGCTCGCCGATCGGCGGCTCCGCGGTCATCCCGGCCAGCACCTCGGCGACGTGGCGCGTGGCGACCGGCAGGTTCCGCCGCTGCAGCTTGCCCGCCATGTTCATCAGGCAGCCGAGGTCGCCGGCCAGGAGCGTGCCGGCGCCCGACTCGGCGATCCGGTTCGCCTTTTCCTCGACGATGGCGTTGGAAATGTCGGGGTACTTGACGCAGAACGTGCCGCCGAAGCCGCAGCAGACATTGGCGTCCTTCAGTTCGAGGAGCTTCAGGCCGGAGACCGTCTTCAGGAGCCTCCGCGGCTGCTCGCGTATCCCCAGCTCGCGGAGCCCCGAGCACGAGTCGTGATAGGTGACGGTTCCGGCGAAGGCGGCCGCGACGCGGCTCATGCCGCGCACGTCGGTAAGGAAGCTCACCAGCTCGTGGACCTTGGCGGCAAACGCCTCGGCCCGCGCCTTCCACGCCACATCCTCGGCAAAGAGGAGGGGATAATGGACCTTCAGCATGCCGGAGCAGGAGCCGGACGGCGCCACGACGTAGTCGTAAGGCTCGAAGGCGGCGATCACCTGCCGGGCGATGGCGATGGTGTCGGCATTGTCGCCGGAATTGTAGGCGGGCTGGCCGCAGCAGGTCTGCGCCGACGGCACATCGACATCGCAGCCCGATTCCTCGATCAGCTTCACCGCGGCGAAACCGATGCTCGGCCGGAACATATCCACCAGGCAGGTGACGAAAAGGCCGACCTTCGGCCGGGTCGATGCTTCAGGCATTGGCAACCGCTAAAGGCCGGCAGGAGCGGCCGGCACGGCCCGTCGATAGCAGGCGGAAGCGGAAGCGGGCAACCGTCCGCTACGGCGGGGGTGCAACCGGGTTCCCGGCGGCGTCGAAGGTCTTGAGATAGGCGATGAGGTTGACGATGTCCTCGTCCTTGCGGATGCCGCCGAAAGTCATGCGGATGCCGGGGATCATCGCCTGCGGCCCGCGCAGGTACCTGAGGAGCGTCGCCTCGTCCCAGGTCACACCCGAGTTCTTCATCGCGTCGGAGTAGGGATAGCCGGGGAGCGTTCCCGCCTTCCGCCCGACGACGCCGTTGAGTTCGGGGCCGACCAGGGTCGTGGCGCCGGGGCCGATGCGGTGGCAGCTCACGCAGTAGTTGAAGACGCGCTGACCCTTCGCCGCGTCGCCGTCGGCGCGGGCCGCGAGCGGACCGGCGACGATCGCGATCAGAGCCAGAACCAGTCCCCGCATTGCTTTCCCCCCGCTTGGCTTCGGTTCGCGCTATATAGCCCCGGCCCCGGCTTCGTTTCCATCCGCGACAATTGGGCATCGGCGCGTATCATGGGGCCGGTCGGAGGAACTGGTCAGCAATGTCCGCCATCGCCATGCCTGCGCCGGACGCCGGCATCCTTGCCCGGCGCGAGGAGATCGTCGCCGGGCTCGCCGGCATTCTCGGCAGCGCCCATGTCATATCGAGCGAGGACGAGCGGCGCGCCTACGAGACCGACGCGCTCACCGCCTATCGCGCGGTGCCGCTGGCGGTCGTGCTGCCCGGCTCCACCGAAGAAGTCGCCGCGGTCGCCCGATACCTCCACGCCAACGGCGTCAAGATGATCGCCCGCGGCGCCGGCACGTCGCTGTCGGGCGGCGCCCTGCCCTCGGAGGACGCGGTGGTGATCGGGCTCGCGCGCCTCAACCGCATCCTCGCCATCGACTATGCCGACCGCATCGCGCGCGTCGAGGCTGGCGTCACCAACATCAACATCACCAACGCGGTGGCGCATGCCGGCTTCTTCTACGCGCCCGACCCGTCGAGCCAGCTTGCCTGCACCATCGCCGGCAATGTCGCGATGAATTCGGGCGGCGCGCATTGCCTGAAATACGGCGTCACCACCAACAACGTGCTCGGAGTCCGCATGGTGCTCGCCGACGGAACCGTCGTCGACCTCGGCGGCGACCATCTCGACGCGGCCGGCTACGACTGGCTGGCGCTCGCCGTCGGCTCGGAGGGCCAGCTTGGCATCGTCACCGAGGCGACCGTCCGCATCCTCCGCGCCGCGGAAGGCGCGCGCCCGATGCTGATGGGCTTCGCCTCGGCCGAAGCCGCCGGCGGCTGCGTCGCCGCAATCATCGGCTCCGGCATCATCCCGGTTGCGATCGAATACATGGACCGGCCGGCGATCAAGGTCTGCGAGGCCTTTGCCCATGCCGGCTACCCGCTCGACGTCGAGGCCCTCCTCATCGTCGAGGTCGAGGGCTCCGAGCCCGAGATCGCCGACCTCATCGCCCGCATCACGGCGATCGCCGCGCAGTTCGCGCCGCAGACCATGCGCGTCTCGAAGTCGGAGGCGGAAAGCGCCGCGATCTGGAAGGGCCGCAAGGCCGCCTTCGGCGCGATGGGCCGCATCGCCGACTACCTCTGCATGGACGGCGTCATCCCGACCGGCCGGCTCCCCGAGGTCCTGGTCAAGGTCGGCCAAATCTGCGCCGGTCACGGCCTCGCCGTCGCCAACATCTTCCACGCCGGCGACGGCAACCTCCACCCGCTCATCCTTTTCAACGCCAACGACCCGGAGCAGCTGGTCAAGGCGGAGCGGGCCGGCGCCGATATCCTGAAACTCTGCGTCGCGGTCGGCGGCTGCCTCACCGGCGAGCACGGCGTCGGCGTCGAGAAGCGCGACCTGATGCCCTTCCAGTTCACAGCCGTCGATCTCGCCGCGCAGATGCGCGTGAAGTCGGCCTTCGACCCGAAATGGCTCCTCAACCCGGCCAAGGTCTTCCCGCTCGACGGCCGTCCGGCCGCGAGCATCACCTGACTTCAACGGAGGCGACGAGAAATGGAAAAGATTCGCATCGAGCAGCACAGCTCGATCGGGCTCATCTGGATCGGCGGCTGGCTGTTCAGCATCGGCTTCCTCAACCTGTCGTTCTGGCAGGGCGTCCTCGGCATCTTCGTCTGGCCGTACTTCCTCGGCGCCCATTTCGCCGGCATCGCGGCCTGAGGCAAAGCGGGCAGCGGCGCGCCTTGGCCGACCTTCTGCAGCCAGCCGACGAGGCCGAACTCGGCGCCATCCTCGCCGATGCCGCCGCGCGGAAGCTGCCGGTGACCGTCGCCGGCGGCGGCACGCGCGCCGGCCTCGGCCGCCCGGTGCAGAGCGCGGCGACCCTCTCCGTCGCACGCCTCTCCGGCATCACGCTCTACGAGCCGAGCGAACTGGTCATCTCGGCCCGGGCGGGCACGCCGCTCGCCGAGGTCGAGGCCGCGCTCGCCGGGAAAGGTCAGCGCCTTGCCTTCGAGCCGATCGACCACCGCCCGCTCTACGGTTCGGCGGGGGAGCCGACGATCGGCGGGGTCGTGGCCGTCAATGCCTCCGGTCCCCGGCGCATCGCCGCCGGGGCGGCGCGGGACGCGCTCCTCGGCGTGCGCGCGGTCACCGGCCGGGGCGAGCGCGTAAAGTCGGGCGGCCGCGTGATGAAGAACGTCACCGGCCTCGACCTCGCCCGCTTCGCCGCCGGCTCGCACGGCACGCTCGCGGTCCTCTCGGAGGTGACTTTCAAGGTCCTCCCGGCGCCCGAGACCGAGGCGACGCTGGTGCTGCCCGGCCTCGATGACGGGCGCGCGGTCGCCGCGCTGTCGGCCGCCCTCGGCTCGCCCTGGTCGGCAACGGGTGCCGCGCACGTTCCGGCGGACGGAAGGGAAGCCGCGCGGACGCTGGTGCGTCTGGAGGGCTTCCCGGCGTCGGTCGCCGAACGGTTCTCCAAGCTCGCCGCGGCGCTTCGCCCGTTCGGCGCCGCCCTCAGACTGGACGGGGAAGCCTCGGCGGCGGCATGGCGCGATATCCGCGACCTCGCCGCGCTCGGCGCTCCCGCCGACGCGGTCGTCTGGCGCGTCTCGGTCAGGCCCTCCGCCGGACCGGCGGTTGCCGAGGCGGCACGGCGCGCCTTCGACTGCCGGGTCCTTTACGATTGGGGCGGCGGCCTCGTCTGGACCGCCGGCGGCGAGGGCCCGGACGCCGGCGCCTCCGCCATCCGCGCTGCCGTCGCCGCGGCCGGCGGGGGACACGCGATGCTCGTTCGCGCTGCGGACCAGGTCCGCCTCGCCATCGACGTCTTCGAGCCGCAGCCGCCGGCGCTGGCGGCGCTGACGCGCCGCCTCAAGGAGACGTTCGACCCGGCGGGCATCCTCAATCCGGGACGCATGTATCCGGGGGTGTGACGGGAAGGCCGGCCGCCTTCCTCAGCCGCCGTGCTGTTTCAGACGGTGCTCGAAGGCGCGGACGAGCAGCGACAGGCCGAGCGTCATCACGAGATAGAGGAAGGCGACGACGTTGTAGGTCTCGAAGAAGAGGAAGGTCGAGGCGGAGTAGACCTTGCCGATCTGGGTGATGTCCTGAACGCCCAGCGCCGAGACCAGCGCGGAATCCTTGATCATGGCGACGAAGTCGTTGCCGAGCGGCGGGATGACGATCCGCACCGCCTGGGGAAAGACGACCAGACGGAAGGTGAGACGGCGGCCGAGGCCGAGCGTCTCGGCGGCCTCGACCTGGCCTTCGGGCACCGCCTCGATGCCGGCGCGGAAGATCTCCGACAGGAAGGCGGAATAGCTGATCATCAGCGCCATGATCGCGCGCCAGGTGAAATCGAAATCGCGAACCCCGAGCGCCGGCAGAAGGCCGGCATCGATGAGGACCGCGAAGGTCCAGTTCCAGGCAACGATCAGCGCCGGCGCGCCGACAAAGGCAATGTAGAAAAGAAGGACGAGGACCGGGATGCCGCGGACGATCTCGACATAGAAGGTGGCGACTTCGCGCAGGACGCGGAACCGCGAAAGACGGCCGAGCGCAACCAGAAGCCCGAGGATCGCGGCGAGGGCAAAAGCAAGCGCCGAAACCCAAAGCGTCGTCCAGATGCCCTTCTGGAGCGCAAGCAGGATGGCGGAATAGTCGCCATCCTCGACCATCAGCCAGGCGAAGAGGACGCCCAGCAGAATCGCGGCGAGAAGCCAGAAGGGAAACTCGCGCCCGACGCTGCGGCTCATAACGAGAATGGCCGGGACAGGCCCGGCCATTTCCGCATTCGCGAGGGATGGCGCGGCGCGGTCACTACTGCTTCGACTGGTACTCGTAGAACCATTTCTGGTTCAGCTTGTCGATCGTGCCATCGTCCTTCATCGACCGGATGGCGGCGTTGATCGGCGCGACGAGATCCGAGCCCTGCTTGAAGATGAAGCCGAACTCCTCGGTGCCGAGCGGCTCGCCGATGACCTTGAAGGAATTGGGCGAGGCGCCCATGTAGCCGGCCGCCGAGGTCTTATCCATGAGGACGAGGTCGACGTCGCCGGACTTCAGGGCCTGGACCGAGGCGCCGAACGTGTCGAAGAGCTTGATGCGCGGATTGCTCTCGTCGCCGTCGAGGACGTCATAGACGGCGGTGTAGAAGTTGGTCGTCCCGGCCTGGGCGCCGATGAGCAGGTCCTTGTTGGCGGCGAAAGACTTCGGATCGGTGAAGCGGTTCTCGTCGGCGCGCACCAGCATGAACTGCTGCGAGATCATGTAGGGGTCGGAGAAGGCGACCTGCTGCTTCCGCTCATCGTTGATGGTGATGCCATCCATGCCGACATCGAACTGGCCGTTGCGGACCGCCTCGATCATCGTGTCCCAGCTGGACAGCTTCCAGTCGACCTTGAAGTTGAGGCGCCTGGCGATCTCGTTGAAGGCGTCGTATTCCCAGCCGATCCCCTGCCCGGTCTTCGGGTCGGCGAAGTTGAGCGGCGTATAGGCGTTCTCGGTCACCGCGACGACGGTGCGCCCGCCGAGATCGGGAAGCTGGGTCGCTGCCTCTGCGGCGGTCGCGGCAAGGAGGATGCCGAAGGCGGCGGCAAGCGTGGTCAGGCGTTTCATCACTCGGGACTCCGGTTCAGGCCATAGGCCAAGTCTAGCCGGGACGACGCGGCTTGACGATGGGCGGTTCTGCCGGCGAGCGCCACCCAGGCGCGGGCGATCGCCATTCCCCCCGCATCGGCGTGACCGGCAAAGCGCGCGGCATCGGCGGGAAGCCGGACCGGCCAGTCGGGCGCATAGGCCGCGATGACCCCGGCAAAGTCGGCGCTCCAGCTTTCGACGAGCGGCAGGTTCGCCTCGAAGTGGAACTGGATGCCATAGACGGCGTCGCCGATGCGGAAGGCCTGGATGGCGGTCATGTCGCTCGCGGCAAGCCGGACGGCGGACGGCGGCAGGGTGAACGTGTCGTTGTGCCAGTGGAACATCCGCGCGCCCTCGCCCAAGGCGGCGATGACCGGGTCGGTGCGGCCGGCGGCGGTCGGGCGCACCTCGCGCCAGCCGAACTCGACCGGGCGGCCGAGGATGTTCTCCGCGCCATAGGCGCGGGCAATGACCTGCGCGCCGAGGCAGACGCCCAGCACCGCCTTGCCGGCCTCGCCGAAGCGGCGGGTCAGGCGGGCGAGGCCGGGGAGCCAGGGGCTGTCGGCGTCGTCGAGCGCGCTCTGGCCGCCGCCGAGCACGACCAGCGCGTCGTGCGCGGCCTCGGTCGCCGGGACCGCGTCGCCGCGGAAGGCCTGGCGGAGATCGATCGAGGCGCCGGCTTCGGCCAGCGCATCGCCGAGGACGCCGAGCGGCGTCTTTTCGAAATTCTCGATGACGAGGACGTGCATGTGACGATTCAAGCGAGGCGGCGACAGGGTTGATAGCACAAACGAAAACGGCGCGCCGAGGCGCGCCGTCGATCGTCTCGTCCGCCCCTGCCTAATGCGGCTGCGGGACGATGCGGATGTAGGGCTTGGGCGCCTTCCAGCCCTGGGGATAGGTCTTCCTCGCCTCCTCGTCGGTGACCGAGCCGGCGATGATCACGTCCTCGCCGTGTTTCCAGTTTGCCGGCGTGGAGACCCGGTGCTTCGCGGTGAGCTGGAGCGCATCGACGGCGCGGAGGATCTCGTCGAAGTTCCGGCCGACGGTCATCGGGTAGTAAAGCGACAGTTTGATCTTCTTGTCGGGGCCGATGACGTAGACGACGCGGACGGTCTGGTTGTCCGCCGCGGTGCGGCCCTCGGAGGTGTCGCCGGCGCTTGCCGGCAGCATGTCATAGAGCTTCGATATCTTGAGGTCGGGGTCGCCGATCATCGGGAAATCGGGATGCGCCCCTTGCGTCTCGGCAATATCCTTTGCCCAGCCGTGGTGGCGGTCGACCGGGTCGACGCTGAGGCCGATGACCTTGACGTTCCGCTTCTCGAAGTCGGGCTTCAGCTTGGCGACCGCACCGAGCTCGGTGGTGCAGACCGGGGTGAAGTCCTTGGGATGGGAAAAGATGATGCCCCACGAGTCGCCGAGCCACTTGTGGAAGCTGATGTGACCCTGCGTCGACTCGGCTTCGAAGTCGGGCGCGGTGTCGCCAATGCGAAGGGACATGGGTGCTGCTCCTGTTCGGGGACTGTGGCGCATTGGAACACCGCGCAGGCGCTTCCGGCAAGCGAGGGCATTCGCTCTAAGGCGCGGAAATTCAAATAGAATTGCACAATCGCCACTGAGCGCGGATTAGCGTTTCAGGCTCCGCCGGGCGGGCCTCGGCGGAGCGGTCTCACGCGGCGCGGGCGGTCGGCACCGACAGGTTGTCGAGCGAGGAGACGATGTGCTCGGCGAGCTTGTCGACGATCGGCGAGCCGGGGCGGTTCCAGGAGCGGATCATGCCGATCTCGCAGGCGGGCAGGCGCGGGAAACCCTCCGCCTCGGAGAGAACGCGCATGCCCGGACGCAGCGCCGATTCGGCAAGCACCGTGACCGCGAGGCCGGCCAGCACCGCGGCGGAAATCGCGGTCGAATTGCCGCTCGTATAGAGGACGCGATACTTGCGGCCGACCGAGGCGAGCGCATCGAGCCCGGCGGTCCGCCAGATGCAGGGCGGACGGGAGAGCGCCAGGGGCAGGATTTCCTGTTCCTCGACGGCGTGCGCGGCCGAGGCCACCCAGAGAAGCGGCTCCTCGCGCACGACCTCCGGGCTGCCCTCGCCGCAATGGGTGACGATGGCGAGGTCGAGGTCGCCGGTGCGCGCCAGTTCCATCAGCGTCAGCGACGGTTCGCAGATCACCGACACCTCGACGCGCGGATTGGAGCGCGAGAAACGGGCGAGGATTTCGGGAAGGAAGCGGTCGGCATAATCGTCGGGAGTGCCGAGGCGGACGGTGCCGGTGAGTTCGGCATCGTCAAAGGCGGCGAGCGTCTCATCGGAGAGGCGCACCATGCGGCGGGCATAGCCGAGCAGGCGCTCGCCCTCCTCGGTCAGCTTCGAGGCGCGGCCATCGCGGGCGAAGATCGGCTTGCCGATCCGTTCCTCGAGCCGCCGCATCTGCATCGAGACTGCCGACTGGGTCTTGAAGACCGCTTCCGCGGCGCGGGTGAAACTGCCGGTCTCGGCAATCGCGACGAAGGTGCGGAGCTGGTCGAGGTCGAGGGTTGCGGTCATTTCCGCGGTCCTCCATTCATCAACAGCGTTCATCCGAGATATTAGAAACATTCGTTGGAATGATCAATCCTCCTTCGCCATAACAGCAGCATTCGCCCTGCCACCTCGGCAAATCACCGCATGAAAGCAGGGCGAATCGAGATCCGAAGGAGAACTGCCATGGTCACGACCGAGCTTGGTGCGCGGCCGGCTGGCGCCGGCGAGAAGCTGCAGCATTTCATCGAAGCGGCATTCACCCATGCCGTGCAGATGTGGCGCGCCGCACGCAATCGTCGTGCCGTGGCCAAACTGCTGGAATGGGACGACCGGTCGCTGCGCGATATCGGCCTGACGGTTTCCGACGTGCGCGGCGCGATGGCCGGAAGGCTCGGCGAGGACCCGTCGAGCCGGCTCGCCAGCCTGTCCAGCGAGCGGCGCCAGGGCATCCGCGCCGCCGCGATCGAGAATCTGAAGGAAGTGCGGACCCGGCAGACGAAGCTGCCGGTGCATTCGGTCCCCTTCCCCGACCTCTAAGCGGAGCCGCCTGGTCCCCTGGGCACTCCGGAACCTGGGCCCGCCTCACGGCGGGCCCATTTTATTCGGGCGGCCGGTTTCCGGCGGGTGCGGTCCCGCGGAAGAGCGCCGCCAGCAGTATCGTCGCCACGAAAAACACCGGCACGTAGCCGACGATACCGATGTTGCGCAGTTGCATGTCGCCCGTGACGACGCCGGCAAGTCCCGCGAAGGAGAGCACCCCGCTCGCAACCAGCGTGGCGCGCGTCCACAACGCAAGCCGGCTCCCGGAAATCGCGGTGGCGGCGAACAGTACCGAGACGGGAAAGAAGATGTCCCAAGCCAGAATGTCGAGGGAATAGACAACCGACGGCCAGCGAAAAGCGAAGACTTGCGGCAAACCGGCAAACACCTCCGCCCTGCTCAGCGTCAGCACGCAGAAGTGGACAGCGGAAGTCACCACGGCAACGAGCGCCATGAAGACCAGGGCCACGAGCGCGTGAGGCTTCCGCTCTTCCGGAGCCCAGGCGTGCAGAGACGCGATCAAGGCCACCGTCGCAGGCATCAACCCGATGATCAGGACCTCGAGGATCGTGAACATCGGGTCGGCGATTGCGTCGTTGGGAGACGCCAGAGACGCCAGCCCCACGACCAATGTCACCGCGTACAACGCGATGAGCGTCGCAGCACCGATAGCCGAGACCAGGCCAAGTCGCCGGGCGCTTCTGGTGAACCGGCCGGACATGGTCGCGCTCAATAGGCGTGGCGGTCGAAAATCTCGTCGATATCGCCGTTCCAGACGGTCCGGTATTCGTGGAGCAGGCGCTCGGCAGCGGTCTCGCCGCTCGCGACGATCTCCTCGAGATAGGCGAGATGGATGGTCTCGTCGGAGCCCTCGCGGTTGAGCTTGGCGCGGCGCTCAAGGCCGGCGCGGGCAAGCGCCACGGCGTCCCGCGCTATGTCGAGGACCTTGCGGTTGCGGAAGGGAGTCTTGAGCGCCGTCCTCGGGACGTTGTTGCGGAGCGCCTGGCGCTCCTCGGCCGACCAGTCCCTGACGAGGTCCCAGGCGCCGTCGAGGGAGACGCTGTCGTAGAGGAGGCCGACCCAGAAGGCCGGCAGGGCATAGAGGCTGCGGACATTGCCGCAATCGGCGCCGCGCATTTCGAGGTAGTTCTTGAGGCGGACCTCGGGGAAGAGCGTCGAAAGATGGTTCTTCCAGTCGGAGATCGTGGCGCGCTCGCCCTCGAGGCCGCTGTTCAGCTTGCCGGCGAGCAGGTCGCGGAAGGATTTGCCGGCGACGTCGAAGTAGGTGTCGCCGCGCTTGACGAAATACATCGGCACGTCGAGCGCCCAGTCGACATAGCGCTCGAAGCCGAAGCCGTCCTCGAAGGCGAAAGGCAGCATGCCGGTGCGATCGGGATCGGTATCGAGCCAGGCCTGCGAGCGGACGGAAAGAAACGGCGTGACACGGTCGCCGAGGAACGGCGAATTGGCAAAGAGCGCGGTCGCCACCGGCTGCAGCGCGAGGCCGACGCGCATCTTCTTCACCATGTCGGCCTCGTCGGCGAAGTCGAGGTTCGCCTGCACGGTGCAAGTCCGGTACATCATCACCAGGCCATGGCCGCCGACCTTCGGCATGTAGCGGGTCATGATGTCGTAACGCGACTTCGGCATGCGCGGGGTTTCCTCGCGCGTCCATTTCGGTGCGGCGCCGACGCCGAGGAAGCGGATGCCCAAAGGCTCGGCGCATTCGCGCACCTGGGCGAGGTGGCCGTTCACCTCTCGGCAGGTCTGGTGGATGGTCTCGACCGGCGCGCCGGAGAGCTCGAACTGGCCTGCCGGCTCCAACGAGATGGCGCCAAGGCCGATCGGGTCGGTGAGGCCGATGATGTTGCCGCGGTCGAGGATCGGCTCCCAGCCGAGGAGCCCTTCCATGGCTTCGAGGAGCTGCCTGATGCCGCGCGGGCCCTCGTAGGGAATCGGATCGTGGCTGCCGACGCGGAAAGGGAACTTCTCGTGCTCGGTGCCGACGCGCCATTTCGACTTCGGCTTGCTGCCCGATTCGAGCGCGGCGACCAACTGGTCGCGGGACTCTATCGGCGTCGCGTCGGATGCGTCGCGGGCCATTCAGTTTCCGGGTTTCCGAGGTGAACGGGCGGGCACAATAAACCCCGGCGCCGAGGCGGACAATCGCTCCGGAACCGGCCTAGTCCTTCGGTTTCCAGTCCCCAAGGACGGCCTGGACAAGGGCCAGCGCCGCGACCGCCGCGGTATCGGCGCGAAGGATGCGCGGGCCGAGCGGAATGGCCGTGACGAAGGCGCGATCGCGGAGCATCTGGCGCTCGGCGGCGGAGAAGCCGCCTTCGGGACCGACGAGGAGCGCGAGCGGCGAGACCGGAAGCGCGGCAAGGATCGCAACCGGATCCTGTCCGGGCTCGGACTCGTCGCAGAAGATGAGGCGGCGGCCCGGCTCGGCCGCCTCCCAGCCCTCGATGACGGCGCGGAGGCTGAGCGGCTCGTCGATCGCCGGGATCGACAGGATGCCGCATTGCTCCGCCGCCTCGATGGCGTTCGCCCGCATGCGTTCGAGGTTGAGGCGCGTCACCTGCGTGTGCTGGGTGATGACCGGGCGCAGGCGCCCTGCTCCCATCTCCACCGCCTTCCCGACCATGTAGTCGAGGCGCGCCTGTTTCAGGGGCGCAAACAGGTACTGGAGATCGTATGGCCCGGGCTGCGGGCGGCGCTGCTCGCCGAGGTCGAGCGCGTGGCTCTTGCGGCTCTCGGCGTGGAGTCTGGCCGACCATTCGCCGTCGACGCCGTTGAAGACCAGGACCTCGCTGCCGGGCTCGAGGCGAAGCACGTTGACGAGGTAGTTGGCCTGCCCTCGTTCGAGGGCGATCCGCATTCCCGCGGCGAGGCGCGGGCGGAGGAACAGCCGAGGGGCGGTGAAGTCGTAATCGGGCATGGCGCCATCATAACGTTTTGCGAGGCGACACGTTGCCGGGCGGATACGGAGGGGGATACGAGCGGCGCGACCAATTCGGACACGGCGCGGCTACCGGGTCTTGGCTTCGCGGGGATCACAGGCAGAGGGATGCTTGACCGCAACGGTGCTACGGCGCACCTGTTGCAGCGGATGCAACAGACCGCCGCCAACCTCGTCGAATATAGCGTCTCCGAGATTTCGGCGGCGGTTAAGCGCGCCATCGAGGACGGTTTCAACTACGTCCGCGTGCGCGGTGAAATCTCGGGCTTCCGCGGCGTCCATACGTCCGGTCACGCCTATTTCGCGCTGAAGGACGACCGTGCGCGGCTGGAAGCCGTGATCTGGAAGACGACGCTGCAGCGCATACGCTTCAAGCCGCAGGAAGGGCTGGAAGTGGTGGCGACGGGGCGGCTGACGACCTTCCCGGGTTCGTCGAAATACCAGATCGTCATCGACGCGCTCGAACCCGCGGGCGTCGGCGCGCTGATGGCGCTCCTCGAAGAGCGCCGCAAGAAGCTCGCCGCCGAGGGCCTTTTCGAGGAAGGCCGGAAAAAGAAGCTCCCCTACCTGCCGCGCGTCATCGGCGTGGTGACGTCGCCGACCGGCGCGGTCATCCGCGACATCCTGCACCGGCTCGCCGACCGCTTCCCCGCCGCGGTGCTGGTCTGGCCGGTAAAGGTGCAGGGCGAGACAGCGGCCGCCGAGGTTGCGAACGCCATCCGCGGCTTCAATGCGCTCCGGCCGGGCGGGCCGATTCCGCGGCCCGACCTGCTGATCGTGGCGCGCGGCGGCGGCAGTCTCGAGGACCTGTGGGGGTTCAACGAGGAAATCGTCGTGCGCGCGGCAGCCGCATCGGCGATCCCGCTCATCTCGGCGATCGGGCACGAGACGGATCTGACACTGCTCGACCACGTCGCCGACCGGCGCGCGCCGACGCCGACGGCGGCCGCCGAGATTGCGGTGCCGGTCCGCGCCGAGCTGATGGCGGCGGTCGCGGAACTCGGCGCCCGCCACTACGGCGCGACGCTCCGGCTGATCGAGGGGAACAAGCGCGAGCTGCGAAGCGCGTCGCGCGGACTGCCGCGGGCGGAGGAACTGTTCGCCGTGCCGCGGCGGATGTTCGACGAACTGGCGAGCCGGCTCGGCCGCGGGCTCATCGCCAACGAGCGCGCGCACCGCGCCGCCTATGAGCGGACCGCCGCGCGGCTGTCGCTCCGCGGGCTGGCAAGGCTCGGCGAGCGCGGGCGCGAACGCCTGGAGGCGGTCGCCAACCGGCAGATACGCGCCATGGGGGTCCGGCTCGACCGCGCGCGGGCGCGGCTCGGCAGCGCCGCGCAGCTCCTCGAAGCGCTCTCCTACCGCAACATCCTGGCGCGCGGATTTGCGATCGTCCGGGACGCGGGCGTTCCGGTGCGCTCGGCAAGCGGGGTGATCCCCGGCAGTCCGCTCGACATCGAGTTCATCGACGGACACGTCACGGTGACGGCCTCGCGCGGCCCGCGAAAGAAGACGGGCGGCGGCGAGCAGGAGAGCCTCTTCTAGGCCGCGCTCAGACTTCCAGCCGCATGACGTGGCGGCGGGTCCCCACCTTGCCGTGCCCGGTGA
>DASRGK010000048.1:0-2351 GCA_035651055.1 Bauldia sp.
GTAGAGGAGGAGGTTGCTGAAGCGATAGAGGAGCCCGTCCTCGCGGCTGACCGAATCGCCGCCCCGCGACGGCGCGCGCAGCGTGTGCTCCTCGGGCACGAACAAATCCTTGACCGACCATTGGTCGCTGCCGGTGCCGCGGAGGCCCAGCGTGTGCCAGATATCGGTGAATTTGGTGCTGCTCTTCGGGAACAGCATCGTCCTGACCGCCGGGTTGCCGTCCTTGTCGAGACGCGGGCTGCCGTCGGCCTCGACGACCGGCACGTGGCAGCCGAGCCACGACGAATGATGGCTGCCGCTGGCAAAGGCCCAGGTCGCATTGACGCGATACCCGCCGGGCTCGACCCGCGCCTCGCCCGGTCCGGGGCCCCAGGCGAGGATGCCGCGCGGTCCGCCGAAAATCTCCTTCGCCGCGTCCGGCGACAGGTAGGCCGAGGTCATCGAGCAGCCGGAATTCTGGTTGACGCACCAGGCGACGCTGCCGTTGAGCTTGGCGATGTCCTCGATGATCGGGACGTATTGCGTCGGCAACAGCTCGGCGCCGTCGAGCGAGCGCGGCAGAAGGAGGCGGAAGAGGCCGGCGTCGACCAGCCCGTCGACGAGTTCCGCGGGGATTTCGCGGTTCTGGTCGATCGCCGCTCCGCTTGCCGCCATCAGCGGCGCCAGCTCGCGGACCCGGGCACGGTAATCGATCCCGTCGGCGGTTGCGGCTGAGGCCTTTTTCAGACTCGTCGGCGGCATTCCCGCTTCCCCCCGTTACGCGGCACTTCGGGCGCGACTCCATCGGGAAGCCGCGCCACTGTCAAGGCGGCGCAACGACTCATTAACGGTTGAAGCGAAAGATCAATCTCACCCACTGACTCCGTCGAGGGCGAGATGACGGCGATTTCCGAACCTTTCGTGCCAGCCGCTCAGAGCGTATCGCCGCGACTGGGCGAATGGGCCCGCTGGGTCGTGCTCGGGATCGTGTTCATCGTCTCGGGGATCGTGCTCGGCTGCACCGCCGCGATCCGGCCGGCGCGCTAGCCGGCGAGACCGTTCGCGGCGATCGGGTAGGCCGGCGCGCCGCCCAGCGCCGCCGCGTCGAACACGACGATGAGCCGCTCGTCGCGGGCGCCCACGCCATGGGGATCGAGCGTGGCGAGCCGGGTCTGGTCCGCGGTAAAGGCGCGGCCTCCCGCATCGGCGAAAATCTGCACCGGCAGTTGGTCGCCGGCGCCGCTCGCACGCAGCCGGTCGGCGATGGCGCGGAGGTGCGCCTCGCGGCTCGGCCGGGTTTGCGCCGCGTCGATCAGGCGGACGACGCTCCACCCATCAAGCGCGAAACGGACGCAGCGTTCGATGATCGTCGCGTCGGGTAGTTCGGCCCGGGGCGGCGCCGGCTCGGCGTAACCGCCGAGCGGCAGGAGCGCGGCGACCTCGGCCGCGAGCGTGCGGTCATAGAGGATCACGTTGGCCGAACCGGCGAGGTGCCGTTCTGCGGTCGACAGACCACGATCCGGGCAGATCTCGACCAGCCAGAGCTGACCGGGTTCGACCGCCGGCAGGGCGCGGTGCCGCTCCCGTACGGAAGCGGCGACGTATGCGCCGGCGGGAAAGGTGACGTCGAGCGACAGGCAATCCATGGGCATCCTCCATCGTCAGGGAGCCGCCCTAATCCGTCGGACCGGCCCCGCTTTAGCGGCATTTGTCGAGCGCCCGCAAGCTGGCTTTCAAATCGGCGCTGTAGATGAGATTTAATTCACAGTCATATGTGAGTCAATGGGTCTTATTTAACGAAATATATCCGCATAATAGGCCGGAAGGCTATCGCCCCCGCTGGTTGAACAGGATCTGCCGTTCGGCGTCGGAGGGCGGGGCGGAGCGGCGCCATTCCTTGCCGAGATCGACGCCGCGGCGCACCGCCGGGCGGTCGCGGACGGCGCTGCGCCAGCGCGACACGTTGGGGAATTCGCCGAGGTCCTGGCCGAGCGGCTTCGCGATCAGCACCCAGGGCCACGAGATCATGTCGGCGATCGAATACTCGCCGCTGAGGATGAAGTCGCGCCCGTCGAGCCGGCGTTCGAGGACGCCGAGGCAGCGGTGGTATTCATCGGCGTAGCGCTTGTGCGAATAGGGGTGCTCGCCCTGGGCGTAGTTGACGAAATGGCTGAGCTGCCCGGCCATCGGGCCGAGATTGCCGACCTGCCAGAACAGCCATTCGAGGCATTCCTTACGCCCGACAGGATCGGTCGGCATGAAGCGCCCGGCGCGCTCGGCCAGATGGATGAGGATCGGGCCCGATTCGAAGATCGGCAGCGGGCCGCCCGGCGCGTCGTGATCGACGATCGCCGGCATCCGGTTGTTCGGGC
>DASRGK010000049.1:0-6085 GCA_035651055.1 Bauldia sp.
GGCGAGAAAAGGGGGCCGGACGGACGGCCATTTTGTTGACTAGCACGTAGGCCGGGACCTCGCCTCTGTCAAAATATGCGGGGCATGAGGCGCGCGGCCGCATGGGCGACGGCGTCCTTGTCAGACAGGCGCGGGCGCGTCATATTTCGATTCCCATCAACGTAACGGAAGGAGGTGATCCAGTGTCTCATTGTCTCACGCCGCGCACGGCGGGTACCTATGCCTGGATCGTTGTCACGTGCGGAGTAAACGCCTCCTGACGAGGGTTCGGGCGCAGGCCATTCCGGCTTGCGCGGACTGACAATGGAAAGGCCGCCCTCGGGGCGGCCTTTCTTGTTTCCGCCGGTCGGGCAGGGGGGCGAGACCGGGCCCCGGCGGGAGCGGGGGGACCGTTCAGCCGCGGGGACCGGTCGATCCGTACCGATGCGGAAGGCCCGACGGGTCGGTCACCGTATCGCGGTCGAGATAGACCGGACCGACCGGGACCTTGCCGTGTCCGCCCGGAATATCGAGGACATAGGTCGGCTGGCAGAGCCCGGAATAGTTACGGCGGAGTTCGTGCATGACCGCTTGTCCCTGCCCGATCGACGTCCGGAACCGGCCTGTGCCCGGCGCAAGGTCGCCATGATGGAGGTAGTAGGGCTTCACGCGGTTCTCGACGAAGGCGCGCATGAGTCCGCCAAGGATCGCCGGATCGTCGTTGATGCCGGCGAGCAGCACGGTCTGGCTGACCAGCGGAATGCCGGCATTGGCGAGACGGGCAATCGCGGCGCGGGCGCTCGGGGTCAGCTCGCGTTCGTGATTGGCGTGGATGGCGACCCAGGTGGTCGCGCCCGGCGCCTTGAGCGCGCCGATGAGGTCATCGCTGATCCTCTCCGGCGCGACCACCGGGACGCGGGTATGGAAGCGGACGATCTTCACGTGCGAGATCGAGGCGAGGCGCGCCATCAGCGAGGCGATGCGGCGCGGCGAGGCGACGAGCGGATCGCCGCCGCTGACGATGACCTCCCAGATCTCGCGGTGCGCTCCGATGTAGGCCAGCGCCGCGGCAAGGTCGGATTCGGAAAGGACGCCGGCACCCTCCTGGCCGACCGCTTCGCGGCGGAAGCAGAAGCGGCAATAGACGGCGCAAAGGCCGGTGAACTTGAGGAGCACACGGTCGGGATAGCGGTGGACGAGGCCGGGGGTGACCTCGTGGACGCCGTCGCCGATCGGGTCGGCAAGTTCCTCGGGACGCGTTTCCAGCTCGGCGGCATGCGGCACGAACTGGCGCGCGATCGGATCGGCGGGATCAGCCGGGTCAATCAGCTCGGCCATGTCGGGCGTGATCGCGACAGCATAGCGGGCGGCTACGGCTTCGAGCGCCGGGAGCGTCTCCGGCCGGGCGAGGCCGGTGGCGGCGAGCTCGGCGGGGGAGCGAAGGGTCCGCGCCTTCCGCGCCCTCTGCGCCCACCGTCGTCCGCCCTTTGTCGTCCTCCGACCCCTCTTCGTCATCCTCCGCGAAAGCGCAGGATCGATCGGCGCGAGGGAACTTGCCCCGTCGCGCACTTCTTCGACCGATCCTCCGGCCAAGCCGGAGGATGACGTCTGTGAAAGAGCGAAACGCTCCGACTCGTTGAGGCGTTCATCCATGATCTTCTCCGCCGGCCATGGCCGGCGTCCATTGCACGAAATCGATCGAGGGCGCTCCGGTGGCGAGCATCACCAGCCGGTCGAGCCCGAGCGCGACGCCGCTGGCTTCGGGCATTTCGGCGAGGGCGGCAAGGAAATCCTCGTCGATCGGGTAGCGTTCGCCGTAGATGCGCTGCTTCTCTTCCATGTCGGCAACAAAGCGCCGGCGCTGTTCGGCGGCGTCGGTGAGCTCGCCGAAGCCGTTGGCGAGTTCCACGCCGCAGGCATAGGCCTCGAAGCGTTCGGCAACGGCGGGGTCGTCCGGCTTCCGCCGCGCCAACGCCGCTTCGCTCGCCGGGTACTCATGGAGCAGCGTCACCCGTCCGATGCCTAGCTTCGGCTCGACCTTCTCGGACAGGACCCGGCTGAAGATGTCGGACCAGGTGTCGTCGGTGGCGACTCTGAGCCCGGTGGCGGCGGCCGCAGCTGCGAAGCGGTCGCGGTCGGGGTTGGCGGCGATGTCGATGCCGGCATGGCGCCGGAATGCTTCGGCGACGGTGAGACGTTCGGGCGGTGCAGCGGCGTCGGCCGTGAGCCGGTTGAACCGGAGCTGGACGGTGCCGGCAGCGGCCGCCGCCGCCGCAACAATCCTGACCGTATCCTCCATCACCGCGCCGTAGCCCTCACCCGCCCGGTACCATTCGAGCATGGTGAACTCCGGCGCATGCAGTCGCCCGGCCTCGCGGTTGCGGAATACCCGCGCGAAGGCGGCGATCTTCGTCTCGCCCGCCGCGAGCAGCTTCTTCATGGCGAATTCGGGCGAGGTGTGGAGATAGGCGGCGCGCCGCGACCCGTCCGGCCCCACCGCTTCGGTCCGGAATGCGTGAAGGTGGGTTTCGTTGCCGGGGGAGGTCGCGAGCGCCGCCGGCTCGACTTCGAGGAAACCCTCCGCCTCGAACCAGCGCCGGAGGGCGGCCACGATCCGTCCCCGCGCCAGCAGGAACGGCCGTCGGTCGGCATGGCGGTTCCGGTCCCAGAACGGCGACGGAGAAGGTTCGGAATGCAACGAAATCCCTAGCAGTTGGCGGAAGAATCGCTATGGTCCGCGCCGATCAGCGTGCCGCCATGCGCGGCGCCAGCCAGATAGCCGAGGTTTCCCGTCCGTGAAAGTCATCGCGAGCCAGCTCCGCAAGGGCAACGTCGTCGAGATCGACGGCCAGCTTTTCGTCGTCCTCTCCGCCGAGAACTTCCATCCCGGCAAGGGCACGCCGACCACCCAGGTCGACATGCGCCGCATCTCCGACGGCGTGAAGACGCAGCAGCGCTACAAGACCACCGAACAGGTCGAGCGCGCCTTCGTCGAGGACCACGACTACAACTATCTCTATGAAGACGCGAACGGCTTCACCTTCATGAACGGCGAGACTTTCGACCAGGTGACGGTGCCGAAGGATATCGTCGGCGACATGGCGCCGTACCTTCAGGAGAACATGACGGTGAAGCTCTCGCTCCACGAGGGCAACCCGATCGCGATCGAACTGCCGCAGCGGGTGACGCTGGAAGTGGTCGAGACCGAGCCGACGATGAAGGGCCAGACGGCGTCCTCGTCCTACAAGCCGGCGGTGCTCTCGAACGGCGTCCGCACGCTGGTGCCGGGCCACATCGTGCCGGGCACGCGGATCGTGGTGATGACCGCCGACGGCTCCTACGCCGAGCGCGCGAAGGATTAAGCTACGTCTTCTCGGCAAGGAACCGTTTTCGCCTTCCTGGGGTGCGAACGCGAAGCGTGAGCCTCAAGGGACGCATTTCCGTCTCGCTCAGTGAATTGGTGCGTGCTTCGAGGCTCGACTGCTGATGCAGTCGAGCACCGCAGCATGGCGGGGTTGGCAAGTAAGGCCTTCCCGTCCGATCAGCCGGCCATCGCCGGCCGGGCATTTTGCCGGAGCCACGCCCGCAGCATCTCGGAATTCATCGCACCGGCCTGCTGGGCGATGGGCTTGCCGCCCTTGAAAACCATCAGCGTCGGGATGCCGCGGATGCCGTAGCGGCTGGCGAGCCCGGGCTCGGCCTCGGTATCGACCTTCAGGAAGCGCAGGGACGGTTCGAACTCGGCCGCCGCCTTCTCATAGACCGGAGCCATGGCGCGGCACGGCCCGCACCAGGCCGCCCAGAAATCGACCACCACCGGGACTTCATCACGCTGAACGTGCTTGTCGAAGCTCGCCGTGCTGACCGGCGTCGGATGGCCGGTGAAGAGCGCCTTGTGGCATTTGCCACACCTGGCCTCGGCCGCCGGTCGTGCCGACGGCACGCGGTTCACGCTGTCGCAGTGCGGGCAAACGATGTGGATGGCGTCGTCGCTCATGAACGGTTCCGTTTGATATCGCCTGCCACAGATAGGATCGGCAAGCTCACCCCGCCAGCGCCGGGTATTACCTTCATCGCCATCCTGAGACGCTCGACTCGCTTGCCAACCGAGCTCGGAGGACGCGCTTCAGATCGGCGCGGTATTATGGCGCAAACGCCACGAACCGACCGGGCCTAAGGGTTCCGGTCCGATGACCTAAGGCCGCCCCGTGGCGCGCTACCTTTGGTGGCTATCGCGGTGTAGGTTCAGCCTATGGCTGAGCCGGAATCACTCGCGCGAGGCTTCTTTAAGGAAGGCTTGGTCGCCCTTCTGTTTGAGGGTGCCAAGTGGCTCATTGGCGTTGGCTCACCGCTCGTGGTCGGCGCTGTGACTGCCGGAACGGGCTACTACCAGGGCCTGCCGATAGCGTATGTCATCACAGCAACGACGATTGCCTTGGCGATGACCGCTACGGCCCTTCTTCGTTTCGATGATTGGCGCGCTCGGCGAACCGCCGCCAATAAGGTCGTGTTCCTTCAGGCGCTGATGGCGTTCGAATACGAGCGCGATCCAGAGACAGGAAGTGTCATTGGCACTACGTTTGGACAGTTCATTTTTGTCCTGCCCAACAGCGCCAGCTTTCCCATTTCTATAGTCGTCGATGAGTTAGACAATTCCATCGACGGTCGAGTAAATACGGACAGCAAGACGATCAGAAACAGGACCATCGAGCCCGGAGCGGCCCTCACCTACCGGCCTGATCGAATTGATCTAGCTCACAGGCCACCAAAAGAGACCATCGAAGGTCGTCTCAAGTTCAAGATGCGATACGGTAGATTTGGCAAGGAGAAGTACCAAATCTCGAAGCACGTCGCCGTCACTGCGAAATTCAATAGGCAAACCGGTACGTATGAGCAGTTGCTCTACGACGTGCCGGAGTAGGCCGCTAAATATCGCCCAACTTCACTCCGTCGAGTTCAAGGGCGGCAACGGATGCGAGTAGGAACGTTGCCGGAAACGTTCCTCGCTTCAGCTTGTTGGTAATCGAGGCTTCCGTCTCCTTCAGCCCGTGACGTTTCAGCCTCTTCGCCCGCTCGGCATATGTCACCTCTGCCTTGCGTAGCTCCGCCTTCAGGAACGCGCTGGCGCGCTCCGCCCATTCTTCCTCAGTCTTAGCCAGTCCCATGCTGCCGGTTCTCCGATCGAATATTGCTTCTGGCGTTTGCGCCATAATACCGGATCGGCGGGCATTTCCTTGGCGTGCTTCGAGGCTTGGCCTTGGGCCCTGGACCCCCCGATCGCTCCTCGGACCCCTCAGGCGGTAATCCGGTCGATTTCGGCCATCTCCGCCGGGGTCAGGTTCCAGCCCGTCGCCCGGACGTTCGCCTCGACCTGATCGGGCCTGGTGGCGCCGGCGATGATCGAGACGACGCGCGGCCGGCGCGCCAGCCACGAGAAGGCAAGCTCGAGCATGGTGCGCCCACGCTTTTCGACGAACACCCGGAGGTTCTCGATCTTGTCGACGTTGTGCGGGGCGAGATAGTGCGTGTAGCCGCCCTTGGTGATGCGCGCGCCTTCCGGCATCGGCTGACCCCGTTTGTACTTGCCGGTCAGCGCCCCCGCCGCCAGAGGAAAATAGGGGACGAGGTCGAGGCCGTTGGCGTCGAGCGTCGGGTGAAGCTCGCGCTCGATGTCGCGGGCAAGCAGGCTGTACTCGTCCTGCGAGGCGATGAAGCCCCTGACGCCAAGGCGCTTGGCGGCGGCGACCGCCTCCGTGACCTGCCCGGCCTTGAAATTGGAGGTCGCGGAATAGCGGATCTTGCCAGCCCGGATCAGCTCGTCGAGGGCGGTAAGCGTCTCCTCGATCGGCGTCTGCGGATCTGGCTCGTGCATGTAGTAGAGGTCGATCCAGTCGGTGCGCAGCCGTTTGAGACTCGCATCGGCGGCGCGCCTGATATAGGCGGCCGTGCCGCGCACCCCCGGCGCCGCCTCGCCCAGTTTCCCGAACTTGGTCGCAAGCACAATCTTCTTGCGGCGGCTCCCGAGGAGCTCGCCGATCAGCTCCTCCGACCTGCCGCCGCCGCCGTAGACATCGGCCGTGTCGAAATGGTTGATGCCGAGCTCGAT
>DASRGK010000050.1:0-51123 GCA_035651055.1 Bauldia sp.
GTTCGAGGGAATCGCGGCATCGCTTGCCGGGATCGTGGCGCTGGCCTGTTTGCGCGAATGGCGGAAGGCGCTGCTCGCCGCCGCGATCCTGGCGGCATGCCTGGCTGCCTATGCGGCCGGAATGGCCGCGCTCGGGCTGCCGCTTCTCCCCAATTCGGTGGTGCTGAAGTCAGGTGTCGCGGGGGCGGCCGCGCGCTTCGACCTCGCGGGCATGGTTGCGGCGGTCGAGCAGAAGCTCGTCGAAGTCTCCACCCTGCCGCCGGCCCGCATCGTCGGCGCGCTTGCGATCGCCGTCGCGTTCGGGGCGGCGGTCGGCGCGATCGCAACGTGGCGGCGCTCGGGCTGGCGGCAACTGGTGGTGCCGTTGTTCCTGCTGGCGATTCTGGTCGCGCACCTCGCGGCCGGCTCCTACGGCTGGATCGACCGCTACGAGGTTTACATTCTCGTCACCGGGATCGCCGGGCTCGCCTACGTCGACCGAGGCTTCCTGCGGCTCGCCATCGCCGGGCTGTCACTGCCGATACGGCATCCCCTTCGTTTCGCGGGCGGCGCCGCGGCCATCGCGATTCTCTGCGGCGCGGTCATCCACTATGGCGGCCACTACTTCCGCACCACGCTCAACACGCCCGCCGGCGCCTACAATATCTACGAGCAGCAGGGGCAGATGAGCCGGTTCGTCCGCGACTTCTACCGGGCGCCGGTCGCGGTGAACGATCTTGGCTACGTCGCCTGGCGCAATCCGAACTACGTGCTCGACATTGCCGGACTCGGCTCGCAGGAGGTGCGGGCTATCCAGAGCGGCGCCAGCCGCGAAACGATCGACGACCTCCTGCGCCGGCACGAGATCGGGCTGGCCATGGTCTATGACGATCCGGATTTCGGGCGGCAGCCGGCATGGACGCCCGTGGCGTATCTCCGGCTCGGCACGCCGAGGGTGACGCCTTATCGCTCGACCGTGACCTTCTACCGGACGCCCTACGGTTCGCCCGAGAAGATCGCTGAGGCGCTCGCAGCGTTCGCCGGGGCCGTGCTGCCGGGCGAGATTTTCGAGCGCTGGCCGGAATGCGGAGAGAGCATCGCGCTTGCCGAATTGCCGCGAGGCGTGCCGGAGGGGAGTGCGAGCGACGCTCCGGGCGTGCGCCAGTTCCGCTGCCCGCTGACAGTGCGGCTCGGCGAGCGGCTGACGGCGGACGCGATCACCGCCCAGGTCGACGGACAGGACACGACCTGGTTCCGGCTCTACGACGGGAACAGTCAGGTCGGGCAGGTGAAGGCAGTGCCGGTGAAACGGCCGGGGCTGTGGACGGTGACGCTCACCTTCCCGCCGGTGGCCTTCGACACGATCCGGGTCGAGGGCGGCTATGACGACCGGTATGCAATCCGGGGGCTGACCGTCCGGGCGAGCGACGGTAGGACGCTGCCGTAAGATTAGCCGCCGAACGCCGCCTCGATCTCGGCGCGCATCGGGAAGCTCGGCTGGGCGCCTTCCCTGGTGCAGGTGAGGGAGCCGGCGATGGCGGCCTTGGCCATCGCGGTCCTCAGGTCGGCGCCCTCGTCGAGATAGGCGGCGAGCACGCCGGCGAAGGTATCGCCGGCGCCGGTCGTGTCGACCGGGGTCACCTTCAGCGCGGGAACGCGGATGATGCCCTCCGGCCCGGCCGCGACGGCGCCATCGGGGCCGAGGGTGGCGATCACGGTCTTGCCGAAGCGCCTGGCGAGACTGGCCGTAGCCGCCTCGGCGCTGCCGGCGTCGAGCTGCAGATGGCGCGCGAAATCGGCCGCCTCGTGCTCGTTGACGACGATGATCGAGACGCCTTCGAGGTCCGCCTCGGCGACCGGCGCGAAGGGCGCGATCATGAAGATCACGCGGGCGCCGGCAGCGGCGGCAGCGCGCACCGCAACGCGATTCTCCGACATCGGTACTTCCAATTGGAGGATCAGCGTGTCGCCGGCAGTGAAATGGCCGGCGGCGATCTGGCTGCCGCTGACGTGGTTGTTGGCGCCGCTCGAGACGACGATGCTGTTCTCGCCCTTCCCGTCGACGATGATGATGGCGACGCCGGTGGGGCCGCGGACGCGGGCGACGCCGAAGAGGTCGACGCCCGATTTCTCCAGTTCGGAGAGCGCGACGCTGGCGAGGTCGTCATCGCCGACCGCGCCGACAAGCTTGACATGCGCGCCGGCGCGGCGCGCGGCGAGCGCGGGATTGGCTCCCTTGCCGCCGGGGAAGAGCGCGTAGTCGGAGCCGCGGACCGTCTCGCCGGGTTTGGGGTGGCGCTCGACACGGCAGACGAGGTCGGCATTGATCGAGCCGAACACGGTGATCATGGCGCGGTCGCCGCCCTAGCGCTCGCTGAAGGGGATGCCGCCCTTGGCCTTGTCGGTCCTCGGCGACTGGACGATCTGGACCGTGACATTCTCGGCCTTCGCCCCGAAGTGCTTCACAACCGCCTCCGTAATGTCCTTCATCAGGGCCTTCTTCTGCTCGCTGGTGCGCCCCTCGACGGCGTAGACGATGACTTCGGGCATGGATCGCTTCTCCGGCTCCGCCGTTTCCTAGCCCAATCGGGGAGGCAGCGCCAACCGCGCGCGGATGCTGCGATGCGATATGTTTTGCATTGCACAAAAGCGCCGGAGGTGCTTGGCTTTCCGGGGCTTTCCGCTGTGCCAAGGGGCTGCCGTGCCGATCAAGAAAATCCTGGTCGCCAACCGCTCGGAAATCGCGATCCGCGTGTTCCGGGCCGCCAACGAACTCGGCATGAGGACGGTCGCCGTCTTCGCCGAGGAAGACAAGCTGGCGCTGCATCGCTTCAAGGCGGACGAGGCATATCAGATCGGCAAAGGGCTGGGGCCGATCGAGGCGTATCTCTCGATCCCGGAAATCATCCGGGTGGCGAAGGAATCACACGCCGACGCGATCCACCCCGGCTATGGCCTTCTCTCGGAGAACCCGGAACTGGCGGAAGCCTGCATCGCCGCGGGGATCACCTTCATCGGGCCGTCGCCCGACACCATGCGGATGCTTGGCGACAAGGTCTCGGCGCGCAATCTCGCGGTCTCCGTCGGCGTGCCGGTGATGCCGGCGAGCGAGCCGCTTCCCGACGACATGGCGGTCGCCAAGGCCGAGGCGAAGAAGATCGGCTACCCGGTGATGCTCAAGGCGTCCTGGGGGGGCGGCGGCCGCGGCATGCGGGTGATCCCGGACGAGGAGACGCTCGTCCGCGACGTGCCCGCAGCGCGCCGCGAGGCGAAGGCGGCGTTCGGCAAGGACGACGTGTACCTCGAAAAGCTGGTCGAGCGGGCGCGCCACGTCGAGGTGCAGATCCTCGCCGACAGCCACGGCTCGATCGTGCATCTCTTCGAGCGCGACTGCACCGTCCAGCGCCGCCACCAGAAGGTGGTCGAGCGGGCGCCGGCTCCCTACCTCAACGACGCCCAGCGGCAGGAACTCTGCGGCTACGCCGTCGCCATCGCCCACGCCGCGAAATACAAGGGCGCCGGCACGGTCGAGTTCCTGATGGATGCCGACAGCGGCGCCTTCTATTTCATCGAGGTCAATCCGCGCATCCAGGTCGAGCACACCGTCACCGAGCAGGTGACCGGGATCGACATCGTCAAGGCGCAGATCCGCATCGCCGAGGGCGAGGCGATCGGCGACCCGGCTTCGGGCGTGCCGCGCCAGGGCGAAATCCGCCTCAACGGCCATGCGCTCCAGTGCCGGATCACGACGGAGGACCCGGAGCAGAACTTCATCCCGGATTACGGGCGGATCACCGCCTATCGCGGGGCGATGGGCTTCGGCATCCGGCTCGATGGCGGCACGGCCTATTCCGGCGCGGTGATCACGCGCTTCTATGATCCGCTGCTGGAAAAGGTCACCGCCTGGGCGCCGACCGCGAGGGAAGCAATCGCGCGGATGAACCGGGCGCTCCGTGAATTCCGCATCCGCGGGGTCGCGACCAACCTGACGTTCCTCGAGAACGTCATCAACCACCCGAAATTCCAGGACGCCAGCTACACGACGCGCTTCATCGACACGACGCCGGAACTCTTCGAGTCGGTGCGGCGGGCCGACCGGGCGACCAAGCTCCTCACCTACATCGCGGACGTGACGGTCAACGGCCATCCCGACACGCGCGGCCGGGTGAAGCCTGCCGCCGACGGGCTGGTGGTGCCGCCCCCGCAGTTCAAGGCGACGCCGGCCCCAGGCACCAAGCAGCGCCTCGACCGCGACGGGCCGGAGGCCTTTGCGAAGTGGATGCGCGCGGAGAAGCGGGCGCTCGTCACCGACACGACGATGCGCGACGCGCACCAGTCGCTGCTCGCCACGCGCATGCGATCGAACGACCTCACGGCAATCGCGCCGGCCTATGCCTCGGCGCTGCCGTCGCTCCTGTCGCTCGAATGCTGGGGAGGGGCGACCTTCGACGTCGCTATGCGCTTCCTCGCCGAAGACCCGTGGGAACGGCTCGCGGACATCCGCGAGAAGGTGCCGAACATCCTTCTCCAGATGCTCCTCCGCGGTTCCAACGCGGTCGGCTACACGAACTATCCCGACAACGTGGTGAAGTTCTTCGTCCGCGAGGCGGCGAAGGGCGGCGTCGACCTCTTCCGCGTCTTCGACTGCCTTAACTGGGTCGAGAACATGCGCGTCTCGATGGACGCGGTGCGGGAGGCGGGGAAGCTTTGCGAAGGGGCGATGTGCTACACGGGCGACATCCTCGACCCGAAGCGCGCCAAGTACGACCTCAAGTATTACGTCGCCCTCGCGCACGAACTGGAAAAGGCCGGCGCGCATATCCTTGGCATCAAGGACATGGGCGGGCTGATGAAGCCTGCCGCCGCGACGAAGCTCGTCAGGACGCTCCGCGAAGAGACCGACCTGCCGATCCATTTCCACACCCACGATACGTCCGGCATCTCGGCGGCGACGGTGCTGGCGGCCGTCGCGGCCGGCGCCGATGCGTTCGACGCGGCGATCGATTCGATGTCCGGCCTCACCGCGCAGCCCTGCCTCGGCTCGCTGGTCGAGGCGCTCGCCGACACCGAGAACGACACCGGCCTCGACGTCGAAGCGATCCGCAAGATCTCGTTCTACTTCGAGGCAGTCCGGGCGAAATACGTCGCCTTCGAGTCGGACTTCCGCGCCGGCGCGTCGGAGGTCTACCTCCACGAAATGCCGGGCGGGCAGTTCACCAACCTCAAGGAGCAGGCGCGCTCGCTCGGCCTCGAGGCGCGCTGGCACGAGGTGGCGCGCGCCTATGCCGACGCCAACATGCTCTTCGGCGACATCGTCAAGGTGACGCCGTCGTCGAAGGTGGTCGGCGACCTGGCGCTGATGATGGTCGCCTCCGGCATCACGCCGGCCGACGTGGTCGATCCGAAGAAGGACGTGGCGTTCCCGGATTCGGTCGTGCAGATGCTCCGCGGCGACCTCGGCCAGCCGCCCGGGGGCTGGCCGGCGGAGTTGCAGAAGAAGGCGCTGAAGGGCGAGAAGCCGATCAAGGTGCGGCCCGGCTCACTGCTCGCACCGGCCGACCTCGAAGCCGAGCGGGCGGCGGCGAAGGAAAAGACCGGCGCAGCCGAGATCGACGACCGGGCGCTCGCCTCCTACCTCATGTATCCCAAGGTCTATGTCGACTTCGCCAAGGCGGCGGACACCTACGGGCCGGTAAGCGTGCTGCCGACGCCGGTGTTCTTCTACGGGCTCAACGTCGCCGAGGAGATCGCGGTCGAACTGGAAAAGGGGAAGACGCTGGTCGTCCGCGCCCAGGCGATCGGCGAGGTCGACGAGAAGGGCTTCCGGCGCGTCTTCTTCGAACTGAACGGCCAGCCGCGGATGGTCAGGATCGTCGACCGTGCGGCCGGCGGCGGCGCGACCCAGGCGCGGCGGAAGGCGGAGGAAGGCAACCCGAACCACGTCGCGGCGCCGATGCCCGGCATCATCTCGACGCTTGCCGTCAAGGATGGGCAGGCGGTGAAGGCCGGCGACATGCTCCTCTCCATCGAGGCGATGAAGATGGAGACGGCGCTCCACGCCGAGCGCGACGGGACGATCGCCGAGGTGCTGGTGAAGCCCGGCGCGCAGATCGACGCGAAGGATTTGCTCCTGGTGTACGGGGCGTAGGCGCCGCGCGGTCCGACGTCCGTAACCGCAGCGGTAGGTAACGGTTTACCGCCGGGGCCGTTGCGGCCGGTGGTAGCCTCCTCCCACATCGGAGCCGGGGAGGACGGCATGGCAAAGGCAGCGGCGGGCGAGGGTACCCGCGAGCATCCGTGGGAACTGAAGACGCCGGGTGGCAAGGCGGATTTCGTCGCGTTTCGTGACGAGTCGCTCAATCCGCCGGCGCTGGTCGTCCGCGCCGGCAAGACCGAGCTGCGCTACGATCTCCGCTGCATCGCCGATCTCCACGTGATGCTCAAGAAGCACGGCGACTGGATGCCGCTCGGCGGCGCCGACGAGCAGAAGCCGGCGGCGGAGGGAACCGTCGAGGCGTGGGCCCGGTCGCGGACCAATCCCGTCGGCGGCTGGTACGGCCTGAAGAAGGGGCTGCGCGGCCGCTTTGCCGTCTACGTGCCGCCGGTCCTGAAGCAGCTCGGCCTCGCCGAGGTCGAGGACAATCCGCGCAACAACCGCATGCGCGCGATCTAGCTTGCCGCCTCACGCCCGCGGCGAGGCGGCTACCCGTAGCGCTCCTTGAACGTGGTCAGGTGCCAGACGTAGCCGAGAGGGAACGTCGGGACGATGTAGGCAAGGGCGGCCCCGAGCACGTTCACGCGAGTTTATCCTTGCGGGTTGCGGGCCTCTTCGCTGCGGGCTTCTTTGACTTTGCCGGCAGAGTGGCGACATGGGCGAGCGCCCGGTCGATCCATGCCTGCAGATCGCGCGCGGTGCGCGTTCCCTCGGCCGAAACGAGCACATAACCGAGCGCCGGGCGGTGCATTTCCATCTGGCGCGCGTGCGGAAGCTCGAGTGCTGCATCGTTGGCTTCCTTGCCGACGCGGACGAGCAGTTCGCCGCGGAGCGTGCCCGCGACCATGTTGCCGTTCAGCATGAAACAGGTGCCGCCGAACATCCTCTGTTCGGTCGTGACGTGCCCGGCGAGAGCGCCGCGGATGCGCTCGACCAGTGCTCCGTCCGCGGCCTTGACCGGTTTCACCGCAGGCCCCCCACGGCAAATGCCGCCAGCTTGTCAAAGCAGCCGTTCCACCCCTCGGCGTGCATGTCGCGGACGGCGGGAACGGCGAAGCGCTCGTGGGTGAGCAGCAACTCGGTGCCGTCCGGATGCGGCAGGAAGCGGACCGTGACCAGCGTCGGGCCTTCGGGAACGATGCTGACGTTCCACGTATAGACCAGCTCCTCCGGCGCGCGAACCCGCTCGAACGTGCCGCTGATCCAGGTGACCGAGCCGTCCTCGTGCAGGTTGGCGATTCGGTAGTCGCCGCCGTCGCGGAGGTCGACATGGGCTTCGGGACAGGTGACGGGGCCCGGCCCCCACCACCGGACAAGCAGCGCCGGGTCGGTCCACGCCGCGAAGACCTTCTCGCGCGGGGCGCGGATGAGACGCGTGAGGCTGAGGACGGTCGGCTGCATCAGCTCTTCTTCTCGACGAACGCCGCCAACGCGTCGATCTGGCCGTCCCAAAACCGGCGGTAGTCGGCGATCCACGCATCGGCGCTCGCCATGGCGCCCGCTTCCAGCACGCAGGTCTGGACGGCGCCCGACTTCTCGCGCCGGATCAGCCCGGCGCGTTCGAGCACGAACAGATGCTTGGAAATCGCGTTCAGCGACATCCGGTACGGCCCGGCGAGGTCGCTCACCCGGGCGGGGCCGCCGGCAAGCGTCTTGACGAGCTTCCGCCGGGTGCGGTTGGCCAGGGCGTGGAAGACCTCGTCGAGCCGATCCTCGGCAGATGCGCGCGCCATCTCGCAATGCCTCAACCAAATGGTTGACAAGGTCAGTGCCGTGAAGCTAGGACTCGTCAACCAATCGATTGATGACTACCCGCCGCGCGGTGCGGTGTCAAACGGAGGAAACGATGAATATCCATCAGGACGTGACGATCGATGCAAGCCCGACGGCAGTTTACGGCCTGCTTACCTCTTCCGCCGATTTCACGAGGATGACCGGCGGCCGCGAGGCGAAGATCTCCAGGGAGCCGGGCGGCGCCTCGACGATGTTCGGCGGGGACATAAGCGCGGTCAACGTCGAGATGGTACCCGGCAAGCGCCTGGTGCAGGCCTGGCGGTCGCAGGCTTGGCCGGAAGGCGTCTATTCGATCGTGCGGTTCGAGCTGGCGCCGGCAGGGAAGGGCACGAAACTCGCCTTCGACCAGGCCGGCCACCCGGACAGCGCCCAAGAGATGCTCGCAGGCGGCTGGAGCAAGATGTACTGGGAGCCGATGAACGCGCTGCTCCGGGGGATATGAGCGCGCGCCAGGGGCGCGCGCCCCCGATGCACGAGCTTACTTGGCGACGGTGAGCTTGCCCTTCATCATCGGATGGAAGCGGCAGAAATAATCGAAGGCGCCGGCCTTGTCCGGGACGGTCAGCGTGCCCTTGCCGTTGGCCGGAACGCTCACGTCGAAGGACTTGTCCTTGGCGGTCGCGGTGTGGGCGAAGGCGTCCTTGTTGGTCCACTCGATGACGTCGCCGGGCTTGGCCGTGATCTCGGCCGGCGAGAAGGCGAATTTCGAGATCGTCACCTCGATCGTCGCGGCGCGGACGGGAAGCGTGGCGGCAAGGGCCGCCACGCCGGCAAGTGCGAGAATGCGGAATGCGGTCACTCGATCCTCCTCATTTGAGCATCTTCACCAGCATGTCGGCGTGCTCCTGATGCCCTTCGAAAATCTTGAGGCCGGTCTCGAGGAGCGCCTTCAGCTCGGCGTTCGACGCCGACGGGATGAGCGTATCACGGAGCGCGTTGTTGACCATCTGGTGGTAGGCAAGCTCGTTGGCGGCATAGGCCTTGTCGAACTCGGCCCCGGTCAGCGTAGCGAGCTTCGCCTGGGCCTCGTCGGTCTGCTTCACGATCGCCTTGCTGGTATCGTTGTCCTCGGGTGTGACGCCGAGCTTCTTCACGAGCGCCAGCGCCTGATCGTTCACCGTCGTGTGGTCGGCGATCATGTTCTCGGCGAAGGCGCGCACGTCGGCGTTCTTCGAGATCTTGAGGGCGAGCTGGGCTGCCTTGATGTCGATCAGGCCCGCCGTATAGGCGATGTGGGCGATCTGCGGGTCGGTCGGCTTGTCAGCGGCGGAAACGGCGGCGGGCGCGGCGACGAGGAGCAGCGCGACGAGGCCGGCGAGGCGTGATTTCAGCATGCGATTCTCCCGGGTTTTCGGCGGGCCTTCCGGCCCAGCCATCACCGGGTTGGATGCACGCTCTCCTGCGAAGGTTCCCGGCGTCCGCGCAGAATCGCGACGACGCGCTCGCCGAGCCGCTCGCAGCGGAGCGACCCGAACGGGAAACTGTCGCCGAGGACCGAGCCGATCTCGGCGGAGAGCACGTCGCGCAAGAGCGCGCGGGCGCGGTGGAGGCGGGTCTTGACCGTCTCGGGCTTGAGGTCGAGGAGCGCCGCGGTTTCCTCGACGCTCATTTCCTCGACGATGCGGGCGATCAGCACCATGCGGAAATCGTCGGGGAGGGTGTCGATGGCGCGCTCGACAAGGCCGCGGATCTGGCGCTGGGCGACGGTGCGCTCCGGGTCGGGCCGGGCGGCGGCCTCGTCCGCGCGGACGGCGTCGGCGTCGCGCGGCGCGGCTTCCTCGAAGCTCGCCCAGTCGAGCATCGTCCGCTTGCGGCGGCGAAGACGGCCGAGCGCCTCGTTGAGGACGATCCGGCCGAGCCAGGTGCCGAGGGCTGATTCGCCGCGGAAATCGCCCAATGCGGCGAAGGCCTTGAGGTAGGCATCCTGGAGCGCGTCCTCGGCCTCGGCGTCGTCCCGCAAGACGCCCCGGGCGAGCCGGTAGAGGCGGCGGTTGTAGCGGCGGATCAGCGAACGGATGGCGCTTTCGTCATAGGCGCGGGCGCGGCCGACCAGCACTTCCTCGTCCGGGAATTCCAGCAGCGTATCCATGATCGCCCCCTCTCACGCGGGTCTGTCCGGGGAGTTGGATGCACCCGGCGCGGCAAAGGTTCCCGGCGAGGATAACGCCGGTCGCGGCCGGTTTATTCGCAGATCCGGAACTTGCCGGTCTTGCCGTGCTTGCCGATGTCGAGGTGGAAGTGGGTGTCGTGATAGGGCTCCCCCGGGCCAAGGACGGTGGTGAAGCGCTTGCAAGCGGCGAGGCGCACGGTCTGCAGGAAGCGCTCGTCGTCGGCGCTGTTGGCCTTGTTGCCGACCTCGATCCAGCGTTTGCCGACGCGGAACGCGGAAATGTCGATGGCGTTGCCGAAGGCGTGCTCGCTGAGCCGCGCGCCCTGGATGTTGTCGCGCGACCGGCAGTCGTAGGACGCGGCGATGCGGAGGCCGGTCAATTCGCCCGAAAGGACCGACTGAGCGGCAGGCCGGACGTCATTGTCCACCCACAGCGCGACGACGCCGGCCGTGCGCTGGTTGAGGATCGCCTTGGTGGTGAAGTCGACATCGCCCTCGTCGAGCGAGGCGATGGCGACCGGGTCGGGCATGCCGCAATCGCCTTCGGCGATGGGGGCAAGCGGCGTGGAGATGACGCCGAGCGCCGCCAGCGCACCGCCCGGTTGCGGGACGGAGTCGCCCTTGGGCGGCGGAAGCGACGCCACCTTCACCGGGACCTTGGGCTTGACGCGCGGGAGGGCTGCCGGGGCGGGCTCGCCCGAAGGCGGCGGGACCGCGGCCACGGGGGGAAGGGCCGGGGGCACCGCGGCAGCGGGCGGCACCGCGGGCATCACCGGCGCGACCGGCGAGGGGGCGGCGGCTTCGTCGCCGGGGGCGAAGGCGAGCGGCTCGTCGGCGCCGGGAACATCGATACGGCCGACGCCGCCGATTACGCGGTCGTCGCTGTCGGCCTTTCCCGGTCTGACCAGCGCAGCGATGGCCGTGCCGGCGGACGGGTAGTCCGCCGGCCATCCCGACGCGCCACCGGAGACGACCAGCGAGCCGAAGGCGACGGCGCCCGCCGAAACCGAAATCGCGGGACGGGCGCGCGGAACCGGCGGCCGGTTCCCAGCCGGGACCGAGGCGAGTTCCGCATCGGCCTTCTTCCTCGTCGTGCGGACCTTGGTCTTCGGAATCCTGGCGGGCTTGGCGTTCAGCGCCTTCTGGATCGGGCTGACGACGTAGCGGTCGAAGAAATTGAGGGGGTCGTTGGAAGCCGCCGATGCGTCGTCGGCAAACAGCGCCGGGGCACAGAGAAGGGCGGCAATGGGCAGATATAGGCGCATCCGTCTACCCCTTGTCGCGAAGTGACCGGCGGAGGGAAAACGTGCGGCGGGCGGAGCGGTTCCGGGCATCAGCCGCAATCCACTCTCCGGCAAGGATCGGGCGGAAATCCTCGAAGCGAGGCCGGAAGACGAGGCGCGCCGGGGCGGCGGCGACCGACAGGGCGAGGGGGGCGACGGGGGCAAGCATGCCGCAACGGTAGCAACGCGGGCGGCCGACGGCCACCCTCCGTTCTGCGGGAATCGGCTATCCTCGGCCGGGGATTCTCCTTCGGCGGAAGGGAGCAGGCGTGCGGCGTCTCGGGAAGGTCGTCCTCGACGCCCTCCGTTCGTTCAATGCGGACGACGGCTGGGCGATGGCGAGCCATGTCTCGCTGTCGGCGCTGATGGCGGTGTTCCCGTTCCTCATCTTTGTCGCCACTCTCGCCGCCTTCATCGGCGATGCCGGTCTCGGCGACCGGGTCGCCGACCTCGTCTTCGCGAGCTGGCCGGCGGAGGTGGCCGGCCCGATCGCGGCGGAGGTCCACCGAGTCCTTTCCGTCCAGCGCGGCGGGCTGCTGACGATCTCGGTGGTGGTGACGATCTTCCTCGCCTCGAACGGGGTCGAGGCGGTGCGGACCGCGCTCAACCGGGCCTACAAGGTGAGCGAGACGCGGAGCTTCCTGTTCCTGCGCGGGCAGAGCGTGCTCTTCGTCCTGATCGGCGCGGTGGCGAGCCTCGTCGTCGCGTTCCTCGGCGTGCTCGGACCGCTGATCTTCGACCGGCTCAAGACGGAATTCCCGGTGCTGCTCCCGTTCGACGAGCTGTTTGCCTATGCCAGCATCGCGGTGACCGGCCTGACGATCATCGTCACGCTGGTCGCGGCCCATCTCTGGCTGCCGGCGGGCCGACCGGAAGCGATCCGGCTCTGGCCGGGCATAGCGGTCACGCTGGTGACATGGCTCGGCTCGGTCGTGCTTTTCAGTTTCTACCTGCGGCGCTTCGCCAACTACGTCGGCACCTATGCCGGCCTTGCCGGGGCGGTCACCGCGATCTTCTTTCTCTACCTTGTCGCAACGCTCCTGATCTTCGGCGGCGAATTCAACGCGGCGCTGGCGCGGGCCCGCGCGGAGCGGGCGGCGACGGGAACCTAGCGGCCGGTGACCAGGTCGTAGATCAGCCGCGCGGCGGCGATGTCCTCGACCGCCAGCCCGACCGAGCGGAAGACGGTGGTAACGCCAGCGGCGGGGACGGGCTTCGTGCCGGCGAAGATTTCGCCGGCTTCAGCATAGATTTCCGCGCCCGACAGGATCACGTCGCCGGACTCCTTCATCACGGCCTCGCGCGAGTCGACGATGAGGGCGCCGGCCCGCATCGTCGCGTCGTCCAGCTCGCGCCAGGTCGGGCGGGGCGATCCGACGCTGACGACGTGGGTGCCGGGCGTCAGCCACCGGCCGTCGATCACCGGCTCCAGCGCATTGTTGGCGGCGACGACGATGTCGGCGCCGCGCACGGCCTCCTCGGCGCTCATCGCCCGGGCGCCGTGCGCTGCCGCGAAGCGGCGGGCATTCTCCGGCGTGCGGCTCCAGACCCGGACCTCGGCAATATCGCGGACGGTCTTCAGCGCTTCGAGATGGGCGGCAGCCTGGACGCCGCTGCCGAGGATGCCAAGCACACGCGCACCGGATCTTGCGACGCGCGCGGTGATCGCGGCCGACACCGCGGCGGTCCGCATTTCGGTGACGAGCGTGCCGTCGAGGGTGGCAAGCGGCTCGCCGGTGTCCGGGCGGAACAGCATGATCTCGGCCATATGGGTGGGGACGGCGGTGCCTTCGTTGCCGGGATAGAACGCGACGAGCTTGGCGCCCATCGCATTGCTTGCCACCGCCGGCATGACGCCGAGGTATCGCTTGCCCTCTTCGAGGACGAGCATGTTGCGGACAGGCTGGATGACCTTGCCGGTCGAGAATTCGGCGAGCGCCTTCTCCATCGCCGGAATGAGCGCGCGGTAGGTGAGCACCGCGCGGATGCGGTCCCGGTCGATATGGAGCATCGGAATCCCCCGTTACTGCGAGGGAGGCGTACGCCTTTTCGGAGGCCGGCTCTAGCGGATGCCGGCAGCGGCCGAAGCGCGGGCAAGGGCCGCCTGCATGGCGGCATAGAGTTCGCGCGGGCTGAAGGGCCGGGCCACCGTGCCGGCAAAGCCGGCGGCGCGGCCGGGCGCGCCCGCTTCAGCCGTCTCGGCAATGGCGACAACCGGCATGGCGCCGCGCGCGCCGAGGGCGCGGATCAGCTGGAGAGCGACCAGCGCATCCATGTCGGGAAGCGCAAGGTCGAGGAGGACGAGGTCGATCGGGTCGCGGCGGAGAAGGGCAAGGGCGCCCTCGCCGGACTGGGCGGCATAGCAGGCGGTGCCGAACTGCTCGGCAAGCATGATGGTGACCGCGGCGTCGGCGACGTTGCCGCAGACCACCGCGACGCGCGGCCGCCGTCCGTCGGGAGTGGTGAGACCGAATGCCGTGCCGTTCGCCATTGCCCGTGACGCTGCCTCAACGCCGAAGCTCCCAGTATCGGCGGAGGTGCTTAACGGGCGGCTAAGCCGGACGACCAGAGTCCGACCATGCGCCGGATGTCGGCGGGAGTGGCGCCCGCTTCGCGGAGCGCCCGGAGCGAAGTATCGCGGTCGGACTTCGCCAGCTTCCGTCCGAGCGGGTCGAGAATGAGCCGGTGGTGCCGGTAGCGCGGCGCGGGGAGGCCGAGGAGCTTCTGCAGGAGGACGTGGGCGGCGGTCGACCGATAGAGGTCGCGGCCGCGGACGACGTTGGTGACTCCCTGCGCGGCATCGTCGACGACAACGGCGAGATGGTAGGAGCTCGGCACCTCCTTCCGCGCGACGATGAAATCGCCCCAGATCGTGGGGTCCGCGGCGACCGTGCCCTCCGTCTCCTCGAACCATGACAGGGGGCCGGTGCGCTCGACCGCTTCCTCGACGCGGATGCGGAAGGCATGCGGCTCGCCGGCGGCGATGCGGCGCTCTGCCTCGGCCGGATCGAGGTCGCGGTCGTTGCCGGGATAGAGCGGCGCGCCGTCGGGGTCGCGGCGCGGGCCGGCGGCAAGCGCGATCTCGGCGCGGCTCATGAAGCTCGGGTAGAGGAGGCCCATCGCGTCGAGGCGGGCAAGCGCCGCGCGGTACTCGTCGAGGTGCTCCGACTGGCGGCGGACCGGCTCCTCCCAGGTGATGCCGAGCCAGGCAAGGTCTTCCTTGATGCCCCGCTCGTGTTCGGGGCGGCAGCGGGCCGGATCGATATCTTCCATGCGCAGGAGGAAACGGCCGCCGGCGGCGCGGCACGCCTCGAAATCGACCAGTGCCGAATAGGCGTGGCCGAGATGAAGTTCGCCGTTGGGGCTTGGCGCGAAGCGGAAAACGGGCTGCACGCGGACAGTTCCTCGGTCCGGCTTGATCGGGCGGCGCCGCTCGTTTAGCAGCGGCGATCATCGCGGACCAAGTGCGCCATGCGGATCATCGAGAACGACGCCGACATCGCCGAGGGCCTCGCCTATCTCGCCGGGCGCGACCGGCGGCTGAAAAAGGTGATCCGCGAAGCCGGGCCGGTGCCGCTCCGCCGCCGACCCGCCGGGTTCACCGGGCTTGCGCGAATCATCGTCGGCCAGCAGCTTTCGATCGCCAGCGCCGAGGCGATCTGGAGGCGCTTCGAGGCGGCCTATCCGGAGACGCCCATCGAGGCGATCGCCGCGGCGAGCGATGCCGAACTGAAGGCGACCGGCCTGTCGGCAGCGAAGATCAGGACGCTCCGCGCTGTGGCGCAGGCGGCGGTCGACGGGCTCGACCTCAACGCGCTGGCGGCGCTGCCGATGGAGGACGCGCATGGCAGGCTCACCGGGCTCAAAGGCATCGGCCCGTGGACGGCGGACATCTACCTTCTCTTCTGTCTCGGCCATGCCGACATCTTCCCGGCCGGCGACCTCGCCCTCCGCCACGCGGTGGCGGACGCGTTCGGACTTGAAGGACCGGTGCCGGTCGACGAGCTTGCGGGAATCGCGGAAAAGTGGTCGCCATGGCGCGGGGTCGCGGCGCGCCTGTTCTGGGCCTATTACCGCGTCCGCCGGGAAAGGGCCGCGCAGCCGGTATGAGCATCGCGCTTTCAGGGCCGCGCCTGGCGCCGGCGAGCGGCAAGGCGAAAAGCCTCGTCGTCTTCCTGCACGGCTATGGCGCCGACGGTCACGACCTCATCGACATCGGCCGCATGTGGTCGGGGCTGATGCCGGACACCGCCTTCGCCTCGCCGCACGCGCCCGATCCGCACCCGGAAGCGCCGCAGGGGCGGCAGTGGTTTCCGCTCGCTTCGATCGATTTCCGCACGATCGACCTTGGCGTCAGGCAGGCGGCGCCGATCCTCGACGCATTTCTCGATGCCGAGCTGGCCCGCTACGGGCTTGGCGACGACCGCCTGGCGCTGGTCGGTTTCAGCCAGGGGACGATGCTGGCCTTCGAGGCGGGGCCGCGGCGGAAGGGCAAGATCGCCGGGATCATCGGCTATTCGGGAATGCTGTCCGGCGTCGAGCGTCTCGACAAGGCGCCGCATCGTCCGCCGATCCTGCTCGTTCACGGCGGCGCCGACCAGCTCGTGCCGGTGATCGCGGTCCACGCCGCGGCGCAGGCGCTCGGTCAGGCCGGCTTCCCGGTCGAATGGCATGTCAGCCCGATGCTCGGCCACGGCATCGACGAGGAGGGGCTGAGACTCGGCGCGAATTTCCTGAAGCGCGTCCTGGGCTGAGCGCGCGGCGCCCCTTCCGCCGCCGCTGCCCGGCGATATAGGATCGCGGCATGGCGTTCTTTCTCGCTCTCATCCTGTTCATCGCGGTCGCCGGGATCATCGATGCCGGCCTGCCGTGGCGGGGAAACACGCCATGATCGCCGGGCATTTCGGGTTCGCCGCAGGCGTCAAGGCGCGCGAGCGGCCGGTGCCGCTCTGGGCGCTGATGCTCGCCACCGCCTGGCTCGACGTGGTGTTCGTGCCGCTTTTCCTCGCCGGCATCGAGACGCTGGAGGCGGCGCCCGACTCGCCGGCGGGCGGCTATGGCGGCGCCATCATCCATGCCGACTACACGCATTCGCTCCTCGGGGCGATCGTGCTGTCGGCAATCCTCGGGGCCGGGGCGGGCTGGCTCTGGGGCCGTCGCGCGGCGGTCGTCATCGGACTGGTCGCGTTCTCGCACTGGGTCCTCGACCTCATCGTCCACCGCAGCGACCTGCCGATCCTGCCCGGCGACGCCGGCAACCTCGGCCGGCTCGGATTCGGACTCTGGCGCTACCCGACGGCCTCGATGGTGCTCGAACTCGCGATCGTGCTGATCGGCTCGGCGCTCTACTGGCGGGCGGCGCGGGAAGTGGCCGGCGCCGTGCGCCAGACGCGGGCCGACATTGCCGGGGCGACGGTGCTGGTCTCCGGGATCGTGGTGCTCTTCTGCGATTTCACCGGGATTCTGGGGCAATAGAAGCCGCCGCAGGGCGGGTGCGGCAAGGCGGCTTCACACCCGCGTCACAGACCCCCTAGAGAATCCGCGCCGCGTCGGCTAAGCCTATATGCGAGAAAGGAAAAGCGGGTGCGCTCGTGAACGTCGCGGTTACGCCGGGGTCCAATCCGGCGCTGGTCCTCAATGCCGACTACCGGCCGCTCAGCTATTACCCGCTGTCCCTCTGGTCGTGGCAGGACGCGATCAAGGCGGTCTTCCTCGACCGCGTGAACATCGTCTCGGAATACGAGACCGCGGTGCATTCGCCGTCCTTCACGATGAAGCTGCCCTCGGTGGTTTCGCTGAAGACCTATGTCAAACCGGCGCGGAGCCCGGCCTTCACCCGGTTCAACGTGTTCCTCCGCGACCGCTTCCGCTGCCAGTATTGCGGGACGACCGAGGACCTGACATTCGACCATCTCGTGCCGCGCTCGCGGGGCGGGCACACGACCTGGGACAACGTCATCACCGCCTGCTCGCCGTGCAACCTCAGGAAAGGCGGGCAGACGATGGAGGAGGCGAAGATGTGGCCGGGGCATCTGCCCTACCAGCCGACGGTCGCCAACCTCCACAATAACGGCCGCCTGTTCCCGCCGAACTACCTGCACCAGAGCTGGCTCGACTACCTCTACTGGGACACCGAACTGGAGCCGTAAGCCGGCGAAGGTTTCGACAGCGGCATGCGCGAGATGCTATTCGGGCGCCTGCAGCGACCGGGGTAGCGCCATGCCATGCTGACCATCGAGGAACTGGCCGCCGTACCGCTCTTCGCGACGCTGAAGCCGCCGCAGCTGGCGGCGCTCGCCCGCGATGCCGCCGACATCCACCTCAGCGCCGGCGAATATGTCGTCCACGAGGGCGAAGAGCCGGCGCTGCTCATCGTGCTTTCCGGCCGGCTGGAAGTGCGCAAGCTCGTCGACGGCATCGAGCGGACGATCGGGACGCGCCTGCCGGGGAAGATTTTCGGCGAGGTGCCGCTCGTCTACGGCACGCAGTTCCAGGCAAGCGGGCGCGCGCCGGAGCCGACGCGCGTCCTCCGGGTCGAGGCCCGGCAATATTACGAGCTGGTCGCGGCGGCGCCGGAGATCGCCAAGACCATGGGCGATCTCGCCCGCGAACGGCTGGGCGGCCTGCAGGGGATCGTCGCGCAGCCGAAGACCGTCCAGGTAACGCTGGTCGGGCACCGCTGGGACGCCGCCTGCGGCGACCTGCGGCGCTTTCTCGCCCGCAACCAGATCAGCTTCGACTGGCTGACGCCGGACGACGCCGATCTCGCCTCGCGCTGGCAAGGTACGCCGCCGCACGAGAGCGACTGCCCGGTGTTGCGCTTTGCCGACGGGACCGTGGTGACCCGGCCGGCGACGCGGCTGCTCGCCGAGCATCTCGGCCTGCAGGTCCGGCCGAAAGCGGCGGAATACGACACCGTCATCGTCGGGGCAGGACCGGCCGGCCTTGCCGCCGCGGTCTACGGGGCGTCGGAGGGGCTGCACACGATCGTGGTCGAGCGCGAGGCGCCGGGCGGCCAGGCCGGAACCTCGTCGCGGATCGAGAATTACCTGGGCTTCCCGAACGGCATTTCCGGCGACGAACTGGCTAGCCGGGCGCTCCGCCAGGCGCAGCGGCTCGGCGCGGAAATCCTGGTGACCCGGCAGATCACCGGCATCGACCCGAGGACGCGGACGATCCGTCTCGACGGCGGCGACCCATTGACGGCGCGCTCGATCATCCTTGCCACCGGCGTCAGCTGGCGCCGGCTCGCCATCGAGGGCTTCGACAAGCTGATCGGGAAGGGCGTCTATTACGGCGCGGCGCGGAGCGAGGCGGGGATCACCCAGGGCCTCGACGTGCATCTCATCGGTGCCGGCAATTCGGCCGGGCAGGCGGCGATGTTCTTCGCCAATCACGCGCGGCAGGTGACGCTGGTCGTGCGCGGCGACGCCATCGAGAAGAGCATGTCGCAATATCTCATCGACCAGATCCGGACGAGGGAGAACATCCGCGTCGCGCTGCGGACGGAAGTGAGGTCGGTACACGGCGAGGAGCATCTCACCGCCATCGATCTGGCCGACCAGGCCGGCGTGCGGCGGGAAGAAAGCGGCGGCGTCTTCGTCTTCATCGGCGCCGACGCCGAGACGGAATGGCTGCCGCAGGAGATCGCACGCGATGCGCGCGGCTACGTGCTCACCGGTGCGGACGTGGCGAAGAGCGGAAGCTGGCGGGAAAGCCGCGACCCGTATCTTCTCGAAACGAGCGTGCCGGGCATCTTCGCCTGCGGCGACGTGCGCTTCAGTCCCGTCAAGCGGGTCGCGGCGGCGGTCGGCGAAGGCAGCATGGCAATTGCCTTCGTCCACCAGCATCTCGCCCGGGAGGCGGCGGAGCGGCAGAAGGCGGGCGCCGGGTAGCCTCTACTCCTCCGGCTCGGTGGTGAAGAGGAGCGGATAGCCCTTGGCCTTGCCGGCGTCGGTGGCGCGGGTCGCCTTGGTCTCGGCGACATCGCGGGTATAGACGGCGACGACACAGGCGCCTTTCCGGTGCGCCGTGATCATCACCCTGTAGGCCTGGTCCTCGCTCATCCGGAACTCGCCTTTCAGCACCGTCACGACGAATTCGCGCGGCGTGAAATCGTCGTTGATGAGGATGACCTTGTGCAGCTTCGGGCGCTCGACCTTCGGCTTCACCCTGGTCTTGCGGACGAGCTCGGTGGTGTTGTTGCTGTCGGACATGGGATCGCCCGTCGCACACGGAAGAAGCGATGCGAACCTAACCTAGGACCGGCACCAGCTTCCGTCCATGCGGAACGGCGCCGCAAGGCGGCGCCGGCCGGTGAAAGGGCGGGGCGGGTTCGGCTGCAACCCCACCCGTCTGCACCCGGCTTCGCCGAGCGCAGCCACCCTCCCCGGAACGGGGAGGGATGATGCGGGTGCGGCTGTGCGACCCGCATCAGCCAATTGCGATTCGAGGTACTAGTTGTGATCCTCGGGGACCGGGGGCAGCGGCGCGAAGTCGATGCCCTCCTCGATCAGCTTCTTTGCCTCATCCGGCGTGGCCGCGCCGTAAATGCCGCGCGCCTCGGTTTCCCGGTAGTGGATCTTCCGCGCTTCCTCGGCGAAGCGGTCGCCGACATTGTCGGCGTTCTCGATGATCTTCCTGCGGAGCTCGCGCATGGCGGCGAGCATGGCCTTCTGCTTCGGGTCGTGCGTCGAGGCCAACTGGACCGGCTCGCCCCCCGCGACGGCGGCGGGCGGACTGTCGGTCCGTGCGACGGCCGGCGCCATGATCGCCTTGGCGGTCTTCACCGAGCGGCACATCGGGCAGGCGTTCTCGCCGGCTTTTTCGAGGCGCTCGTATTCGGCCATTGAGCGGAACCAGGCCTCGAACGAATGGCCTTTGTCGCAATTGAGGGCATAGCGGATCATGAAAGTTCCCTGACGGGCGCAGCCGGGCGGCTCGCCTCGGCCGGCGGCGTGAATTCTCGTTCATTAGCGAGCGCCGGCACGCGCTGGCGGGCGCGGGCGCTCTCGTCCGGATCGATCCCCGCAAGAATGACGCCGGGCTCGGTTCCGGCTTCGGCGAGGATCGCGCCCCAGGGATCAACGATCATGGAATGTCCATACGTGTCGCGACCATCCGCGTGATGTCCGCCTTGCGCGGCAGCAATGACATAACAGCCGGTTTCAATCGCCCGCGCGCGGACAAGGACGTGCCAATGGGCCTGTCCGGTCGTCTGCGTGAACGCCGCGGGTATCGCGATTGCCGATGCACCGTATCTTGCAAGAACACGGTAAAGATTTGGAAAACGAACGTCGTAGCAAACCGACATTCCGAGTCTCGCCCACGGCAGGTCGGCGACCTTGGCGGCGCCGCCCGGGCGATAGAGCCGCGACTCGCGGTAGCTTTCGCCGTTGCCGAGGTCGACGTCGTACATGTGGATCTTGTCGTAGGTCTGGAGCGTGCGGCCGTCCGGGCCGAGGACGAAGCCCCGGTTGGCGACGTTCTGGCCTGGCAGGCGAACAGCCATCGAGCCGATGTGGAGATGGATGCCGAGTTCCCTGGCGAGGGCGCGGAAGCGGGCGAGCGAGGGGTCGTTTTCCTCCGGCGAGATCGAGGCGAGCAGATGCTCGCGGTCGCGGTCGAGAATCGTCGTCATTTCCGGGGTAAGGACGTAGTCGGCGCCCGCCCGCGCCGCCTCGCGGACCAGCTTCTCCGCCGCCGCGACGTTCTCCGCCACGTCGGTTCCGCTCCGCATCTGCACGGCCGCAGCCTTGAACGCCGCCATCGGACAACCTCTCAAATCTCTGTGAGGATATCGGTCAGCCGAGGCCGCGTACAACCCGGGCGAAGATCAGGACGTCGACGGCGCGGGCGCCGCCGCGCAGGAGCGCCCGGGTCGCGGCCCTGGCGGTTGCCCCGGTTGTATAGACGTCGTCGACGAGAAGGACACGCTTGCCGGCAAGCCCGGGCTTTGCCGCTACCGGTGCGCGAAACGCGCCGCGGACGTTCCTGTCGCGGTCGTTGGCCGAAAGGCCGACCTGACGGGGCGTGGCGCGGATGCGGACGAGCGCCGACGGGGCGAACGGCTTGCCGGCTCGCTGCGCGACTGCCGCGGCGAGCGCCGCCGACTGGTTGAACTTCCGCCACCACAGGCGGCCGCGATGGAGGGGGACCGGGACAATCAGGTCGGCATCGGCGAGGAGTTCCGCGCCGGCGCGGGCCATCCATCCGCCCATCCAGCCGGCCAGTTCCATGCGGTCGCGGTACTTGAGGCCGTGGACGAGCGTGCGGGCAATATCGTCAAAGGCGGCGACGGCGCGGCAGCGGTCGAAGGGGGGCGGATCGGCAATCGCCTCGGCGGAGAGGGCGCCGGGACCGAGATCGTAGGCGAAGGGAATGCCGAGTCTGGCGCAATAGGGCGCCTCGATCAGGCGAACCTTCCCCCAGCAGGAGGCGCAGAGCGCGCCATGGTCGGCGAGCGGCCTGCCGCAGGCGAGGCAGGCGGGCGGCAGCGCGAGGTCGGCGAGACGCCGGAGCGCGGAGCGGAGCAGCGCGCCGACCGCCGCGCGCCGCGGCTCGGGAAGCCCGGTGAACTCGACCTCGCTGGGCATAGGGCAAGACTAGCCGATCGGGCGCTTTGACCCAATGCGGTGCGGTCTCCATAAGAAGCGCATGGATGGTCCGCCGAAAATCTTCGACCGGAAGCTGCTCGACCGGCGCCGGCGCCGCGCGGCGAAGGCGGCGGTGCCGGGCGCGGCGTTTCTCCTCGAGGCCGTGGCCGACGACCTCGTCGAGCGGCTGGCGGCGGTCGAACGGCGATTCGACCTTGGCGCCGAGATCGGCAGCGCCGGGACGGCGCTGGCCGACCGGCTGATTGCGACCGGACGGGTGGCGCGGCTGGTCAGGCTCGACCGGCTGGCGGAAGCGCGGCCGAACATCGTCGGCGACGAGGCAGCACTACCCTTCGCCGATGGCAGCCTCGACCTCGCGGTATCGGCACTCGCCTTCCACGCGCTCGACGACCTGCCGGGGACGTTCGCGCAGATCCGGCGGGCGCTGAAGCCGGACGGCCTCTTTCTGGCGGCCTTTGCCGGCGGCGATTCGCTCACCGAACTGCGTCAGAGTCTGGCCGCAGCCGAAGGCGAACTGGCGGGAGGGGCGGCTCCGCGGGTCTTCCCCTTCGTCGAGGTGCGGGCGCTCGGGCAGCTCCTGCAGCGTGCCGGCTTTGCCCTGCCGGTCACCGACCAGGACCGGCTGACGATCCGCTACGCCGACATGTTCGGGCTGATGCGCGACCTGCGCGCGATGGGCGCGACCAACGTCCTCGTCGAACGCGAGCGGCGGCCGCTGTCGCGGGCGGTGCTGTTCCGCGCCGCGGCGGTCTATGCCGAGCGCTACGCCGACGCGGACGGACGGGTGCGCGCGACATTCGACATCCTTTCCCTGTCGGGATGGGCGCCGCATGCAAGCCAGCCGAAGCCGCTTCGGCCGGGGAGCGCGAAGGCGCGCCTCGCCGATGCGCTGGGATCGTCGGAAAGGCCGGCCGGAGAGAAGGCCGGCCGCTAGCCTCGCGCCCGCAGGGGCCGGCCGCCTGCACATGGGAAGGGGCGGGAGCGTCAGTTGGGCAGCGGCGGCGCCCCGGTCTCACCAACCCGTCGCTGATCGATCTGCCGGATGAACGCTTCACGGTCGATGCCGGCGCCGCCGCGCCGATGGAAGTAGATGTGCTCGGCGAGCCGCCGGACCGGCGCGGTTGCGAGCGCGAGGTTGAGGAGGAAGTTCGGCGGTGCGAGGTCGAGCGCGGCACGGAGAAGGCGCTTCGCCCGGAACGAGGGCACTTCCCGCGCCAGCGCGACCTCCGGCGCCGGGCCGCCCGCCATCAGGTGGTCGGCGATGAGCGAGGCCGCGCGGCGGCCGTAGCGGAACGCCAGGCGGATGCCGCCGCCGGTCATCGGCGAGACCCACCCCGCGGCGTCGCCGATGAGGAGAACCCCCGGCGCGGCGGTTCGCGCGAGCGGTCCGCCGGCGGGGATAAGTCCGCTCCGGCGCCCGACGATTCTCATCCCGCTCCAGCCGAAGCGCGCCTCGGTCGCTGCGAGAAAGCCGGCGAGGTCGGGCCGGTCGCCGTGCCGGACGGCCAGACCGACCTGGATCGCGTCCGGTCCGGGCGCGGCCCAGGCGATGTAGCCGGGCGCCAACCGCGAATCGACGAAGCAATGAAGGAAGCGCGGATCGACCGCATCGTCGCGGGGTTCCAGTTCGACTTCGAGCCCGGTGAGGAAGCGCGTGTTCTCCGACAGCCCGAAACTCCTGGCGACCCGCGATCGAGCGCCGTCGGCGCCGACGAGGAAGCGTGTCGACAGGTCGAGCCCGACAAACCGGATCGAGCGGCCTTCCCGCACGGCGCCCTCGAAGCGCGTTCCGTAGAGGATATGCGCCCCGGCCGCGCGCGCCTCGGCAGCCATCCATCGCAGGAGCTCCGCCGTGCGCGTGGTGAAGAATCCGTAGCCGGGCGCGAATAGGTCGGCGGTCCTGAGGTTGGGCGCGTAGAGGCGAACGCCAGGCACCCGCCGGGTGAGGCGGTGCGGAATGTCGATCTCCTCGATCGCCTCGCGGACGAGAATGCCGGTCGTGTGGATGCGCGCCCCGGCATCGGGCTTCGCCTCGACGACCGCGACGGCGAGGCCGCGCGATGCCGCGGTGCGCGCCGCGGCGAGCCCGGCAAAGCTCGCGCCGACGATGATCAGGTCGAATTGCATCGCAGTCGCCCCTCAGCTCGGAGAGGCGATCTGACCCCCGGAATGCGGCTGAACTTGGCTCCGATCTGGCCGGCTTAGAGGCAGTTTCCGCGAACCGCCGGGTAGTCGGCCGGGTCGGCGACATCCGCCGGAAAGATCTCGGACGGTGCCGAACGGGCGGCGGGGGCGCTGGCGTGGGGGTGGGGCGGTTGGCACGCTCGTCACGGCGCGGTCCGCCGGGTTTCGCCAGCCTCCTCGCGATTCCGCTTTTCGCGTTCGAGCGGCGTGATGCGCAGCGACGTGATCCGGTTGCGCGATTTCCGCAGAACCTGGAAGCGGAACCCGTGAAATGTGAAGGCCTGCCCGGGCTCCGGGATGATGCCCGCTTCGTGAATGACGAGGCCGGCGATCGTGGTCGCCTCCTCGTCGGGCAGCTCCCAGTCCATCGCCCGGTTGAGATCGCGCACCGGCACCGAGCCGTCGACATTGACGGTGCCGTCCGGCTGCGGGCGAACGCCGGAAATCTCGATGTCATGCTCATCGGCAATGTTGCCGACGATTTCCTCGAGAATGTCCTCAAGCGTGATCAGGCCCTGCACCTCGCCATATTCGTCGACCACCAGGGCGATATGCGCCTTGCGCTTGAGGAAGGCCTTCAGCTGATCGTTGAGCGCGGTCGTATCCGGCACGAACCACGGTTTCCCCGCGATGGTCCGGAGGTTGATCTTGCTGAGGTCGCCGTTGTGCTCGCGGATTTCGCGGAGCAGGTCCTTGGCGTGGAGGATGCCGACGATGTTCTCGGGCTCGCCCTCCCAGAGCGGAACGCGGCTGTAGGGTTCGGCGAGCACCCCGTCGATGATCTTCTCGACCGGCTCGGCGACGTTCAGCGAGTGCATGTTGGTGCGGTGGACCATGACGTCCTCCACCACCAGTTCGCCGAAGCGGAAGACGTTGTGGATGTACTCGGCCTGGGCCTCTTCCATCTTGCCGTGCTCGGCGGAGACGTCGACGAGGCCCTCGATCTCGTCGTCGGTGAGGATCTCCTGATGCGACCCTTCCTTGACGCCGAAAAGTCTCAAAACGGAGCGCGCCGCGGCATTGAGCAGCCAGTTGAGCGGGAAGAAGACGATGTAGGCGACATAGAGCGGATAGGCGATCCAGAGCGCCACCGGCTCGGGTTCCCGGATCGCCAGCGTCTTCGGCACTTGTTCGCCAAGGACGATGTGGAGCGACGAGAAGACGAGGAATCCGACGAGGAAGGCGGTGAAGTTCACCGCCGAGGCCGGCATGCCGAGCGGCTGCAGGAGCGGCTCGAGGAGCGAGGCCACCGTCGGCTCGCCGACCCAGCCGAGGCCGAGCGAGGCCATGGTGATGCCAAGCTGGCAGCAGGCGAGATAGGCCTCGACGTTGCGGAGCATGTCCCTGGTCAGCTGGGCGCCGAAGATTTCCTGCTCCGCCATCGTGTCGATGCGGAAGCCGCGCGATTTGACCAGCGCGAACTCCGCGGCGACGAAAAAGGCGTTCGCCGCCAGGAGGAGAAGCGCGACCAGAACATTGATCAGCGTGTAATTCATCGTCGTCCGCGGGCGACTCGCCGGCCGCTCATCCGGGGATGATAGACCGGACCGGCCTTTCCCTCACCCGGCAACTGCCTCATCGAGGAAAGCCGAGACCTTTTCCGCCGGAACGTCGCCGGCAACGAAAGCCTGGCCGATTCCGCGCGTTAGAATAAGGGTGAGCTTGCCGCGTGACACTTTCTTGTCGCGCTGCATCAGGGCGAAGAGGGTGGTCGCGTCCAGCCGTCCGCCGGGAATGTCGGCGATCCGGGTCGGCAGGCCGACTTCCTTGAGGTGCCGCTGCACCCGCAACCCGTCCTCGACCGGCGCCAGCCCGAGCTTGGCCGAGAAGCGGTGCGCCAGCACCATGCCGATCGAGACCGCCTCGCCGTGGCTCAGCCGGTCCGAATAGCCGGTCGCGGTTTCGAGCGCGTGCGCGAAGGTGTGGCCGAAATTGAGGAGCGCGCGCGGTCCCTCGTCGCGCTCGTCGGCGGCGACCGTGGCCGCCTTGGCCCGGCAGGCGACGGCGATCGCCTGTTCGCGTTCCGGCCAGCCGGCGGCAATCGCCCGCCAGTTGCCTTCGAGCCAGGCGAAGAACGGCTCATCGCCGATGAGGCCGTATTTCGCCACCTCGGCGTAGCCGGCATTGAAGATGCGCGGCGGCAGCGAATCGAGGATGCCGGCGTCGGCCAGCACGAAATCGGGCTGGTGGAAGACGCCGACGAGATTCTTGCCGCGCGCCGTGTTGATGCCGGTCTTGCCGCCGACCGAGGAATCGACCTGCGCGAGAAGCGTCGTCGGCACCTGGATGAAACGCATGCCGCGGAGCGTCACCCCGGCGGCAAAGCCGGCAAGGTCGCCGACCACGCCGCCGCCGAAGGCGAGCACCGCGTCGCGCCGCTCCATCCGTTCGGCGATGAGCGCGTCCGCCACCTTCTCCAGCTCGGCGAAGCTCTTCGACGCCTCGCCGGCAGGGACCGTCACCGTGAAATGCCTGATCCCGGCCTTGTCGAGCTGCTCGTTTAGAAGCCGGAGATGCAGGTCGGCGACCGTGGTGTCGGTGACCACCGCAATCCGCGCGCCGGGCAGCCGGCGCATGATCTCGACGCCGGCGAGATGGATGACGCCGCGCCCGATCAGGATGTCATAGGAACGGGGGCCGAGATCGACCCGCACCTTGGTGGGAGCCGCGACCTCGCTCATTTCGCCGCTGCTTTCCGCACCTCGCTCTCGAGATAGTCGAGGAGCGCCGCGAGGATGTCGTCGATGACGGCGTCGTGGGCGACGTCGCGCGACTGCACGTGCACGTCGGCCTTGGCGTAGATCGGGTAGCGTTCGCCGATCAGCCGGTCGACGATTTCGGCCGGATCGCCGTTCTTGAGAAGCGGCCGGGTATGACGGCGCTTGATCCGCGACAGGATCAGGTCACGGTCGGCCTTCAGCCAGATCGAAATGCCGTTCGCCTCGATGATCGCGCGCGTGTCCGGCTGGATGAACGCCCCGCCGCCGGTGGCCAGCACTTTCGGCGTTCCGTCCAGGAGCCGCTGGATGACGCGGCGCTCGCCGTCGCGGAAATAGGCCTCGCCGTGCTCTTCGAAGATTTCCGTGATGGTGGCGTTCGCGGCCGCCTCGATCTCACTATCGGCATCGACGAAGGGCAGGCCGAGCCGCGCGGCAAGCCGCCGGCCGACCGAGGATTTGCCCGCCCCCATCATGCCGACCATGACCAGCGTCCGGCCGGCAAGCAGCGCCGACAGTCTGGCCTCGATCGCGCGCGTATCCGGTCCTCCCGACAAATCGGCCTGTGCCATGTCCACCAATATCGCCCCGTTTGGCGGCGAAGGATGAGCCGCTTTCGGCCGCCTCTGTCAAGCTTGCGACTCGGGCACTGCTGGCCCAGAACGAGACGCATGCGCACCCGTCCCGCCTTGTCTGCCGCCCGCGCCGCGCTTGCTGCGCCGCGCGTCGGCTGATTCCCGCTCATGCCCGGCGGCCACCTCATCGAAGCGTTTCTGGAAATGATGATCGCGGAACGCGGCGCCGCGCGGAACACCGTCGCCGCCTACCGCCGCGACCTCGACGCCTATGCCGGTTTCCTTGCCGGCCACGGAACGAATTTCGAGCGCGTCGGCCCCGACCAGATCCGCGCCTATCTCGCGCAACTCGACGATGAGGGCTTCGCGGCCCGGTCGGCGGCGCGCCGCCTCTCCGCCATCCGCCAGTTCCACCGTTTCCTGTTCGCCGAGGGGGTGCGCGGCGACGACCCGTCCGGCACGCTTTCCGGCCCACGCCGTCCCGCACGGCTTCCCGGCGTCCTCTCCGAGGAGGAGGTCGAGCGCCTCATCGAGGCAGCCCGTGCCGATGCCGCGCGCGTCGATGTCGGCGATTCCTACCGCCTGCGGGCGGCCCGCCTCCATGCCCTTGTCGAGATGCTCTACGCGACCGGCCTCCGCGTCTCCGAACTGGTGGCGCTGCCGGCAAGCGCGGTGCGGCGCGACGCGCGCTACTTCACGATCCGCGGCAAGGGCGGGCACGAACGGATGGTGCCGCTCTCGGAGAAGGCGCGGATAGCGACTCGCGCCTATCTCGACCTCCGCGCCGCCAACGGCCTTCACGAAAGCCCCTGGCTCTTTCCTTCGATCGGCGAGAGCGGCCACCTCACCCGCCAGGCTTTCGCCCGCGACCTGAAGGTGGTCGCGGCGAGCGTCGGCATCCGCGGCGACCGCATTTCCCCGCATGTGCTCCGCCACGCCTTCGCCAGCCACCTCCTCCAGCACGGCGCGGACCTGCGCGTGGTCCAGCAGCTCCTCGGGCACGCCGACATCTCGACCACCCAGATCTACACGCATGTTCTGGAGGAGCGCCTGCGCACCCTCGTCAACGAGCATCATCCGCTGGCCCGCCAGAAGAGCGGCCGCGGAAAGCGTCCGGCATGACGGCGAGGGGGCGCGGCGCCCGTATGAACCGGCCCGGCTCGCTTGACAGCCCAACCCGCCGTCGCCAGTTTGCCGCGCGTTTGCCGGGACGTTCCGACGGCTTCCGGCGCCGACCTGAAAGGCCCTGATGCGCAGTTACCTCGAATTCGAAAAGCCGGTCGCGGACCTGCAGGGCAAGGTCCAGGAACTGCGCTCGCTTGGACAGGAAGGCGACGCGGTCGGCGTCAGCGACGAGATCGCCCGGCTGGAAGCGAAGGCCAATCAGGCGCTTGCGGATATCTACGCCAAGCTTACGCCCTGGCAGAAGACCCAGGTCGCCCGCCACCCCGACCGTCCGCATTTCGTCGACTATGCCAAGGGCCTCATCGAGGAATTCACCCCGCTCGCCGGCGACCGCAAGTTCGGCGAGGACGCCGCCGTGGTGGCGGGTCTCGGCCGCTTCCGCGGGCGCCCGGTGGCGGTGATCGGCCACGAGAAGGGCAGCGACACCGAGAGCCGGCTGAAGCACAATTTCGGCATGGCGCGGCCGGAGGGCTACCGCAAGGCGGTCCGCATCATGGAGATGGCCGACCATTTTGGCCTTCCCGTGATCGCGCTGGTCGACACCGCCGGCGCCTATCCCGGCATCGGGGCGGAGGAGCGCGGCCAGGCGGAAGCCATCGCCCGCTCGACCGAGGCATGCCTGAGGCTGGGCACGCCCAACCTCGCCGTGATCATCGGCGAAGGCGGATCGGGCGGCGCGGTCGCCATCGCCACCGCCAACAAGGTCCTCATGCTCGAACACGCGATCTATACGGTCGCCTCGCCCGAGGCCTCCGCCTCGATCCTCTGGCACGATTCCAGCCGCGCCCAGGACGCGGCGACCAACATGCGCATCACGGCGCAGGACCTGCAGAAATTCGGCATCATCGACCGGATCATCGAGGAGCCGGTCGGCGGCGCCCACCGCCAGCCGGCGGATGCGATCAAGGCGACCGGCGACGCACTCGCCGAGGCGCTGACTTCCCTCGACAACCTGCCGCCGGCCGAAATCCGCCGCCAGCGGCGGGAAAAGTTTCTTGCGATCGGGCGTGCCCTTTGACTAGGGTTCCGCCAGACTGGCGTTGCACGCGCCAGGATTGCGCTTGCCGATTTCGGCAACCGCTGCCATAAACCGGCGGGCCTCCGGTCTCTGGCGCGACAGGGGACGGGTAATGGCGGGTCGTGTGTGGTTCTCGCTGGCCGTGTCGGCGCTCGCCGCGATGGCGCTCGCCGGCTGCCAGGAATCGGACATCCCCAAGGATATCCGCCCGGTTCCGGCCTCGCTCTCCATGCGCATGCAGAAGGAGCAGATGGTCGAGACCTCGCCGGTCCTCATCCGCATCTTCAAGGAAGAATCGGCGCTGGAGGTCTGGAAGCAGCGCCGCGACGGGACCTACGGGCTCCTCAAGACCTACAAGATCTGCAAATGGTCGGGGACGCTCGGACCGAAGGTCAAGGAAGGCGACCGCCAGGCGCCGGAGGGCTTCTATACGATCACCCCCGCGCAGATGAATCCGCAGTCGAAATACTACCTGTCCTTCAACATCGGCTATCCCAACGAGTTCGACCAAGCGCTCGGGCGCACCGGCTCCAACATCATGGTCCACGGGGCCTGCTCATCGGCCGGCTGCTACTCGATGACCGACGCCGATTCGGGCGAGTTGTTCGCGCTTGCGCGCGACGCTTTCCGCGGCGGCCAGACGGAGTTCCAGATCGAGGCGTTTCCGTTCCGCATGACCGCGGAGAACATGGCCCGGCACCGCGACAACCCGAACATGCCGTTCTGGAAGATGCTGAAGGTCGGCTACGACCATTTCGAGGTCACCCACCGGGTGCCGAAGGTCAACGTCTGCAACAAATCGTACATCTTCAACGCCGACGCGGCCGGCGCGCCATTCCGCCCGACCGCACCCTGTCCGCCCTATACGATCCCGGCGACCATCGCCTCGGCGGTCGCCGCCAAACAGGCTGCCGATGCCATCGTCTTCGACGCGACGGTGACCAAGCTCGCCGACGCCGCCAGGAAAGCGGAGGAAGCGAAGCTTAAGGCCGCCGAGACGCCGGAACAGCCGTCGCTGTTCAGCCGGCTGATCGGCCGCGGCACGAAGCCGGCCGAGCCGGCTCCGACGACGCTGGCGGTCATTCCCCCGATTCCGCGGACGGCGCCGGGCGCCGCCAACGCCGTGCCCGGCGGACCGCAGGCGCCGGTCAGCGTCGCGGCGATCCCGATCCCGCGCGGCAAGCCGAAGCTCGACGAACTGGACGCGGTCGCCGAGCCGGTGGTGATGCCCAAGCTGAAGACGGCCGCGCGCACCCCCGATGCCGCCGCGGCCGATATTGATGCGAAGGCGAGGACCGCGGATGCCAAGATCAGCGCGCCGAAGACCCTGCCGAAGCCGGTGATCGCCCCGGCCCCGGTCACTGCCGAGCCGGTTGCGACGCCTGCCGTCACGGCCGACACGAGCCCTGCGGCAGCTCCCGCCACCCCCGTTGCGGCGGCGAGCACGCCCGCGGCCACACCCGGCACCAAGACCGTCGGGACCATCGTCAAGCGGAAGTTCATCTGGCCGGGCGACGACGACGACGCCACTCCGGCCGCCGACTAAGCCCTCCCCACGAACGAACAAGGCGCGGGAAAGACGCCCGAGCCTCGTCTGTCCGCGCCGAGGGTCGGGATCGCGGCTAGACGATCCGGCCGTGGCAGTGCTTGTATTTCTTGCCCGAGCCGCAGGGGCACGGTTCGTTGCGGCCGACCTTCCCCCAGGTTGAGGGGTTCTTCGGATCGACCGCGGTTGCGGCAAGCCGGCCGTTGCGATTCGGCTGCCAGGCGGCGGGCGGCGGATCCGCCATCTCGTTCTCGCCCGTCTGCGGGTCGATGTGGCTCGCTTCGAGGTTTTCCAGTTCCGGGACGAGCGGCGGGGCGGGCTGCTGCTGAACCAGTTCGACGTGCATCAGCTGCGCGGTGACCACTTCGCGGAGCCGCACCAGCATCGTCTGGAAAAGCTCGAAACTCTCCGTCTTGTATTCGTTCAGCGGATCGCGCTGGGCGTAGCCGCGGAAGCCGATCACCTGGCGCAGATGTTCCAGCGTCACCAGGTGCTCGCGCCAGAGGTGGTCGAGCGTCTGGAGCAGGACCGCCTTCTCGACCTGGCGCATGATCTCCGGCGAGAAGCGGGCGGTGCGCTGCGCCGCCAGCTCGTCGGCGGCGCGGATGAGGCGCTCGCGGACTTCCTCGTCGGCGATGCCCTCTTCCTTCGCCCAGGCTTCGAGCGGCAGATCGAGGTTGAAGATCTGGCGGATCGGCTCGCTCAGTCCCTTCACATCCCATTGTTCCGGGTAGGCCCTTTCCGGGATGAAGCGCGAGACCAGTTCGTCGATGACCTCGTGGCGCATGTCGGCGACGGTGTCGGTGACCGATTCCTGGCCCATCAGGTCGATGCGCTGTTCGAAGATCGCGCGGCGCTGGTCGTTCATTACGTCATCGAACTTCAGGAGATTCTTGCGGATGTCGAAGTTCCGCGCCTCGACCTTCTGCTGTGCCTTTTCGAGCGCCCGGTTGATCCACGGGTGGACGATCGCCTCGTCCTCCTTGAGGCCGAGCTTGGTGAGGATCCCGTCCATGCGCTCCGAGCCGAAGATGCGCATGAGGTCGTCCTGGAGCGACAGGAAGAAGCGCGAATGGCCCGGGTCGCCCTGGCGGCCGGAGCGGCCGCGGAGCTGGTTGTCGATGCGCCGGCTTTCGTGGCGCTCGGTGCCTATGACATAGAGCCCGCCCGCCGCCAGCGCCTGCTGCTTGAGCGCGGCGACCTCGGCGCGGATCGCGGCGGCCTTGGCGTCCTTGTCCGGACCGTCGGGCAGCTCGCCCAGTTCCTGGCGGATGCGCATGTCGGCATTGCCGCCGAGCTGGATGTCGGTGCCGCGGCCGGCCATGTTGGTGGCGATGGTCACCGAGCCGGGGACGCCCGCCTGCGCGATGATGAACGCCTCCTGCTCGTGGTAGCGCGCGTTCAGCACCTGGTGCGGCACCTTCTCCTGCTTCAGCATCTCCGCGAGGGTTTCGGACTTCTCGATCGAGGTCGTGCCGACGAGGATCGGCTGGCCGCGCTTCTGGCAGTCCTTGATGAGGGTGATGATCGCCTTCAGCTTCTCGCCCGCCGTGCGATAGACCTCATCGTCGTCGTCGATGCGGACCATCGGCATGTTGGTCGGCAGCTCGACCACTTCGAGCCCGTAGATGTCGCCGAACTCCTCCGCCTCGGTCGCCGCCGTGCCGGTCATGCCGGCGAGCTTGTCGTACATGCGGAAATAGTTCTGGAAGGTGATCGAGGCGAGCGTCTGGTTCTCCGGCTGGATCTGGACGTGTTCCTTGGCCTCGAGCGCCTGGTGCAGTCCTTCCGAATAGCGGCGGCCGGGCATCATGCGCCCGGTGAACTCGTCGATGATCACCACCTCGCCGTTGCGCACGATGTAGTCCTTGTCGCGCTGGAACAGCCGGTGGGCGCGGAGCGCCTGGTTGATGTGGTGGACGACGGTGACGTTCTCGACGTCGTAGAGCGAGTCGCCCTTCAGCAGCCCCGCCTCCCGGAGAATCCCTTCGAGCTTCTCGTTGCCGGCCTCGGTGAACGATGCCGAGCGCTGCTTCTCGTCGACCTCGTAGTCTTCCTTGTCGAGCTGCGGGATGAAGGTGTCGATCGTGTTGTAGAGTTCGGAGCGGTCGTCGAGCGGGCCGGAAATGATGAGCGGCGTGCGCGCCTCGTCGATGAGGATCGAGTCGACTTCGTCGACGATCGCGAAATTGTGCCCGCGCTGGACCATGGCCGCGAGCTCGTATTTCATGTTGTCGCGGAGATAATCGAAGCCGTACTCGTTGTTGGTGCCGTAGGTGATGTCGGCGGCATAGGCGGCGCGGCGCTGGTCGTCGTCGAGCCCGTGGACGATGACGCCGGTGGTGAGGCCGAGGAAGCTGTAGATCTGCCCCATCCATTCCGCGTCGCGGCGGGCGAGGTAGTTGTTGACCGTGACGACGTGGACGCCCTTGCCGGAGAGCGCGTTGAGGTAGACGGGCAGCGTCGCCACCAGTGTCTTGCCTTCGCCGGTCTTCATCTCGGCGATCGAACCTTCGTGCAGCACCATGCCGCCCATCAGCTGCACATCGAAATGGCGCTGGCCGAGAGTGCGGCGGGCGGCCTCACGCACGGTGGCAAAGGCCGGGACAAGCAGGTCGTCGAGGGACTTGCCGGCGGCGAATTCGGCGCGGAACTGGTCGGTGCGGGCGCGCAGCTGCTCGTCGGAAAGCGCCTTCACCTCGGGCTCGAGCGCGTTGATCGCTGCGACCTTGGGCTGGTAACCCTTGATCCGCCGGTCATTGGGGGTGCCGAAGAGCTTACGGGCGAGACTGCCTAGTCCGACCACCATGACCGATCCTTGCGACTTGTGGAAAACCTGCCGCCGGGCGTCCGGCCTATCGCGCGAATGCCGGCACGCTAGTGCGAACTTTCGTCACGACCGGGGAGTTCTCAAAAAGCGTTCTTTGACGCCAAGCTTGGAGACAGATAAGAGGGGGGCCGGGTGATGTCAACGGCGCGGGAAGCGCCGGATCGTAGCCATTTTGCCGCCCTTCTCGGCCCGGCAAAGGGCATTCGAACAACCAGAACGGAAACCAGCTTCATGACCCCGACCAAGAGAATCGGGCCCGTCCGGTCCGGCCGCGGACTTGCCGCTGCCGCGGGCGTGCTCCTGCTTGCCTTCATCGTGCCCGCCGCCGCCGAGGATACCGCCGCGCCGCCCGCCGCCGACCCGACCGTCGCCACCGTCGACGGGGTCGCGATCACCGAGAACGACATTGCGATAGCCACCGAGCAGTTCGCCGACCAGCTCGCCCGCGTGCCGGCGGCGCAGCAGCGCCAGGCCCTGATCGACGTCATCATCGATATCCGCCTCCTCGCGCGCGCCGCCGAGAAGGCCAATGTCGAGAAGGACCCGCAGGTCGCCCGCCGCATCGCCTTTGCCCGCGACCGGGCGCTCCGCAGCGAATATCTGCGCGGCAAGATTGCCGACCTCGCCAGCGACGAAGCGGTGAAGAAGAAATACGACGCCGAGGTCGCCGCCTTCGTCCCCGGCGACGAGATCCATGTCCGCCACATCCTGGTTCCGACCGAGGATGAGGCGAAGGCGATCATCACCGACCTCGACAAGGGCGGCGACTTCGCCAAGATCGCAACCGAGAAGTCGCAGGATCCGGGTTCGGCGCCGAAGGGCGGAGACCTCGGCTTCATCGGCAAGGGGCGGACCGTAAAGCCGTTCGAGGACGCGGCATTCGCGCTCGAACCGGGCACCTACACCAAGACCCCGGTCCAGTCCGAATACGGCTGGCACATCATCAAGGTCGAGGAGAAGCGGAAGCAGGCCCCGCCGACCCTGGATGAACGCGCCGACGCCATCCGCTCGGACCTGATCCGCGAGGGATTCGACAAGGAAATCGGGGCGCTCCGCGCCGCCGCCAAGATCGAGATCGTGCCCGATCCGGCAACAGCGGCCCCCGCCAATCCGGCCGACTCGGGCGCGGCGCCGGCGGCTCCCGCCGATCCGGCGGCAACACCCGCCCCGGCGCAATAACCGGGGGCGACGGGATGCCGGGGGTCTCGCCGCTCGCGCCGAAATCGTATCCCGAGCTTCCGCCGATCGCGGGCATCGGCCTGGCGACGGCGGAAGCCGGGATCAAGTATCGGAACCGCACCGACGTGCTCCTTGTCGCCTTCGACAAGGGGACAGAGGTGGCGGGCGTCTTCACCCGTTCGAAGTGCCCGTCGGCGCCGGTCGACTGGTGCAAGGCGGCGCTCTCCGGCGGCAAGGCGCGAGGACTCCTCGTCAACTCGGGCAACGCCAATGCCTTCACCGGCAAGCGCGGCCGCGAGACCGTGAAGCTTTCCGCCGCGATGGTCGCCGAGGCGCTCGGTTGCCGCCCGAAGGAAGTGTTCCTCGCCTCGACCGGCGTGATCGGCGAGCCGCTCGATCCGGAGAAGTTCAAGGGCGTCGTCGGCGAGACCGCGAAGCGCCTGTCGCCGGCGTCGTGGCCCGACGCCGCCCGCGCCATCATGACCACCGACACCTACCCGAAGATGGCGACCCGGAAGGTCAGCCTCGGCGGGACCGAGGTCATCATCAACGGCTTCGCCAAGGGCGCCGGCATGATCGCGCCGGACATGGCGACGATGCTCTCCTTTGTTGCCACGGATGCGGCGATCGCCGCGCCGGTCCTGCAATCGCTGCTATCGGCGGGCGTCCGCGGCTCGTTCAACGCGATCACCATCGACAGCGACACCTCGACTTCCGACACGCTCCTCCTCTTCGCCACGCAGAAGACCGGGCCGCGCATCGAGAGCCTGCGCGACCGCCGCCTCCCCGTCTTCCGCGCGGCGCTCGACGACCTCCTCCTCGAACTGGCGCGCCTCGTCGTCCGCGACGGCGAAGGCGCGCGGAAGTTCGTCGAGGTCCGCGTCGAAGGCGCGACCACGCAGGCCTCCGCCCGGCGTATCGCGCTCTCGATCGCCAACTCGCCGCTGGTCAAGACAGCGATTGCCGGCGAGGACGCCAACTGGGGCCGCGTCGTCATGGCCGTCGGCAAGGCCGGCGAGCCCGCCGACCGGGACCGGCTCAGCATCCGCTTCGGCGATATCCGCGTCGCGGTGAAGGGCGAGCGCGACCCGGACTATTCGGAAGCCGCCGCCTCGGCCTACATGAAGAACGAGGAGATCACGGTCACGGTCTCCCTCGGCCTCGGCAAGGCGTCGGACCGAGTCTGGACCTGCGACCTCACCAAGGAATACGTCGCCATCAACGGCGATTACCGGAGCTGACGGTGCAGGCGCGGTCGTGCGTCCTTCGAGGCCCGGCCAGTGGCCGGGCACCTCAGGATGGCGGACTGGGTGCTTGATGCTTGCACAATCGACGCAATCAAGGTCGACCTGCACCAACCCCGCCATCCTGAGGTGCTCGCCGCAGAGCGGCGAGCCTCGAAGGACGCCCTAACGACCATGTCCCTCCTCCTCGTCGCCGCCTGCGCGCTGGTCGATGCCGACAACCGCATCCTCATCGCGCAGCGCCCGCCCGGGAAGCCGATGGCGGGGCTCTGGGAATTCCCCGGCGGCAAGGTCAATCCCGGTGAGACGCCCGAGGCGGCGCTCATCCGCGAACTGCGCGAGGAGCTGGGCATCGACACCTCCGCCGCCTGCCTCGCGCCGCTCACCTTCGCCAGCCACGCCTATGAGACCTTCCATCTGCTGATGCCGCTTTACGTCTGCCGGCGCTGGCAGGGGATCGCGCGCCCGCTCGAAGGGCAGAACGTGAAGTGGGTGCGGGCGAAGGAACTCCGCGATCATCCGATGCCGCCGGCGGACGTGCCGCTCATCGCATCGTTAATCGAACTTTTATAGGTCGCCGCCAGAATCGCGGTCGCGGCGCGTGGCGCGCCGCCTACCGCACTTGCCATGGCCCGCGTCCCGAACGACATCCTCATCCCGACCGACCTCGATCCGGTCGATCACCGCCCGGGCCGCAGCAACGCGGCCGCCTTCGTGCCGATCACGCTGGCGATCGTCGGCGTTGCGGCGATCCTCCTCGGCGGCGTCAGCGCGCCCCGGACCGAGCAGGCGGCGATCCCGCAATACGATCCAATCGAGACCGGCTCGATCGCCCGCTAGGGTGCCGCCATGCCGGGCGAATGGGAGACGTTCTACCTGATGGTCGGGTCGTCGGCGGCGGCCCTGATCGGCCTCCTGTTCGTCGTCCTCACGCTCAGCGCCGATTTCGATCTCCGGCGCGCCCAGGCCGGATCGGAGGCGTTCGTGACGCCGACCGCCTTCCATTTCGGCGTCATCGTTTTCATGAGCGCGGTGGCGATCATGCCGGCGATTCCGGCCGCCGTGATGGGGGTTGCGGTCGCCGTGCCGTCGGTCCTCGGCATCGCCTACGCGGCGTGGGCGGCAAGGCGCATCTCCCGCTCGACACTGCTCGCCCACGAGCCGATCGATTACGTGCTCTACGTCTTCCTGCCCGCTGCCGCCTATCTCGGGCTGCTCGGCTCGGCGGTTGCGGTCTGGCTCAATACGGAATGGGGCTTCCACGGCATCGCGATCGCGGCCCTGGGGCTGCTTCTCATCGGCATCCGGGACGCCTGGGATCTGGCCGTCTATCTTGCCTATCACAAGGAGGATAAGCCGAAAGGATAGGCGGCAACCGGGCGAAAAGCGCGTTCAGGGCGCCTTTGCCTCGATGGCGAGCGCATGCAGCCCGGCTTTGATCTCGCCCGACAGCGCATCGTAGATCAGGCGATGAGCCTTGACGCGGGAAATGCCGCGGAAGGCCTCGGCACGGATTTTCACGCGAAAGTGGGTCTCGCCGCCGGGCCGGTGGCCGGCGTGACCCTTGTGCAGATGCGACTCGTCCACCACTTCCAGCGACACGGGCGCGAAAGTCGCGGTTAACTTCGCCCTGATCCTATCGACTGCTGCCATTTCTCCCTCGCCGGGGCGGTCTGCCTTGTAGCTGGCGCGGCGCCCGACCATAATCGGTTCGCATGAATCTGAACTCGAAATATTTCGACAGCATCCGGATCAATCCGGACGGGTCCGCGATCCCGGAAGTGCGGCCCTGCGAGTGGCAGGGATGCACGTGCGCGGGCGGCTACCGCGCGCCGAAGGGGCGCCTGCACGAAGGCCAGTACTTCAACTTCTGCCTCGATCACGTGCGCGAGTACAACAAGTCCTACAACTATTTCGCCGGGATGGGGGACGACGACATCATCGCCTACCAGCGCTCCGCCGAAACCGGCCACCGGCCGACCTGGAACATGGGGGTCCGGAACGGCGAGGCAGCCTCGCGCCGGCAGGCTTTCGCCCAGGCCTTCGCCGACCCCTTCGGCTTCTTCAACGGGGCGCCGGAAGGCACGCGCCGGACGGCACCGGAGCCGGAGGCGCGGCCGCTCAAGAACCTCGAACGGCGCTCCTTTGCCGCGCTCGACCTCGACGGGCGCGAGACGGCGGCGGAGATCAAGGCGCGCTACAAGGAGCTGGTGAAACGACTGCACCCGGACGCCAATGGCGGCGACCGTTCCTCCGAAGACCGGCTGCGGCAGATCATCCAGGCCTACCACTACCTGAAGTCCGCCGGTTTCTGCTAAGACGGCGGGCAATTGGCGGCACCGCCGCTCTTTTTCGGCGCTTCCCGCGCCGCCCTTAGAGGATTTCATGGACGCGACGGCTCTGGAGCGGGCCCCTCTGCCCGACATGAAGATTTCGGTCCGGCAGGTGTTCGGGATCGACAGCGATCTTGAAGTTCCGGCCTATTCGGAGGGCGACGAGCACGTCCCCGACGTCGACCAGGACTACCTGTTCGACCGCGAGACGACACTCGCCATCCTTGCCGGCTTCGCCCACAATCGCCGGGTTCTGGTTTCGGGCTATCACGGCACCGGCAAGTCGACCCACATCGAGCAGGTGGCGGCGCGGCTCAACTGGCCGTGCGTCCGGGTCAACCTCGACAGCCATATCAGCCGTATCGACCTGATCGGCCGCGACGCGATCGTTCTGAGGGACGGTGTCCAGGTCACCGAGTTCCGCGACGGCATCCTGCCCTGGGCGCTCCAGCACAACGTCGCGCTCTGCTTCGACGAATACGATGCCGGCCGCCCCGACGTGATGTTCGTCATCCAGCGGGTGCTGGAAGTCTCCGGCCGCCTGACGCTCCTCGACCAGAACAAGGTGATCCGGCCGCATCCGGCGTTCCGGCTCTTCGCCACCGCCAACACGATCGGCCTCGGCGACACGTCCGGCCTCTATCACGGCACGCAACAGATCAACCAGGGCCAGATGGACCGCTGGTCGATCGTCACCACGCTCAACTATCTGCCGCACGACAAGGAAGTCGACATCGTCGTGGCCAAGGCGCCGCACTACCGCGACCAGGCCGGCCGGGCGATCGTCTCCAAGATGGTGCGCGTCGCCGACATGACGCGGAACGCCTTCGTCAACGGCGACCTGTCGACCGTGATGAGCCCGCGCACGGTGATCACCTGGGCCGAGAACGCGCATATTTTCGGGGACGTCGGCTTCGCGTTCCGGGTGACCTTCGTCAACAAATGCGATGAGCTGGAACGCGCGCTGGTCGCCGAGTTCTACCAGCGCTCGTTCAATGAGGAATTGCCGCAGTCGTCGGTGAACGTGGCGCTGAGCTGAGGATGAGAAGACGAGCCGTTTCAGCGATGCCCTTGGAGGGCCGCCCGGTGGCATCGATGATGGTGCGCGACCAGCTCGGCCGGTGACGAAATGCCCGCCTCAGGATCCAATTCCAGCCCGAAACCAGCCAAGGAAGCGCCGATCGAGCCGTTCAAGCGGGCGGTGACCGGCTGCATGCGGGCCGTCGCCGGGCGGAGCGACCTCGAAGTCCTCTTCGCGGCCGAGCGGCCGGCGCTTTCCGGCAACCGCGCCCGGCTGCCCGAACCGCCGCGGAAGCCCACCCAGCGCGACATAGCGATCACGCGCGGAATCGGGGATTCAATGGCGCTCCGGCTCGCCTGCCACGATCCGGCCGTCCACCGCACCCTCCAGCCCGAGGGCAAGAACGCCCGCGCCGTTTTCGACGCGGTCGAGCAGGCCCGGGTCGAGGCGATCGGGTCGCTGCGCATGCGCGGCATGGCGAAGAACCTCGGCGCGATGCTGGAGGATCGCTACCACCGCGGCAATTTCCACGAGGTGACCGAGCGCGCCGACGCACCCCTGGAAGACGCGGTCGCGATGATCGTCCGCGAACGGCTGACCGGCGAGGCGCCGCCGGTCTCGGCGCGCAAGGTCGTCGACCTCTGGCGCCCGTGGATCGAAGAGCGCGCCGGCAAGGACCTTGCGCGGCTGTCGGGCAATATCGAGGACCAGAAGCGCTTTGCCGATACCGTCCGCGATCTCCTCACCTCGCTCGAAATGGGCGACGAGCTGGGCAGCGACGGCAGCGACGAGGACGAGGGCAAGGACGAGTCGGGCGAGGCCGACGAGGCCGAGGGCGCCGCCGAATCCGCCGAAGGCGAGGACGCGTCCAACCCCGAGGAAGTGGACGGCGCCGCAGAGGACGCCGAGGCCGGGGAGGGCGAGTCGAGCGAGGCCGACGCCGACGACGTCATGGACGATTCCGACATGGCGGACGCGCGCGAGGCGGGCGAGGCGCGGCGACCGGACGCGCCGTTCTCCAATTTTCCGCCGATGGTCGACTACCGCGTCTTCACGCAGAAGTTCGACGAGACGGTGAAGGCGGAAGAGCTTTGCGATCTCGCCGAGCTCGACCGGTTGCGCTCCTACCTCGACAAGCAGCTCGCCCACCTGCAGGGCGCGGTCGGACGCCTTGCCAACCGGCTGCAGCGCCGGCTGATGGCGCAGCAGAACCGGGCCTGGGACTTCGACCTCGAAGAGGGCGTGATCGACGCCTCGCGGCTGTCGCGCGTGATCATCGACCCGATGCACCCCCTGTCGTTCAAGGCCGAGCGCGATACCGAGTTTCGCGACACCGTGGTGACGCTCCTCCTCGACAATTCCGGCTCGATGCGCGGTCGTCCGATCACGGTCGCCGCGACCTGCGCCGACATCCTTGCCCGCACGCTCGAACGCTGCGGCGTGAAAGTCGAGATACTGGGCTTCACGACCCGGGCCTGGAAAGGCGGGCAGTCGCGCGAGGCCTGGCTGCAGGCCGGCAAGCCGGCCAACCCCGGCCGGCTCAACGACCTCCGCCACATCATCTACAAGGCAGCGGACGCGCCGTGGCGGCGCTCGCGGCGCAACCTCGGCCTGATGATGCGCGAGGGGCTGCTCAAGGAAAACATCGACGGCGAGGCGCTCGCCTGGGCGCATGGCCGGCTGCTCGTCCGCCCCGAGCAGCGCAAGATCCTGATGATGATCTCGGACGGCGCGCCGGTCGACGACTCGACGCTGTCGGTCAATCCCGGCAACTACCTCGAACGGCATCTGCGTTACGTCATCGAGGAGATCGAGACGCGCTCGCCGGTCGAGCTTCTGGCGATCGGCATCGGCCACGACGTGACGCGCTACTACCGCCGTGCCGTTACCATCGTCGATGCGGAGGAACTGGCCGGCGCGATGACCGAGAAGCTCGCCGAGCTTTTCGCAGAGCGTCAGGGCGCGGCCCCGGCGCCGGCGCCGCGGCGGCGCGTGACGCTGCAATGAGGGCAGCGTTTGTCGCGGCCGCCGTCGCGCTCCTTGCTGCCGGAGCCTCGGCGGCTGCCGAAAACGGGTTTGCACCGATCGTCGTCACCGCGCGGGCGATTCCGACCTTCGGGCGGCATGGCGAAGCGGCTTCGGCAGGGACGCTCGAATATCGGGGCGGTCTCGAACTGAAGTCGAGCGATCCGCGCTTCGGCTCGCTTTCCGGACTGGATGTCGCCGCCGACGGCCATACGCTCTACGCGGTCGCCGACACCGGCTTCTGGTTCAAGGCCGAATTCACGGAGACCGGCGGCCGCCTCACCGGGATCGGCAACGCGGAACTGGCGCCGATCCTCGACAAGGCGGGCAATGTCGTGGTGAGCAAGCGGCTCGGCGACGCCGAGGGGCTGCGGCTCACCACCTACCGCGGGAAACCCGCCGCGCTCGTTTCATTCGAGCAGGTCAACAACGTCCGGCGCTTTGTCGCCGATCCGGATTTCGCCGGCACGCCCTCCGAGGTGCTGAAACTGCCGGCGATGGTGAGCGGCATGCCGCCCAACAAGGGCCTCGAAGCGATCGCGGTGGCGCCCGAGGCTTCCCCGCTCAAGGGCGCGATCGTCCTCATTGCGGAGCACTCACTGGACGCGGGCAGGGGACGGGCGTGGATCGTCGGCGGGCCGCTCGCGGGCGCCTTCTTCGTCTCGCGCAAGGGCGACTTCGATTTCACCGACGCTGTGTTCCTCGAGAACGGCGATATGCTCATCCTCGAACGGCGGTTCAATTTCAGCGAAGGGGTCGGGATGCGCATCCGGCGCATCGCCGGCACCGACCTGAAGCCAGGCGCGACCGTCGACGGTCAGACGCTGATCGAGGCCGACCTGCGCGACGAGATCGACAACATGGAGGGGCTCGCCGTCACGAAGGGCGAAAACGGCGAGTGGCTGCTGCTGGTCGTCTCGGACGACAACCAGAGCATCCTCCAGCGGACGCTGCTGTTGCAGTTCGCGCTGAAGGACTGAGCGCGGATCGGAGCTAGGAAGCCTTGGCGGCTTCGAGCTTCTTCTCGATCGTCTTCTTCACGCGGCGGGCACGCGCGGAGAGGTGCTCGTTCCGCTGCTTCAACAGGAACGCGTCGATCCCGCCACGGTGCTCGACCGAGCGGAGCGCGTACGAAGTGATACGGAAACGCACGGTCTGCCCGAGCGCCTCGCTCATCAGCGATACCTCGGAGAGGTTCGGCAGAAAGCGCCGGCGGGTCTTGTTGTTGGCATGGCTGACATTGTTGCCGGCCAGTACGGCTTTGCCGGTCAGTTCGCAGCGCCGGGCCATCTCATGCAATCCTTCTTTGCCGCCGGATAACGGCGTCCGCTTCACGCGATCGTGTCGGAAAAAGCCGCATTCCTATAGTAACCACGACCGGGGTCGTCAAGGCGGCATGCCTTTCCGCGGGCGGCACGGACTGAGGCTGCGGTCGGGGCTGCGGGCGCGATCGTTAACCATCCGTGCCGGTCGTGGGATGGCGGTTGCCAGCCCCATCCGGCCTCATGTCAGAATGACCAATATGATTCGTTTGTGGCTTTTGAAAATCGGCGCGGGGCGAACGGCCGCGCTGTCGTGCGCGCTGGGGCTTCTCGCCGTGCCGGCGCTGGCGGCCGGCCCCGAAATGGTGACCTTCAAGGCGAGCTACGCGATCTCGATTGCGGGGATCGGCATCGGCCGGGCCGACGTGGAGAGCCGCTTCATCGGCAACAGCTATGCCGCCGCCATCACCGGGTCGACCAACGGCGTATCGCGGCTGGTGTCGGACGCCAGCGCCAGACTCGCCGGCAATGGCCGTTTCTTCGGAAACCGCGTGGTGCCCTCGGCCTACAATCTCGAAACCAACGAGAACGGCTTCCAAACGCACGTCAAGATGGCGATGGCGAGCGGCCGCATCACCGACGTCGAGGCGCTGCCGCGACTCCTGCAGACCAAGGACCGGGTGCCGGTCACCCCGCGTCACAAGATCGATGTGGTCGACCCGCTCAGCGCATTTCTCGTGCCGCTCGATCGTCCCGGCGTTCCGAGCGGCCGCCGCGCCTGCGACCGGACCGTGCGCGTCTTCGACGGCTGGACGCGCTACGACATCCAGCTCTACTACAAGGATACCCGCGCGGTGGACGGCGGCACCGATGCCTATGTCGGACGGGTCATCGTCTGTGGCGCGCGCTATGTGCCGATCGCCGGACATCGCACCGGCAACTCCGACGCAATGAGCTCGACCAGGCTGGAGGTGTGGCTGGCGCAACTGCCGGACATGCCGGTGCTGGTTCCCTATCGCATGCAGATCGGGACCGACCTCGGCGACCTCGTGATCTATTCGACCCGATTCACGGTCGACAAGGCCGAGCGCCGGGCCGATGCCAAGGTCGTTTCGCCGGCGGCATCCCCATAGTCCCCAGGATCGGGGTGCAGTTCGCCGCAATATCGCCATAATCTGACTCGGCGGATTCGCGCGGCGACGCGAGCTCCTCTCCTGGGCCTAGCGTTGGTCAATCGCTATATGTCGTATGGTTTCGCGGCGGAAACCACGCCACTTGTAGGAACAAACGAGAACTCTGTCGGAGTCAGCGATTCGGACAGGGTTTGTTCCAGACTCGTTCCGGTTGCATCCAAAAACTACATTCGGCGGACCATTTCTTGCTCCGGTCACCCTTCGGCGTGGTAGCACTGGATCGACGGCCGAGAGCGTTTCGAGACGAATGAGCTTCACCGACAGGGGTAACGCAACGGCCGGCCGCAATGTGGTCGCCGTTCTCGGCCCGACCAATACGGGAAAGACCCATCTCGCGATCGAGCGGATGCTGGCGCATCCGAACGGCATTATCGGGCTGCCGCTGCGGCTGCTCGCGCGCGAGGTCTATTCGAAGATCGCCGCCCGCATTGGCGCCGACCAGGTGGCGCTGATCACCGGCGAAGAGAAGATCATGCCGCCGTCGCCGCGCTTCCGCGTCTGCACCGTGGAAGCAATGCCGGTCGAGCCCGATGCGTCCTTCGTGGCGGTCGATGAAATCCAGATCGCCGGCGACCTCGAGCGCGGCCACGTATTCACCGACCGGCTTCTGCGCGCCCGCGGCCGTGACGAGACGCTGTTGCTCGGCGCGGCGACCATGCGCGGCATCGTCGAGCGCCTGCTGCCGGGCGTCAATATCGTCACCCGCCCGCGCATGTCGGTGCTCGCCCATGCCGGGGCGAAGAAGATCACGCGGCTGCCGGCGCGCTCGGCGGTCGTGGCGTTTTCCGCCGACGAGGTCTATGCGATCGCCGAACTGATCCGGCGGCAGCGGGGAGGGGCGGCGGTGGTGCTCGGCTCGCTCAGCCCGCGCACCCGCAATGCCCAGGTCGAGCTTTTCCAGTCGGGCGACGTCGATTTCCTGGTCGCCACGGATGCGATCGGCATGGGGCTCAACCTCGATGTCGACCACGTCGCCTTTGCCGCCGACCGCAAGTTCGACGGATACCAGTTCCGCCGGCTGACCGCCGCCGAGCTCGGCCAGATCGCCGGCCGCGCCGGCCGGCACATGCGGAACGGCACGTTCGGCACGACCGGCCGGGTCGAGCCGTTCAGCGACGAAATGGTCGAGGCGCTGGAAACGCACCATTTCGACAACGTCAAGACGGTGCAGTGGCGGAACTCCGACCTCGACTTCGCCTCGCTCGAGACCCTCGCCGCCAGTCTCGACGTCGCGCCGAACCGCGAAGGTCTGGTCAAGGCGCCGCCCTCCGACGACGTCACCGCGCTCGAAACCGCGGCGCGGGATCCGGCGGTGCGCGAGATGGCCGCCGGGCGGCAGCGGGTCGCGCTCCTCTGGGATGTCTGCCAGGTCCCCGACTATCGCAAGATCGCGCCCGCCAACCACGCCGAACTGGTCGCGACGCTGTTCCAATTCCTCGCCCGCAACGGAGCCATCCCCGAGGATTGGTTTGCGGAGCAAACCGCGTTCGCCGACCGCACGGAAGGCGACATCGACACGCTCTCCAACCGCATCGCCCATATCCGAACCTGGACGTTTGTCGCCAACCGCCCGGACTGGCTTGCCGACCCCCGCCATTGGCAGGAGCGCACGCGCGCGATAGAGGATCGTCTGTCCGACGCGTTGCATGAGCGGCTGATCGGCCGTTTCGTCGACCGGCGGACGAGCGTGCTGATGCGCCGGCTGAAAGAAAACGCGATGCTCGAAGCCGAGGTGACGCCTGCAGGGGACGTGCTGGTCGAGGGCCAGCATGTCGGGGCACTGGCCGGATTCCGCTTCACGCCGGATGCCAGCGCCGACGGCCCGGATGCCAAGGCGCTGCGTGCTGCGGCACAGAAGGCGCTCTCCGGCGAGATCGCCGAGCGCGCCGAGCGGGTTGCGACGGCGGCGAACGGCGACATCCTTCTGGCAGCCGACGGGACGCTGCGCTGGCGCGGCGCGGCGGTGGCCAAGATCACCGACGGCGACGATCCGCTGCGACCCCGCGTCATCCTGCTCGCCGACGAAGCCCTGTCGGGCCCGGTCCGCGACCGGGTCCAGGCACGGCTCGATCTGTGGCTCGCCAACCACGCCGAGACGCTGCTCAAGCCGCTCTTCGATCTGCGTGCCGCCGAGACCCTGTCGGCCCCGGCGCGCGGACTTGCCTTCCGCCTGGTAGAGGCGTTCGGGGTCATCGATCGCGCCGAAATCGCCGAGGAGGTCAAGGCGCTCGATCAGGAAACGCGGGCCGGCCTGCGCTCGCTCGGCGTGCGCTTCGGCGCCTACAACATCTTCGTGCCGCAGCTCCTCAAACCGGCGCCCGCCGGGCTGCTCGCGATCCTGTGGTCGCTGAAACATGGCGGGCTGGAGGAGAACGGGGCGCGCGAGCTGGCGCAGCTGGCGGCATCGGGCCGGACCAGCGTCGTGGTCGATCCGGCGGTCCCGCGCCCGCTCTATCGCGTGGTCGGCTACCGGATTGCCGGCCCGCGCGCGGTGCGGGTCGACATTCTCGAGCGCCTCGCCGACGTGATCCGTCCGCTGATCGCCTGGCGGCCGACGCCGGGTGCATCCACTCCTCCGCCCGGCGCGGCGGAGGGCAACGGCTTCATGGTGACGCCGGCGATGACCTCGCTGCTCGGCTGCGCCGGGGAAGACTTCGCGGCGGTGCTGAAGGCGCTCGGCTATCGCGTTGAGCGGCGCCCGGCCCCGGCCCGTCCGGCCGAGCCGACGCAAGCGACGGAGGCTGCGGTCGCCGCGGCGCTTGCCACCGGCGACGCGCCGATCGCTCAGGACCTCGCGGCGCTGCCTGCGGCGTCGAACGACAACAGCCCGACCCCTGTGGCTGTGAGCGACGGCGAAGCCGCCGCCGCGCCCGCCCCCGATCCGGCCGCCGAACCCGCCGCCGCGGCACCTGCGGCAGCGGCGGAGCCGGCGTTCATCGAAATCTGGCGGCCGGGCCGGCGGGTCGATCAGCACCCGCAGCATCGCCGGCTGGCAGACGGCCATGAGGCCGGCGGCCGCGCGCGGCGGAACCGCGGCCCGCGCCACCGCGCCGATATTCCGGCTACCGCGGCCCAGACCGCAACCTCGCCGGCCGAAGCGGCGGGCGCGCAACCCGGCGAGGCTCCCGGTGCTGCACCTCCGTCCGCGCCCGGACCGTCGGTCGAGCGGCCGCCGAGGGAACGGGGCCGTTCCGGCGACGGTCGTCCGCATCAGCGCGGCGATCGGAACCGGGAGCGCAACAACAAGGGCCCGGGCCCTGAGCGCGCGCCGTTCCGTCAGCCGGAGCGGGCGAAGGCTGCCTTCGATCCCGACTCGCCCTTTGCAGCCCTGGCGGCGCTCAAGGCGCAGCTCGAAGGGCGGAAGCAGGACGACAACGCCTGACCGATGGTGGGCTGGGACGGCCGTCAGCGCATCGACAAGTGGCTATGGTTCGCGCGCGTCGTAAAGACGCGGACACTGGCCCAGAAGCTCGTTCTTTCCGGCTCGGTGCGGGTCAACCGGGAGCGGAGCGACAGCGCCAGCCGCGCGGTCAAGACGGGCGATGTGCTCACCATCGCGCTGCCGGGCGGCGTCCGCGTGCTCAAGGTCGCCGCGCCCGGCGCAAGGCGGGGGCCGCCGGCCGAGGCGAAGCTCCTCTATGAAGACCTGTCGCCGCCGGAACCTGCCCGTCCGCCCGCCACGGGGCGTGAGCCGGGGAGCGGGCGCCCGACCAAGCGCGACCGGCGGGCAATCGACGCGTTCCTCGCCAAGGACGAGGATTTTTCCTGACGGCTCCCCGGCCGACCGGAAATTGCCCAGAGACCCGCGGGAAGCGCCACCGCCATTCCTTGCGCCGCCCCGGCAAACGGGTTACCCAACGCCACGCTTTCGAGGGCCCGACAGTGACTTACGTCGTCAACGATAATTGCATCAAATGCAAATACATGGACTGCATCGAGGTGTGTCCGGTCGACTGCTTCTATGAAGGCGAGAACATGCTCGTCATCCACCCGGACGAGTGCATCGATTGTGGGGTATGCGAGCCGGAATGCCCGGTCGATGCGATCAAGCCCGATACCGAGCCCGGCCTCGAGAAATGGCTGAAACTCAACGCAGATTTTGCCGTGCAGTGGCCCAATATCACAACCAAGAAAGAGCCCCCGGCTGACGCCAAGGAATACGAGGGGATAGAGGGAAAGTTCGAGAAATTCTTCTCGCCGAAGCCCGGCGAGGGCGACTGAGGAGCCTGCGGGCGGCCGGCTTTTCCTCGGATTCCGCCTGTGGAATTGGTGAAGAGCGGCCCGGCGGCGAGGGTTCATCATTTACCCTCGGCGCTCTAAACCATTGAATTTTCCTGATTTTGTGCTATATGCTTGGAAATCAGCGGAAGAACAAACGCTCCGCGTCAGCGGTGTCATAAGCTTGCCCGAAATCACCAGGTTTCCGGCGACCCTCCGGTTCGGCCCGGCGGGATAGGATAGGTCGTCGCGACGCGGGCGAGTGCCGCGTGGAGGCACGGAAAGAATATGTCGAGTAAGTCGAAGAGCGCCAGCCCCAGCCGGGCGAAGGCACCCCAGAAGAAGACTGTGGCCAAGACCAAGCGGAAGCCGGCGAGGCCCGCGATGGCGGCGTCGAGCAAGTCGAAGCACGTGAAGAAGCAGCCGGCGAAGCCGGTGGCGAGGGCCGCGGCGAAGAAGCCGGCCGCAGCGTCACACGCGCATGCGCCGAAGAAGACGGTCGCAGCCACGGTAGCGCCGCAGAAGGCGGCGGCCCCGCAGAAGAAGCCGCCGGCAGCGGCCGCGGCTTCCGCGAAGCCGGTCGTGGCGAAGCCCGCTCTGGTGCCCGCACCTGCTGCGAAGGTCGCGCCGGTTGCGGCATCCCACCCCGGTCCGATCGCCGCCGCTCCGGCGCCGGCCCCCGCGGTCAAGAAGCCGCCGGCAAGGTCCGAGTTCAAGATCGGCGAGCACATCGTCTATCCGGCGCACGGCGTCGGCCGCATCATGGCGGTCGAGACGCAGGAAGTGGCGGGCATCAAGCTCGACCTCTTCGTCGTCTCCTTCATCAAGGACAAGATGACGCTGCGCGTTCCGGTGGCGAAGGCCCAGACTGTCGGCATGCGCAAGCTCGCCGACAACCCGACCGTGAAGCGCGCGCTCGAGACGGTGCGCGGCCGCGCCCGCATCAAGCGCACGATGTGGAGCCGGCGCGCGCAGGAATACGAGGCGAAGATCAATTCCGGCGACCTCATCTCGATCGCCGAAGTGGTCCGCGACCTCTTCCGGTCGGAGAACCAGCCGGAACAGTCCTATAGTGAACGGCAGCTTTACGAGGCCGCGCTCGACCGCATGTCACGCGAGATTTCCTCGGTCAGCAAGATCTCCGAAACGGAGGCTGTCCGGCAGATCGAGCAGAACCTTGCCAAAAGCCCGCGCCGCGGGGCCAAACCGGAAGGGGCGGTTCCGGAGGCGGTTGAGCAGGAAAGGGCGGCTTAGGCTTCCTGCCTGCCCGATCAAAGCTTCCCATCAGGGGGCGTCCGCGGAACCCGCGGGCGCCCCTTTCAGTTAGGAGTCCGGGTGGCCCGCCTCGGCCGCCCGGATCACCGCAGGATCACGTCATTGTGTGGCTTCGCGGGCGGGCAGGCGGTCTAGTCTCGACTCGTACGCTCGGCCATATCGCTAAAATTCCGGGGTCGCAGCATGACCTTCGCAGGCACTCGTCAGGAATTCGTCCGCCGTGCCATGGCCGCTCCCTACCTCGAACGGGAGGAGGAGCACGATCTCGCGGTGCGCTGGCGCGATACCGCCGACCAGTCCGCACTTCACCGGCTGACGGCGGCCCACATGCGCCTGGTGGTGGCGATCTCGGCGCGCTTCCGCAATTTCGGTCTGGCGCTCGGCGACCTCATCCAGGAGGGGCATGTCGGCCTCCTCGAAGCGGCCGCCCGGTTCGAGCCGGACCGCGACGTGCGCTTTTCGACCTATGCCACCTGGTGGATTCGGGCCTCGATCCAGGACTACATCCTGCGCAACTGGTCGATCGTGCGCGGCGGCACCTCGTCGTCGCAAAAGGCGCTGTTCTTCAACTTGCGCCGGCTGCGGGCCCGGCTGGCGCAGCGTCCCGACCAGCGCCCGCGTTCCGCGGTCTTTGCCGAGATCGCGGCAGCGATCGGCGTCTCGGTGCGCGACGTAGAGATCATGGACTCGCGCCTTTCCGGGCCCGATGCGTCGCTCAACGCTCCGCTCCGCGAAGGTGACGATAGCGACGGCTCGGATCGGGTCGACTTCCTGGTCGACCGGGTCCCGCTGCCGGACGAGACCGTCGGCGAGCGGATCGACGCCGAGCGCCGGCATAACTGGCTGCGGTCGGCACTGAACGTTCTCAACGAGCGCGAACGGCATATCGTCCGCGAACGCCGGTTGCAGGACGAAGGCGCAACCCTGGAGGCGCTCGGCGAACGGCTGGGCATTTCCAAGGAGCGCGTCCGCCAGATCGAGAACCGGGCGCTGGAGAAGCTTCGGGCAGAGCTGCTGCGCGAGCATCCCGACGAGGGCATCTTCGTCTAGTCGGCTAATCGGCGACGATCTTCACCCGCGTCCCGGGCGCAATCCGTTCGCCCGGACCGATGTCGTTCAGCGAGCGGAAAAGCTCGCGCGGACGGTCGACGCCCTGCATCTGGCGCACGAACGTATCCTCGCTGTCGCCCGCATTCGCCACCACGACCCGGATGCGTAGCGGCTTCAGGCGCGAAAGCGCGTCGTCGTCGAGCTTGCGGAAGCTCGCCACGGTTGCCATCGCGGCGGCATCGAAATTCGCGCTGCGCGACTCGTTGGCGAAG
>DASRGK010000051.1:0-21772 GCA_035651055.1 Bauldia sp.
CATGCGGATGCAGCCCGACGAGACGTTGTGGCCGATCGACCAGGGTTCCGTTGTGCCGTGGATGCGGTAGCCGTTGTCGACGAACCCGTCGTAGAGATAGAGCGCGCGGGCGCCGAGCGGGCTTCGCGGCCCGCCTTCGACGAATTCCGGCAGCTTCTTCCCGCGGCGCGCCTCGCGCGCGATCATCTCCTCCGGCGGACGCCAGGCCGGCCATTCGACCTTGCGGCCGACATGGACGACGCCGTGCCAGCCGAAGCCTTCGCGCCCGACGCCGACGCCGTAGCGGATCGCCTTGCCGCCGCCGAGGACGTAGTAGAGGAACTTCTGCTTCGGATCGATGATGATGGTCCCCGCGGCCTCGCGGGTCGGGTAGGCGACCGTCTGGCGGCGGTACTTGAAGATGCTCGGACCGGGCAGGTCGGTCTTGGTCACCGCCGCGCCCTCGCCGGCGCCGGGCCCCACGTCCTGGAGCGAATTCCTGATCTCGTCGAGGAAGGGACCGGCCGCGGCGGGGACCGCCGTCAGCCCGATCAATGCTGCCGCCAAGGCCGCCAGCGCCAGCTTCAAACGCACCATGTCCGCCGCTCCGCACCTGCCCGACAAGGGTCAAAGGGGTGGCACAGGCCGCCCCTCGCCCGTCCGCCCGGCATGACGATACGAACGCACCGCAGCATCGGCAACCGGCAATCTCGTCACGAGAGTGTGAAACGGGCCGCTTCGCGCCCCGAAGCGGCCCGCTGTCACGCGGCCTTCGCAAGGCCGCGCCCCCATTGTTCCATGGGCGACCGTCACATGACGATGACGCGGGTTCCGATCCTGACCTGGCGGTAGAGGTCGATCACGTCCTCGTTGCGCATGCGGATGCAGCCGGACGAGACGGCCGAGCCGATCGTCCACGGCTCGCTCGTCCCGTGGATGCGATAGAGCGTGCCGCCGAGGTACATGGCGCGGGCGCCGAGCGGATTGGCCGGCCCGCCTTCCATCGAATCGGGCAGGTCGGGCTGGCGCTGGCGCATCTCGTCGGGCGGAGTCCAGGCCGGCCACTTGGCCATGGCCGTGATCCGGCGTTCGCCGGCCCATTCGAAGCCCGGGCGGCCGACGCCGACGCCGTAGCGCTTCGCCATGCCGTCGCCGAGAACCAGGTAGAGATAGCGGGCGTTGGTATCGATCACGATCGTGCCAGGCGGCTGGTGCGAATTGTAACGAACGACCCGCGGCAGGTAGGCGGGGTCGATGCCACGCAGGCGGTAGCGGGCGGCGGCGACACTCTTCGCCCGGCTGGCCGCCGGATCGGCAAGGACAGCGCGCTTGCCGGGCTTCATCTGCAGCACCCACGGACCGGTAAGGTCGGGGCTGAGCGTCGCCGGCGGACGTGGCACGTCGAAAGATGCGGCCGCCGGCAGCGGGAAGCAGGCAGCAGCAGCGAGGAGCGCAGCGGCGACGGAGAGGCGCATCATTCCGGGTCTCGCGGTCGGTACTCGAAACGGGCACGGCATTGCTGCCGCAGGGCGAGGCCCACTTCCCCTTCTGCCAACACCGACCCCCGAGACGCGGGCGCTTTGGCCCGTCGCTTGTTGGCGGCCATTCTGCCTGCCAAATCCAACCGAATGGTGAATGCTTCGTCTCCGGCCGTGGCGGCATGGTAAACGAAGGGTTAAGGGAGGCTAGGAATGGCGGACGGGCTGGTCGAGGGCGAGGACGGAAAGCTCCGCTGCGCCTGGCATGGCGGCCTCGCCGACTATGTCGCCTATCACGACGGGGAGTGGGGCCGGCCGGTGGCCGACGACACGCGGCTGTTCGAGAAACTTTGCCTGGAAGGCTTCCAGTCCGGCCTGTCGTGGCTGACGATCCTCCGCAAGCGCGAGAATTTCCGCAAAAACTTCGCCGGCTTCGACTTCAACAAGGTCGCCCACTTCGGCGAGATGGACGTTGAACGCCTGCTTGCCGACGCCGGGATCGTCCGCCATCGCGGCAAGATCGAATCGACCATCAACAACGCCAGGCGCGCGCTCGACCTGGTGCGGGAAGCCGGATCGCTCGCGGCATTCGTATGGCGGTTCGAGCCCGACCCGAAGACGCGGCCGAAGAAGCTCGACTGGGCGACGCTCCACGCCATGCCGAAGACGGACGAATCGCTGGCGCTGTCGAAGGCGCTGAAGAAGCGCGGCTGGAGCTTCGTCGGGCCGACGACGATCTACGCCTTCATGCAGGGCGTCGGCATCGTCAACGACCATGTCGAGGGCTGCTTCTGCCGGGCCGAGGTGGAGAAGCTCAGGAAAGGATTCAAGCGGCCGGGGAAATAAGGGGCATGTAAAGTCCGCGCGTCCTTCGAGGCTCGGGCTTTCGCCCGAGCACCTCAGGATGGCGAGGTGGGTGGCCGGCAATTGCCGGGAGACGCCTCTCCCGATCCAGGTGGCGCACGCCGATTGCAGCGCTCCGAGAGTCACCAGCGCCGCCATCCTGAGGTGCGAGCGTAGCGAGCCTCGAAGGACGCGCGAACAGCCCCCACCACGTCATCCTCTGCGAAAGCAGAGCATCAATGGCCGCCTCATTCGGGTAGAGGACGGGGCACCCAGCCCGATCCTCCGGTCAAGCCGGAGGATGACGAGGCGGGAGGCTGTGAGGCCGAAAAGCCGCTAACCCCGCAACCGCGCGACTACCGCCTCCAGCGCCTTTGCCTGCTTCGTATCGGTTTTCGCGACGAGGCTGCGGACGAGATGGGCCTCGGAGCGGAGGATCACGCCGTCGGCGAGCACCTTGAGGCCATTGGCGCGGAGCGTCTCGCCGGTCGTGGTGATGTCGACGATGAGGTCGGCAGCGCCCGAGGCCGGCGCCCCCTCGGTCGCGCCGAGGCTCTCGACGATGCGGTAATCCGCAATGCCGTGACCGGCGAAGAACCGGCGGGTCAGGTTGACGTACTTGGTCGCGACGGTGAGGCGGCGGCCGTGGCGCGGGCGGAAGTCGCCGGCGACGTCGTCGAGGTCTTCCATGCCCTCGACGTCGATCCAGGCGCGCGGCACGGCGACGACGACATCGCAGCGGCCGAAGCCGAGCGGGACGAGCAGCTCGGCGCGCGACTTCCAGTCCGGGATGCTCTCCTCGACCTGGTCGCGGCCGGTGATGCCGAGGTGGACGGCGCCGGCGCCGATCTCGCGGGCGATCTCCGGCGCCGACAGGTAGGCGATCTCGACGCCGGGCATGCCGGCGATGCGGCCGCGGTAGCTCCGCGCCGCGCCGGCGGATTCGAGGTTGAGGCCGGCACGCGCGAAGACCGCGGCGCTTTCCTCCTGCAGCCGTCCCTTCGACGGCACGCCGATGACGATCGCGCTCATCGCGCCGCCCCGATACGGTCGAGCCAGATGGCGAAGCCGACGGCGGGCACCGGGCCGCCGGCGCCGATGAGCGACAGGAGCCGGTCGTAGCGGCCGCCCCCGACGATCGGCTTCTTGTCCTCGCGGCCATACATCTCGAAGACGAAGCCGGTGTAGTAGTCGAGCCGCCGGCCGAAATCGGCGGCGAAGGCAAGCTTCGACAGGTCGAGCCGATCGCGGGCGAAATTGTCGAGCCGGGTTTCGAAATCGCCGAGGGCGGCGTCGAGGTCGAGCTTCTCGGCGGCCGCGAGCCTCCGCACCGCCGCCGCGGCGCGGCGCGGCGCGCCGGCAATGGCGAGGAATTTCGTCAGCACCTTCGGCGCGTGCCGGTTGCCGCGGGCAAGCTCCGCCTTCTCGGCGAAGCGCGCCGCGATCTCGCCGGCGTCGCGCCCGCCGACCGTGGCAAGGCCGGTGGCGAGTAGCATGTCGGAGACGGCGCGCCTGAGGGCCGCCGGTTTCCCGGCCGGAACGCCATCGGGGAGCGCCGGCGCTTTCGCGCCGGAAGCGAGGCGCGCGAGCAGCGCCTTCAGCCGGTCGCGGTCGCCAAAGGCGCGGGCGAGGCGGCGGCGCCACGGCTCGGCGAGGTCGAGGGACTGCAGGACCGCGGCGAAGAGCGCCGAATCGCCGATCCGCACCGCGGGCGCGGCGACGCCGAGGGTCGCGACCGCGGAGAGCGCGAGCTTCAGCATGTCGGCATCGGCGAGCGCGCGGTCGGTGCGGCCGAGCGACTCGACGCCGGCCTGCAGGAACTCGCCCGGCTCGTCGCGCCGCTGGCGGAAGACCGGGCCGAGATAGGCATAGTTCGCGCGGCGCCGCGCCTTGCCCGACGCCAGGTGCTGCAGGCAGACGGGAATCGTGTAGTCGGGGCGGAGCGCGAGCTCGGTCCCGTCGGCGGCGGTGGAGAGGAACAGGCGGCGACGAAGGTCCTCTCCCGCCAGCTCGACGAACACGCTCGCGTCGAAGAGGAGGGGGGGCTCGACGAAGGCGTAACCGGCGTCAGTGAAGAGGGCGCGGAGCGGGGCGTAGTCGCGGGTCATGCGACGGCGCCCCTGCTCTGCCTGTCATCCCCGCAAAAGCGGGGACCCAGTAACCGAGGCGCGGCAGGAAGAGGCACGCCCGGCCGGGCGCACGATTCTTCAGCCTCGCGGATACTGGGTCCCCGCTTTCGCGGGGATGACAGGAAGGGAAACATCGCGGTCAGAGGAGGCCGACGATCTGCTTGACCGCCGCGACCAGCTCCGCCTCGGGCACCTCGAACTGGCCGGGACGCTCGGTCCGCCAGGCGGCGTTGTCGGCGACCGCGCCGGACAGGCGCTTGCCCTCGGCAAGGTCCTTGATCTGGACGACGCCCTTCGCCTTCTCGTCGCCGCCCTGGATGACGACGAGCGGCGCGTTGCGCCGGTCGGCATATTTCATCTGGGCGCGCATGCCGGATTCGCCGAGATACATCTCGGCGGCGACGCCGGAATGGCGGAGCTTTGCCACCATCGCCTGGTATTCGCCGATACGGTCGCGGTCCATGACGAGGACGACGACCGGGCCGGCGGCATCCTCGGCATTGGCCGGGTTGAGGGCGGCGAGCGCCGCCTGGAGGCGCGATACGCCGACCGAGAAGCCAGTCGCCGGGACCGGCTCGTTCATGAAGCGCCCGACGAGGCCGTCATAGCGCCCGCCCCCGCCGACCGAGCCGAACACCACCGGCTGACCCTGCTCGTTCGGGATCTCGAAGAGGAGCTGCGCCTCGAAGACCGGCCCGGTGTAGTACTCGAGGCCGCGGACAACCGACGGATCGATCTCGACGCGGTCATCGTATCCGGCGGCCGTCACGTAGTCGGCGATCATTTGCAGTTCGGCGCGGCCTGCCTGCCCGATCTCCGAGCGGGCGAGGAGCGTGTCGAGCGAGGCGATGGTCTCCTCCGCTTCCGAGTCGAAGTCGAGCATGCCGACGATCGTCGCAATCGCGGCTTCGCCGAGCCCGGCGCCCTTGGTGAAGTCGCCACTCTCGTCCTTGCGCCCCGGCCCGAGCAGTTCGCGCACGCCGTGGAGGCCGAGGCGGTCGAGCTTGTCGATGGCGCGAAGCACGATAAGACGCTGCGCCCCTTCGGCGACCCCGGCGGCCTCCATCACGCCGTCGAGCACCTTCCGCGAATTGACCTTCACCATGTACTGACCGCGCGGGATGCCGAGCGCCTCCAGCGTGTCCGCCGCCATCATGCAGATCTCGGCGTCGGCGGCGGGCGAGGCCGCGCCGACCGTGTCCGCGTCGAACTGCATGAACTGGCGGAAGCGGCCGGGACCCGGCTTCTCGTTCCGGAACACCCAGCCGGCGCGGTAGCTGCGGTAGGGCTTGGGCAGCCGCTCCCAGTTCTCGGCGACGTAGCGGGCGAGCGGCGCGGTCAGATCGTACCTGAGAGAAAGCCATTCTCCATGCTTCCCGGTCGCGCCTCCGGCGCTCCTCGCCTCTTGGGCGTCCTCGTCCTGGAAGGAGAAGACGCCCTCGTTCGGCCGGTCGAGGTCGGGCAGGAACTTGCCGAGCGCGTCGGTATATTCGACGAGCGGGGTCTCCACCGGCTCGAAACCGTAGCGCTCATAGACCTGGCGGATGGTGGCCAGCATCCGCTCGGTCGCGCGGATATCGGCCGCGGAGCGGTCGGCGAAACCGCGCGGCAGGCGGGCCTTGAGGGGGCTGGTCTTCGACATAGGGTTTCAGGCTGGCGGATGGGCACAACGCGCCGGATGCGAGGCCAATAAACAGAAGTCGCGCCGCTCCGCAATCCGATGCCGGCCCGCCGCTCTTCCCCGCCGTCTAGCCGAGGCGGGCGCCGGCGACGATCATGCGCAATTCGCGGGCGGCCTCCTCGGGGTCCGGCGCGCCGCAGATGGCCGAGACCACGGCGACGCCGTCGGCGCCGGCGGCGACCGCTTCGGCGGCATTGCCGGCATGGAGCCCGCCGATCGCCACGACCGGCAGAGTCGTGCGCGCGCAGATCGCCCGGAGGCCGCCGATCGCCATCGGCGGGGCCGCGTCGACCTTCGTGCCGGTCGCATAGACCGGCCCGACGCCGAGATAGTCGACGCCGGCGAAATCGGACCGGGCGAGATCATCCTCCGAGGTGATCGACAGGCCGAGGATGCGGTTCGGCCCGATCAGGCGGCGCGCATCGGCCGGGTGCATGTCCGACTGGCCGACATGGACGCCGTCGGCATCGACCGCGAGCGCCACGTCGACGCGGTCGTTGACGATGAAGGGCACCCCGGCCGCGCGGCAGGCGGCGGCGATCGCCCGCGCCTCCTCGACCAGCGGCCGGGTGGCGGCGTTGGGATGGCGGAGCTGGACGATGGTCGCGCCGCCCGCGACCGCCGCCTGCACCGTCGCCTCGACGCCGCGCACCCCGCACAGCACCGGGTCGGTGATGAGATAGACCGCAAGGTCGAAGCGCGGTTTCGCGCCCATGAAGCGTCCCTCAGGCGATGGCGGCAACCCGGATCGCGGCGTGGCGATCGAGCATCGCCCGGTCGCAACGATAAAGCGCGTCGCAGAGTTCCGCCGGCAGGTGCCCCGGCCCGTTCGGGCAGCGCGCCGCGGCGGCGGCGCCCGCGGCGCCGTAGACGGCAAGCGCCGCGGCGGCGGCGGCAAGCGGCGGGCGCACCGCGGCAAAGGCCGCCGTGGTGGCGGTGAGCGCGCAGCCGAGCGCGGTCGAGAGCGGCATCAGTTCATGGCCGCCCTCCACCGCGATGAGCGTTCCACCGTCGGTGGCGTAGTCGGTAACGCCGGTGACGGCGACCACGGCGCCGGTGGCGCGCGCCAGCGCCTTCGCGGCATCGACCGCGGCATCGGAACTGGCGGTCGAATCGACGCCCTTGCCGCCGGCGCCGGCGGCCCCGGCAAGGCTCATGATCTCGCTGGCATTGCCGCGGATGATCGCCGGTTTCATCCGCGCCAGGTCCGCGGCGACACCGGTGCGGTATGGCGTGGCGCCGCAGCCGACCGGGTCGAGCACCCAGGGCTTGCCGAGCGCCACGGCCTTTGCCGCGGCGAGGCGCATGGCATCGACCCAGCGCGGCGACAGCGTGCCGATGTTGATGGCGAGCGACGACGAGATGGCGATGAAGTCCTCGACCTCCTCGACCGCGTGCACCATTGCCGGCGAGGCGCCGACGGCAAGCAGCGCATTGGCGGCAATCGTCATCCCGACATAGTTGGTGATGTTGTGGACCAGCGGCCGGCTGGCGCGGAGCGCGGCGAGCGCGGCTTCGGCATCGGCGATATCGATCGGGGCTTCAGTCATGGCGGCGATTGTCCCTCGTTGGCCGACGGACAAATGCGAGTACCGCTCTGGGGCGCATCCTCAAATCCCTCCGCCGGCATGATCCGGATCAGGTTCGACGGGTTGGCAGAGAGCCTCTCAGCCCGGTTAAGGGCACCCCGTTGAGACGGCCATGACCGTAGGGATTTGAGGGCAGCGGCGCAAGCGGCGTTCACGCGGCGTGGTGGAACCGCCGGTCCTCGGCGAGCCGGGCGGGAACCGGCCCACCATAGGCCCAATCGAGAAGCTCGACGGTATGGACGACCGGCAGGTCCGTGCCGCTCGCGATCTGGGTAATGCAGCCGATGTTGCCGGCCGCGACGATGTCGGCGCCGGTCGCCTCGACGTTCCTGACCTTGCGGTCGCGGAGCCGCGCGGCGATTTCGGGCTGGAGCATGTTGTAGGTTCCGGCCGAACCGCAGCAGAGGTGGCTTTCCGCCGGCTCGCGCAGGATGAAGCCGGCGGCGGCGAGCAAGGCCTTCGGTGCGCTCCGCACCTGCTGACCGTGCTGCAGCGAGCAGGCGGCGTGGTAGGCGACGGTGAGGTCATGGCCGGCCGTCGCCGGGCCGAGGCCGAGCTCCTCGACATATTCCGAGATGTCGCGGACGATGCCGGCCACCCGCGCCGCGCGATCCTTCATCGCCGGGTCGGTGCGGAACAGGAAGCCGTAGTCCTTCAGGGTCGTACCGCAGCCGGAAGTCGTGGTGAGGATGGCGTCGAGCCCTTCGCCCTCCATCTCGCGCGTCCACGCCTCGATGTTGGCGGCGGCAAGCGCATGCGCCTGGCCGTCCCTCCCCATGTGATGCGGGAGCGCGCCGCAGCAGCCTTCGCCGGCAGCGATGACCACCTCGACGCCGTGGCGGGTGAGGAGCCGGATCGCGGCGTCGTTGATCGCCGGGTCGAGCACGGACTGGGCGCAGCCGCGGAGCAGCGCAACCCGCCCGCGCCGGGGCCCGGCGGCGGGGAAGATGCCCGGGCGGTCAGCGGCCGAGCGCGGCGGCAGCGACGATGGCGCCAGCCGCAGCATCGCGGCGACCCGCGCGAGGCCCGGGATGCGCCCGAGTATGCCGGCGAAGGGCCGCGCGAAGAATGCCGCGGCGAGCGCGGCACGGAAGCGGCCCGGATAGGGCAGGATGGCGGCAAGCGCGCTGCGCGTCAGGCGGTCGAGGAACGGACGGCGGTAGGTCTTCTCGATCCGCTGCCGGGCGTGGTCGACCAGGTGCATGTAGTCGACGCCCGACGGGCAGGTCGTCATGCAGGCGAGGCAGGACAGGCAGCGGTCGATGTGGAGCGCGACCTCGGCATTGGCCGGCTTGTCGTTCTCCAGCATGTCCTTGATGAGGTAGATGCGCCCGCGCGGACTGTCGAGCTCGTCGCCGAGAAGCACGTAGGTCGGGCAGGTTGCGGTGCAGAAGCCGCAATGGACGCAGGAGCGGAGTATCTTCTCCGATGTCGCGATCTCCGGGTCGGCAAGCTGGGCGAGGGTGAAGTTGGTCTGCATGCGGGCCGGAGACTAGCCGCGACGCCGCCGAATCGCTATGCGGGAGACCGGCCCCTTTCGATGCGGAATCGGCGAACCTCGCCCGCCGCGTCTTCGGCGAGCAGCCGGTGCCCCTCCTCCCGGCAAAGATGCGGAATGTCGATTGCCGCCATCGGATCGGTGGTCTCGACAATGAGGACCGCACTGGGCGCCAGCCGCGCCAGCGCCTTCCGCGCCTTGAGGACGGGCAGCGGACAGGCAAGGCCCCTGAGGTCGAGGATGGCTTCGGCGCCCGAGTCGTTCATGCAGCCGCGTCAGATCCGAGAGGGAACCGGTAACCTTGTGCATGGCGCCGGCTTGTGCCGCCGGCACCGTCGCACGACTTGTCCGGACGGGCAGGAGATGCCGGCACGGGATTCATCGGAAGTTTGGCTATCGGTTAACCTTTATTGAACCCTTAGGCTTTCGTTAACTGTACAAGCCGGTCCCGAAAGGTAACTGATTTTCCTGCGGATCGGTCGGGCTTTGTTCAAATCGAGGCTTCGGCCGTAACGGTTCGATAAGGACCAGCGGAGAGGCCAGTGCGTTTCAGGTTTGCGGGCGCGGCGGAACGATTGTTCGGCTCCCGGCTCGCAGTACGGACTCAACCCGTTTTCGACCTGCTTGAGTCGATCCTGCGCGGCCGGGACGACCGGTCGGTATCGCAGCGCATCGCGCTGGTTGCCTTCGCCGTCCGCATCTTCAGCGCCCTCATCGCCTATGTCAGCCAGGTCGTCATGGCCCGCTGGATGGGCGACTTCGAATATGGCGTCTTCGTCGTCGTCTGGGTCGGCGCCGTCATCCTCGGCGGCCTTGCCTGTCTCGGCATCCAGACCGCCGTCGTCCGCTTCGTCCCGGAATACCGCGAACGGCTGCAGACCGAACTGCTGCGCGGCGTGCTGATCGGCAGCCGTGTCCAGGGCCTCGTCACGGCGACTTTCTTCGCCGCCATCGGCGGCCTCGGCCTCTGGGTCTTCGGCGACGCGATCTCCAGCTACTACCTCATCCCGCTCTACCTCGGCGCGATCACGCTGCCGATGCTCGCGGTTGCCGAGATTCACGAGGGCATCGCCCGCGGCTTCAGCTGGGCCGACCTCAGCCTCTGGCCGACCTACATCGTCCGCCCGTTCCTGATCATCGCGTTCATGTGGCTGGCGGTTGCCATGGGCTATGCCCCGACCGCCGTCACCGCGATGGCGGCGACGATTGCCGCCACCTACCTCACCACCATCGGCCAGCTGATCGCGCTGGCGCTCCGCATCCGCAAGGTGATCGGCAAAGGCCCGCGTGCCTACCAGCCGCGCCTCTGGCTCGCGATCGCGCTGCCGATCTTCATCGTCGAGGGCTTCTTCAACCTCCTCACGAATATCGACATCATCATCGTCGGCTACCTGCGGGCCCCCGACCAGGTCGCGATCTATTTCGCCGCCGTGAAGACGCTGGCGCTCGTCCATTTCGTCTCCTTCGCGGTGCGCGCCGGCAGCGCCCAGCGCTTCTCGCAGTACTATGCCGCCGGCGACCACGCACGGCTCGAAGCCTTCACCCGCGACACGCTGCACTGGACGTTCTGGCCGTCGCTGGCGATGGTCGGCATGCTGCTCATTATCGGCAAGCCGCTCCTCCTCCTCTTCGGCGAGAGCTTCGGCGAGGGCTACTGGCTGCTCTTCATCCTGTCGGTGGGGCTGGTCTGCCGCGCCGCCATCGGGCCGGCGGAGAGCCTCCTCATCATGGCCGGCCAGCAGCGCATCTGCGCGGCGATCTACACGGCCACCTTCATCCTCAACGTCGCCCTGAATTTCACGCTCATCCCGCGCTTCGGGCTCGGCGGCGCCGCGACCGCGACCTCCACCGCCCTCGTCTTCGAGAGCATCGTCCTCTACTACGTGACCTACGCGCGTCTCGGCATCCGCTGCTCGATCTTCCACGCGATTCTTCCGCGGCGCACCGTTCCGGCCAACTGACATGGCCGAGATCGGGTTCGAGCTGGCACGGGGAAGCGGGCCACAGGCGGCGCCCCTCCCCGGCTTCGCCCGGACCCCGGCGCGGACCGCGCGCCTGTCGCTCGCCGAGGCGGAGGCGATCCGCGGCGAATGGGCCGACCTTGCCGCCCGCTCGCTCGAAGCCAACAATTTCTTCCACCCCGATTTTGCCCTGCCTGCCGCGGCCCGGCTCGCCGACGGCGTCGAGGTGGCGACCGTGCGCGACGGCGACGGCCGCCTGATCGCCGCCGCGCCGGTGGCCCGGGCAAGGCTCGGACGCCTCGCACCGTCGCTCCGCTTCTGGAGTCACAATTACGGTCCGCTCGGCGTGCCGCTCCTCGACCAGGGCCGCGCCGACTCCGCGGTAGCGGCGCTGCTCGCCGAGAACCCGGCCGCTCTCGTCCTGCCCGACATGACCGTCGAGGGCCCGGCCACCGCCGCATTCCTGCGCGCCGCCCGCCGCGCCGGCCGGCATGCCGCCATCATCGGCGTGCACCGGCGCGCCGCACTCGACCGGAAAGCGGCGACCGGGCTTCGCGCCGCGCTGCCGACCAGGCGGCGCAAGGAATATGCCCGCCAGATGCGCCGGCTCGGCGACAGCGGCGCCCTGGTCTTCGAATCGACCGCCGAGCCCGCCAAGGTCCGCGCCCGTTTCGAGGAATTCCTGGTGCTCGAAGCTGCCGGCTGGAAGGGCGGCGGCGGCACCGCCCTCGCCTCCTCCGAGAAGACCCGCAGCTTCGCGCGCCAGGCGATCCGCGACCGGGCGGCCGCCAATGCCGTCCGCATCGACTCGCTCCGCCTCGACCGGCGCCCGATCGCGATGGTGGTGAGCTTCGTCGAGGGCGACGCGGCCTGGACCTGGAAGATCGCCTATGACGAGAAGTTCGCCCGCTTCTCGCCGGGCGCCCAGGTCATGCTCGACCTGCCGGGACCGCTTTTCGCCGAGACGGCGGTTGCGCGGATCGATTCGCTGGCCGCGCCGGACCATCCGATGATCGACCACCTGTGGCCGGGCCGGCTGGCGATCGGCACCGTGGTCATCGCTCCCTGCGGCAATGCCGCGTTTCACCACTTCGGACTGGCGCTCGCCCGCGCCGAAATCCGCGCCCGCGGAATGGTGCGCGGGTTGCGCGACCGGCTGAAGGGACGCGCCAGGAACAAGGAGACGGAGACATGAGCCTCATCGACGTCGCTGGGCCCGCCGGGGGCAAATTCCCGGCCGAACCGTTCCGCATCCGCCATCACCTCGCCGACCATCCGCTGCTCTCGCTGGAAGCGCTGGCCCGCCTCGCCACCCGACTCGACCGCGACCGGCTGGAATACAATTCGGGCAGGCTGCAGCCGAACCAGAAGCCCGACGAGGTGCCGGGCGTCGACCTCGCCCCCGCCGATGTCATCCGCCAGATCGAGACCGCCGGCGCCTGGATGGTGCTGAAGAACGTCGAGACCGTCCCCGAATATGCCGCGCTCATCCGGACTGCGCTCGCCGACGCCGCGGCCGCGCTCGGCGCCCGGAGCCCCGCCGAAGCCGGGATGACCGACTTCCAGGGCTTCATCTTCGTCTCCTCGGCGAACGCGGTGACGCCCTTCCACATCGACTACGAGCAGAACTTCTTCGTCCATCTCCACGGCGAGAAGTTCATGCACGTCTTCGACAACCGTGACCGCAGTCTCGTTTCCGAGAAGGATCTCGAAACCTTCCCAGGCAAGCACCGCAACCATGCCTATCGCGAGGATTTCGAGAAGCGCGCGACCGTCAACCGCTTCGAGCCCGGCGAAGGCATGTTCCTGCCCTACACCTGGCCGCACTGGGTGCGGACCGGTTCGGACTGGACGATCTCCATGGCAATCACCTGGAAGTCGCCGGAGAACGTGCGCATGAACCGGCTCTACCTGGCCAACGCGCTGCTCCGCAAACTCGGCCTGCCGCAGCCGGCCCCGGGCAGGCATCCGCTCTACGACCGGGTGAAGATCGCCGCGTTCACCGCCGCGCATGCACTCGTCCAGCCGCTCCGCGGCAGCGAGGCGATGCGCCGCCGGCTGCGCGCCCTCTTCTTCGGTCGGAAGGCCAACTACTACTATCGCGCCGGCAAGGCCTAGCCGCCGGCTATTTCTCGGCGGCGGCGCGCTCCTTCAGCGCCCGCCTTATGACCTTGCCGGTGGTGGTCATCGGCAGGGCCTCGACGAAGGCGACCTCGCGCGGATATTCCGCCGCCGACAGGCGGGCCCTCACGAACAGGCGCAACTCCTCGGCGAGCGCCGGGGTCGCGTCGAAGCCGGGCCGCACGACCACGTAAGCCTTGACGATCTCGGTGCGGACGGGGTGCGGCTTGCCGACCGCCGCCGCCATCGCCACCGCGGGATGGGCGGCGAGGCAGTCCTCGACCTCGGCGGGACCGATGCGGTAGCCGGCCGAGATGATGATGTCGTCGTCGCGGCCGAGGAAGCGGACATAGCCGTCGGCATCGCGCACCGCCTGGTCGCCGGTCCGCAGCCACTCGCCGGAGAACTTGGCGGCGCTTGCGTGCGGATCGCGCCAGTAGCCGAGGAACATCACCGGGTCCGGGCGGCGGACCATGATCTCGCCCGGCTCGTCGGTCGCCGCTTCCATGCCCGCGGCGTTGACGACACGGACGTCATGGCCCGGGATCGGCCTGCCGATCGCGCCGGCGCGGCTGACGCCGGCCGCGGCCGATGAGCCGAGCACGTAATTGCACTCGGTCTGCCCGTAGAACTCGTCGACCGGGATGCCGAGCACGCGCTTCGACCACTCGAAGGCCTCGCGGCCGAGGCTCTCGCCCGCCGCACCGAGGGTGCGCAGGTTGAGCGCGACCCGGGGCGGCGGCGCCGCCGCCATCAGCTTCAGCGCGGTCGGCGGCAGGAAGGCGTTGCGGACCCCGGCCCCGGCCATCAGCGCGTAGGCCTCGCCGGGATCGAACGGCCGGAACGGTCCGAAGACCACCGGGACGCCGTGATAGAGGCTGGGAAGCAGCGCATTGAGAAGGCCGCCGGCCCACGCCCAGTCGGACGGCGTCCACATCCGGTCGCCGGCGGACGGGATGCCGGCGTGGGTGAAGGCGAAACCCGGCAGATGCCCGAGGAGCACGCGGTGGCCGTGCAGCGCGCCCTTCGGCGGCCCGGTCGTGCCGGAGGTGAAGATCATCAGTGCCGGGTCGTCGGGTCCGGTCGCCGCGGCCCGGAAAGGATCGCGGTGCGATGCGAGAGCCGCGGTGAAGTCTTCCGCGCCCTCAGCCGCGCCGTCCACCGACAGAACCGTTTCGAGGTCCGGAATGTCGCGCCGGATGCCGGCGATCCTGGCGGCCCCCGCGCCATCGGTGATGACCGCGCGCGCCCCGGCCGCCGCCAGCCGGAAGCGCAGCGCATCCTCGCCGAAGAGCGCGGCGAGCGGCACCGCGATCGCCGCGAGCTTGTAGGCGGCGAAATGCGCGGCGAGCGCTTCCGCCGATTGCGGCAGGAGGATCGCCACACGATCGCGCGCACCGATGCCGCGCAGCTTCAGGGCATGAGCGAGCGCGTCGGTGATGCGGCGCAGCTCGGCGAAGCCGATCGGCGTGAGCGTCCCGTCGGCGGCATAGCGGATCAGCGCCGGCCGCGACGGATCCTCGCCTGCCCAGCGGTCGAGGCACGCCGCGGCGATGTTGAATGCCGGCGGGATCGACCAGCGAAAGCCGGCGACCAGCGCTTCGTAGGCACCCGCAGCCATCACCGCGGCGTCTCCGGCGCGGCAAGAACCATGGACCAGTAGTCGCCGAACCTGCCGTCGGCGGAATGGGCGACGGCGATGCCCATCAGCGTGACCCGGCGGTCGAGCATGTTGTCGCGATGATGCGGGGAGGCCCGCCAGCCGGAGAAAGCCTCGGCGAGGTCGTGGTAGCCGGCGCCGATATTCTCGACCGCGACATCGGCAGCAAACCCGCCGGCGGAGAGCCGCACCGCGAAACTCTTCTCGCCCGGGAGCACGTGCGCCAGCCGCGCCTGGCGCGCCATCGCCCCGGCATGGGCGGCGGCAATCGCGGTCAGGCGCGGGTCGAGGGCGAGGCCCGGCAGGCCGCGGCCGGCGCGGAACGCATTGACCAGCTTCACGGCTTCGGCGGGGTCGACGGTTGCCGGCCGCCCGTCGTCCCGGTGCGGCACCAGCATCGTCTGGCTGGGCGTCGTACATCCGGCCACGGAGACGGCGAAAAGAACCACGGCAATCTGGAGCACGCCCCGCGACATGGCAGGCGGAATAGCGGAACCGGCGGGGTTCGGCCACCCTCTCGTTGCGGCAAATCGCACGCCGGCGTGAAAGCTGGCTTAAGCTCGGGTCATCGGCTAGATGCTCTGGCCGAATCCGGAAGCCGTTTCCCAGGGACGATGAACGCCGCCGAGCCGCACCGTCAGAACCCGCCAGGCCAGGCTGCCATCCCGGTACATCGGCGGCGGGTGGTCTACCTCGCCGGTTTCGATCCCACCCCGCCGGAAACGCTTGCCCGGTATACGGCAAGCGGCCTCCGCAAGTTCGGCGCGCTATGGGATGCCGAAGCGACTGCCGGCGCTCCGACGCTTTCCGACGATGCCATGGAGATGAACTGGCACGTCACCGTGCGCGGCCGCAACTGGACGACCGAGACGCACTACACGGTCCTGCGCTGGGACGACCTGATGGCTCCCTACGTGCAGCGATCGTGGATCGGCCGGGTCCTCTCGGGCTACGGCGCCCTCCTCCGGCTCGCCGCCGAGGGCATGTTCGTCCGCTACTTCCGGGCGAATTTCCGCTACGGACTCTTCGTCCTCTACCCGTTTCTCCTGCTCGGCGGCGCCATACTCCTCGCCCGGCTGATCGCCGGGGCGGCGGGACGCCTCGGCGTACCCTCGCCGGAAATCGCGGTGCCGCTCGTCGGCATTGCCGCCTTCATCCTCCTCTTCCGGCTGGTCGGCGCCTATTTCCACATCCAGTTCGCCCTGGCCGACTGGCGCTTTGCCCTCGACCTGATGAACCGCAGGGTAGCGGGGCTCGACGCCTGCATCGCGCGCTTCGCGCCGGTCCTGAAGCAGGCGGCGCGGGCCCCCGGCGCCGACGAGGTTCTGGTCGCCGCCACCAGCATGGGCGCGGTACTCCTTGCGGAGACCCTGGAGAAGGCGCTCGCCGAGGATCCCGACCTCTGCCGTCGGGCGCCGCGTTTCGCCATGCTGACCGTCGGCTCCTCGATCATGAAGATCGGGCTGCATCCCTCGGCGACGGACCTGCGCGCCGCCGTCGCGAGGATCGGCCGGGAGAAATCGCTCTTCTGGGTCGAGTACCAGGCCAAAGTCGACTTCATCAATTTCTACAAGAACGACCCGGTTGCCGAACTGACCGGCACCGCGACGGGCCGTCCGATCATCCGCAACGTCCGCATCCGCGACATGATCGGCGACGCGGTCTACCGGCGGCGGCGGTATAACCTGCTGGCGCTCCACCGCCAGTTCGTCCTGCCCAACGGCCAGCGCTACTTCTTCGATTTCTACCACGCCTGCTTCGGCCCGCTCGCCCTCTTCGACCGGCTGGAAATGGGCGAGAACTCGACCGGCGCCTTCGCGCGCGACGGCAGCTTCCGGCCGGAACTGTTCGGCGCCCTCCGCAATTTTGCCGTGCCCGCGAACGAGCCCTGATGACGGCGCGTCTGGCGGAAACGATCTGGTTCCTCGCCGCCGCGGGCTGGTTCGTCCTCCGCCTGCCGCATGTGCGCCGCGCGCGGAAGACCCCCGTGGCGCGCTCGGACCGGGATTCACTGGAGCGGAGGCTCCTCGGAATTTCCCTGACCGGGCTCGGGATCGTGCCGATTCTCTACATCGCGCTGTCGCTGATTGTCGGTGACGGCAACCTGCCGTTCGACCGGACATTCGCCTCGTGGCACGGCTGGGTCGGGCTCGTCTGCGCGCTTGCCGCGCTGGCGCTGTTCCAGCTCACCCACGCGCAACTCGGCCGCAACTGGTCGGTGAGCCTCGACACCCGCCGCGACCACCGCCTGATCGACAGCGGCGTCTATGCGCTGGTGCGCCATCCGATGTATTCGGCCTTCTGGCTGCTTGCCATCGCCCAGGCGTGGCTCATCCCGAACTGGGTTGCAGGCTTTGCCGGGCTCATCGGGTTCGGGACGCTTTTCTTCCTCAGGGTCGGGCGCGAGGAGCAGATGATGGTCGACACCTTCGGCGAGGCCTACCTCGCCTACATGCGGCGGACGAAGCGGGTGGTGCCGTGGCTCTATTGACCGGGTGGGGCGCGGCGGACATGGTCGGCCGGGGGCGACAGTTCAGACCGGAGAGACGCATGACCTGGCGCGCGCTCGGCGCTGCCGCAGCCGGCATTGCCCTAATGCTGCTTGCAGGGGCAACTCCAAGCGCCGCGAAGGAGAAGCCGGCGCCGACCGCCGCGGCGCCCGCCCCGGCCGCGGCCTATGCCGGGCACGTCTACCTGTTCCGCGGGCTGGCGGGCAGCATTCTCTCCAAGGGCATCAATACGTTCATGGCCGAGCTCGACGCGCTCGGCATTCCCGCCACTGCCGACAGCTACACCCGCTGGGAAAAGGTCGCGAACGCGGCGCTGGCCGCTTACAAGGCCGATCCGAAGCCGGGGCCGGTGATCATCGTCGGGCATTCTTTCGGCGCCAACGCGGCGGTGATCATGGCGAACTGGCTCGGCGCGCGCGGCGTCCCGGTCCGCCTCGTCGTGACCTTCGACGGCGTGCGCGATGACATGCCCGCCCTCGACAACAGCGCCGCCGAACTGATCGATTTCTACAAGCCGCCTTTCGGGCGGGCGACCAAGGTCGTCGCCGGCTTCAAGGGCAAGGTCTCGTCGACCAGCTTTGCCGGCCGCAGCGACATCACCCACGACACGATCGACAAGGACCCGGAGCTGCACAGGCAGGTGATCGCCCGGATCGTCGAGCTGATGAAGATCGGCCCGAAGCCGAAGCCCAAGGCGAAGAAGACCTAGGCTGAGGTCCGAGGTCCGCTGCTTCCTACTGCGCTTCCTTGAAGAGCAGCTCGCGGTCGCGGGTGAAGCTGGCGAGGAGCGGCAGGCAGGCGCCGCCGATGGCCCGGGCGCCCGATCCGATCGTGCCTTCCCGGATGGAGACCGGCGACAGGCCCTGCAGGTCGAAGCCCGCCATTGCAGCCGCGGTCGCCTCGACCAGCCGGCGGCGCACCGCCGTCGGAAACGCGCCGTCGATGATGACCGACTCGAAGTCGATCACCGAGATTGCCGCGACCGTCGCCGCGGCCAGGCCCGCCGCGCTCTGCCCGATCCATTGGTCTAGTTCGGGTCCGACCTCGCCCCAGTCGTCGGGCGAGCGCCACAGCACCGACGGGTCGCGGTCGGCCTTGCGGAGCATCTGCTCGAGCACATAGACCGAGGCGCTGCGGATGAGCTGCTGCGAGGCGCCCGGAATGCCCGGCGCGGGGATCGGCAGCGAGCCGAGCGCGCCGGCATTGCCGGTCCGGCCGGGAAAGAGGCTGCCGTTAAGGACCACCCCGCCGCCGGCGAACGAACCGATGAAGAAATAGAGGAAGTCGAGCGCCTGGCCGGGATTGCCGAGAACCAGTTCGGCGCCGCAGGCGGCGGTGGCGTCGTTGTAGAAATAGACCGGCCAGTCGCAGATGCGCCCGATCTCGCCGCGGATGTCGAAATCCCGCCAGCCGTCGAGGCTGGCGCGCGGCGCACCGATCTGCTCCTCCCAGTTCCACAGCTCGAAGGGCGAGGCAATGCCGAGGCCCGAGATGCGCGCCCGGGCACGGCGGGAGAGCCCGCCGACCAGCGTCTTGATGGCGCGTGCGGCGAAGTCAAGAATGCCTTCCGGCGTCGGATAGGGGCAGGGCTCGTGCACGCTGCCCAGAACCCGTCCGTGAAAATCGAGGAGGACGAGGTCGCTCGACCGACGCCCGATCTTGAGGCCGAGGAAATAGGCGCCGCTGGGGTTGAGCGAGAACGGCACCGAAGGCTGCCCGATCTTGCCGCGCTGCGGCGCCTGCTTGCGGACGAGGTCGTCGGCTTCGAGCGCCCGCATGATGACGGAAATCGTCTGCGCCGACAGCCCGGTCAGGCGCGCGATCTCGGCCTTGGCGAGGCTGCCGTGGCGGCGGATGAGCGAGAGGACCAGGCGCTCGTTGTAAAGCCGCACGCCAGACTGATTGGTGCCGCGGCTCGGATCGACCGAGCGCTGCCGCGCGCCATCGACCGCGCTGCGCGGGCCGGGTGCGTCCACTGTTTCCTCCAGCCTTGCCTGCGGCGGCGCACCTTTGATACGGGGCGCGGCGCCGAGCCCGTTTTCCGGCATCGGCAGGTTCGGCGTCACGATGTCGCCGGTCGCGAACCGATGTCAACGATTAAATCAACTGGAATGATCTATTGACTCCGGCGGCACTTGGGACGAGGCTGAAAGCGCATTCAGGAAGACTGCCGCCCGCCGCGCCGCATCCGACGCGGCGGAGAAGAAGAGCGACCTACTGAGACAGTATCCAAAGGGAGGAGACTCTGAACATGAAGCTTCGTCTGTTGACCGTTGCGAGCACGCTCGCGTTCGGCCTCGCCGGCTCGGCGCTCGCCGCCGACACGGTCGGCCTCATCACCAAGACCGAGACCAATCCCTTCTTCGTCAAGATGCGCGAAGGCGCGACCGAGAAGGCCAAGGAGCTCGGCATCAACCTGATCACCGCCGCCGGCAAGTATGACGGCGACAATGACGGCCAGGTCGCCGCGATCGAGAACATGATTTCGAGCGGCGCCAAGGGCTTCGCCATCGTGCCGAGCGATTCGAAGGCAATCGTGCCGACCATCAAGAAGGCGCGCGACGCGGGCCTCAAGGTGATCGTCCTCGACACGCCGCTCGATCCGATGGACGCGGCCGACGCGACCTTCGCCACCGACAACCGCAAGGCCGGCATGCTGATCGGCCAGTGGGCGGCGAAGACCCTCGGCGACAAGGCCAAGGACGCCAAGATCGTGTTCCTCGACCTTACCGCCAACCAGCCGACGGTCGACTACCTGCGCGACCAGGGCTTCATGCAGGGCTTCGGTATCGACGTGAAGGACCCGAACCACATCGGCGACGAGAACGATCCGCGCATCTGCGACCATGAGCTGAGCTCGGGCGACCAGGAAAAGGGCCGCACGGCGATGGAGAACGCGCTGCAGAAGTGCCCGGACGTGAACGTCGTTTACACGATCAACGAGCCGGCGGCAGCGGGCGCCTGGGAAGCCCTCAAGGCGGCAGGCAAGGCCGACGGCAGCGTCATGATCGTGTCGATCGACGGCGGCTGCCCGGGCGTGAAGAACGTCCAGGCCGGCGTCATCGGCGCGACCTCGCAGCAGTACCCCCACAAGATGGCCTCGATGGCGCTTGAGGCGATCGCCAAGGGCACGATGCCGCAGATCGATCCGAAGGCCGGATTCTTCGACACCGGCGCGCAGCTGATCACGGCCAAGCCGGTCGACGGCGTTCCGTCGATCTCGGTCGAGGAAGGCCTGAAGCTCTGCTGGGGCTAGCATCCGTTCCCAAAAAGGCTAGCCTGTACGAATGAGTAGCAAGGAGAGCAGCCGGTAACGGTTGCTCTCCTTGGTCTTGGGGAGGCAAGGGGACGCATGACCACCGCCGACGGGACGGGCGGTCGCGGGCCGGCGGACTTCGAGACGGTCCTGCCGGGCGCACCGCAGATGGTAGCGAGCTTCGAGGAAGAACGGCCGAGCGCCCTCAGGCGAGCCCAGAACTTCCTTCACGGCTATCCGACGACGATCCCGTTCCTCGTCCTTCTCATCGGCGTCGTCCTCTTCTCCAGCATCGTCGGCAACAAGTTCCTCGCCCCGTTCAACCTGTCGCTGGTCCTGCAGCAGGTGACAATCGTCGCCACGCTGGGCGTGGCGCAGACGCTGGTGATCCTGACCGCCGGCATCGACCTCTCGGTCGGCGCGATCATGATTCTGACGTCGGTCGTGATGGGGCGGACCTGCGTCGTTTACGGCGTTCCACTCGAGATCGCCTTTCCGCTCGGCTTTCTCGTCGGCTTCGCCTGCGGCGCCGTCAACGGACTGATCATCACGTATCTGCGGCTCCCGCCGTTCATCGTGACGCTGGGAACCTGGAGCATTTTCGGCGCGCTCAACATCTATTACTCGCGCAGCGAAACCATCCGGCAGCAGGACGTGGAGGCGGCGGCGCCGTTCCTGCAATGGACCGGCACGATCATCAAGCCCTATGACGCCCTGAACAGCGTGGGCCTCGACCTGCCCTTTCTGAAAGGCTCGGTTCTCACCTACGGCTCGCTGCTGATGCTCGTTCTCGCAGCCGGGGTCTGGTACCTCCTCAATCGCACGCCGTTCGGCCGGCACGTTTACGCGACCGGCGACGATCCCGACTCGGCGCGCCTGGCCGGCATCAGCACCAATCGCACCCTGATCGCGGTCTATGCGCTGGCCGGCGTCATCTGCGCCGTCGCCGCCTGGGTCCTGATCGGGCGCATTGGCGGCATCAGCCCGCAGGGCGGCCAGGACGCCAACCTCGATTCGATCACCGCCGTGGTGATCGGCGGCACCAGCCTGTTCGGCGGCCGCGGCTC
>DASRGK010000052.1:0-9554 GCA_035651055.1 Bauldia sp.
CGCCGCCGAGCGTGATGCGGAGAGGGCTGCGGACGATGATCATCGCCGTCTCCCGGCGTAGATTCCGGCGATCACGTCAAGCACCGCGGCGGCGTCCGCGAGGCCGGGCTGTGGCTGGCGGCCGAGGCGGATGTCCTCGGCAAAGGCGGCAAACTCGGCCGACCATGAATCGTCTTCCATCGGATATTCCCAGGCGGTTGTCTCCGGCGGACCCATCTCCGGCAGCATCCGATACCACGTGATGCGTTCGACGCCGTAGCTGCCGCCGAGACCGCTGATATCGAGCTTGCCGTCGCGGCCATAGATTTCGAGCGAGAAGAGGTTCTTCCACTCGCTCGCGCTGACATGCAGGAAGGCGCGCTTGCCGCTTGCCGTGCCCAGGAGCATGAAGGCGTTGTCGTCGACCGGCATGTTCCAGAAAAGGGTTGTCGCCTCGCCGAGGACCGTGGCGAAATCGCCGAGGAACCAGCGCGCGAGGTCGATGAGATGCGGCCCCTGGTCGATCAGCTCGCCGCCGCCGGAAGCCTTCGGGTCGGCGCGCCATTCCTTCTCGTAGCCGAGGCGTCCGCCGTGACCGTAGCGCCCGCGAACGAACAGGAGTTCGCCCAACGCCCCTTCATCGACGAGCTGGCGGGCCTTGCGGAGCGCGCGGTGGTAGCGGTGATTGAAGCCGACGCGGACGAGCGCGCCGCTCCGCCTGGCGGCGGCGGCGACGGGCGCCAGCTCGGCGGCAGTTCGGCCCGCGGGCTTCTCGACAAGGACGTGGCAACCGCCGGCGGCGGCCGCGGCGCTGATCTCGGCAAGGGAGTCGTGGCGCGTGGCGACGATGACCACATCGGGCTTCGAGGCAACCAGCGCCTGCCAGTCGGGATAAGCCCGGGCGTCCTTCGCCGCCGCCGCAAGATCGCGGGCGCGCTCCGGCACGGCGTCGGCGGTGGCCACCAGCCTGCCGCCGGGCAGCGCCCGCGCGCGCTTGCGGCCGATGAGGCCGCAGCCGACGATGCCGACGGTCAGCCCGGCGCTCATTTGTCGGCCCACCCGAGGCCGCGGTCGCGGCCGGCCACCCGGCGGAGCGTGAACACATCGGTTTTCTTTAGTTCGTCGCGATGCGCCGGCAGGTCGCGCCAGTTGTCCCAGACGGCGCTGATCAGCCGGCCGGTGATGCCGTCGCTGGCTGCCGAGCCGAGGAACACGGCGAGCTCGGCGCCGAGGGCGGGCGAAGCACCGCCCTCCTCCTTCTGCTTCAGGGCGCGCTGAAAGAAGGCGGCCCCCACCCGGTCAGGCCCGGCCTCGAGCACTTCGTCGAGGAGGCGTGTGTTGAGCGCGCCCGGCGCGATCGAATTCACGTCGATGCCGAATTCGCGGCATTCCTCGGCGAGCGTCTCGGCAAAGCGGACCACGGCCGCCTTCGATGCCGCATAGGCGCTGATCCGCGGCAGCGGATTGGTGGCGCCGCCGCCGGAAAGCTGGACGATCTTGCCGCGGCGCTTTTCCTTGAAATGCGGCAGCACGGCCTTCGCCGGGATGATCGAGCCGTAGAGGTTGATCTCCAGCGCGCGCTTCCAGTCGTTCCAGTCGGCCTCCTCGATGACGCCGAAGGGACCGTAGACGCCGGCGTTGTTGACGAGGATATCGAGCTTGCCGAAGGCGGCGATGGCCTTGCCGACGAGGCGCTGCATGGCCGCTTCATCGGTCACGTCGGCAGGCTCGCCGAGCACCTTGGCGCCGGGCTTCCGGGCGAGGTCGCGCACGACAGCCGCCAGCGCGCCGCCGTCGCGTGCGCAGAGCATCACCGCCGCGCCCGCCGCGACGTAAGCCTCGGCGATCACCGCGCCGAGGCCGCGATTGGCGCCCGTGATCAGGGCCACGCGCCCGGAAAGCGCGCCCGATTCAGCCATGGCCCACCGCCTTGCGGGCTGGCAGGCCGACGGCAAAGTAGTCGACGGTCGGCTCGTCGCGGAGCGCTGGGGCGAGCACCCAGCCAGCGTCGATAATGGTGGCGTGGCTCATGCCAGCGATCAACGGCTTCCACTCGAGCTTGCGCAACTCCGGCCACGGCGTCGCCAGGACCATCGCCGATGCGTCCCGCATCGCCTCGGCGGGAGAAGGCGCCAGGTCGATCTCGCGGGCGAGGTCGTCGGGGAGCGACGTCAAGGATGGATCGAAGGCCGCCACCCTGGCGCCGTCGACGGCGAGGCGGCGGGCCAGTTCGACCGCGCTCGACCGCCGGAGCGTATCGGTTCCCGGCTTGTAGGTGAGGCCGAGGATGGCAATCCGCCTGCCGGCGAGGTCGCTGAACCGGTCGCGGATCTTGCCCAGCGCCCACAAGGCGTGACGGCGGTTGCTTTCGAGCACGGCGGGGAGAAGCGGCCCGCCCGCGACCCGCCGCTTGCCGATCTCGGTGAGCGCCGACACGTCGCGGGCAAGCGTCCCGCCGGCGAAGGCCGCGCCGGGCGAGAGATACGCGCCCGGCCCGATGCGGGCCTCGCTCTTCAGGCCGATCTCCACTTCCTTGGCGTCGGCGCCGACGGTTTCGCAGATCGCGGCGATCTCGTTCATGAAGACCACCGATGTGGCGAGAAAGGCATTGATCGCGTGCTTGGTCATCTCGGCGCTTTCGAGGCTCATCCACCGGATATTCGCGGTGAACGGCTTCAGCAACTCGCTCACCCTGCCGCGGTCGATTTCGCGCTCCAGGCCGACGATCACCCGATCCGGTCTGGTGAAGACCTCGATCGCCTTGCCGAGACGGAGATTCTCCGGGCTGTAGCCGAAGGTAAGGCCCTTTCCCGCCGCGGCGGCAACCAGTTCGCGGGTCGTGCCGACAGGCAACTGCGAGGAGACGAGGACGAGACAGCCGTCGGGCAGCGCGGGCAACCGCGAGAGGACCGGTCCGGTCACGGCGCCGACATCGGAGACATCGTCCTCGTCGACCGGCGTGTCGAAGGTCACCCAGAGCAGGTCGATGCCGGCGAAGGATTCCGGCCGGTCCTCGGCGAAACGGAGACGCCCGGCCGCCAACCCCGCCCGGATCAGGGCATCGAGTCCCGGCTCGGCCACCGGCGGCTTGCCGGCCTGCAGCCCGGCAATCGTTGCCGGGTCGGGATCGATGCCGACGACATGGTGGCCGCCGTCGGCAAGACAGGCGGCCGTCACGCTGCCGAGATGCCAGAGCCCGTAGACCGCGACGCGCACGATCAGGCCGCCGCAGCCGCGCGCCGGCTCTCAGTCGCGCGCATCGAGCACCCAACGATTCTCGGTCAGCCAGGCGATGGTCTTCACCACCGCCTCGCGAATGCCGAGCTTCGGCTGCCAGCCGAGGCTCCGCATCTTCCTGGTATCGAGGAAGATGAAGGGGTTGTCCCCGACCCAGCCGCGCTCACCGCCGGCATAGCGGCGTTCCGGGTCAAGCTTGAGGTAGCCGGTGATCCAGCCGATCGAATCGTTCACCTCGCAATATTCATCGGTGCCGAGGTTGAGGACGTTGACCTTGTCCCTCGCGGCGACCAGAGCGTGGAAAATCGCGTCGATGCAGTCCCCGATGTAAAGGTAGGACTTCCGCTGCCTGCCGTTGCCGAGGATATCGAGCCGAGAAGGATCGGCGAGAAGCTTCTTGTAGAAGTCGAAGACGTGGCCGTGCGTGTAGCGCTCGCCGAGGATCGACACGAAGCGGAAGATCCAGCCGCGCATCCCATAGCCTTCGCAGTAGGCCGAGATCATCCCCTCGCCCGCCAGTTTCGAGGCGCCGTAGAGCGAGGTCTGGATCGGGAACGGAGCATCCTCCGGCGTCGGGATCACCGCCGCCTCGCCGTAGATCGAGCCGGTGGAGGAGAAGACGATGTTCCTGACGCCGTTGGCGCGCATCGCTTCGAGGACATTGAAGGTCGCGACCGTGTTCTGGTCGAGGTCCCTCCGTGGATGCTCCAGCCCGAAGCGCACGTCGGCATTGGCGGCGAGGTGGAACACGATCTCGGCGCCGCTGGCGGCGCGGCCGACCGCATTCGTGTCGAGCAGGTCGCCCTCGACGAGACGGAAGTTCGGGTTCCCGACCGCGCCCTCGACGAACCGGCGCATGCCGGTCGAGAAATTGTCGATGCCGGTGACTTCGACGCCGGCGGCAAGCAGGCGGTCGACGAGGCTCGACCCGATGAAGCCGGCGGCGCCGGTAACCAGCGCCCGGCGGAAGGGCAGTGCCGTCACGCCTCCGGCTCCGGAGCGACCGCTTCGACGGGATGGCGGCGGTGGACGAAGACCCATTGCCGGTTGAGCACGTAGTTGACGATCGGGATGAGCGCGATCACGGCGACGATCGACACCCAGTGCGGTGCGCCGAGGGGATGGGTAACCACCCATGTGACCAGCAGCGTCAGGCAGAAGGAGACGCCGGCAACGATCAGGAAGCGCGACAGCTGCTGGCGATGATCGACCGCGACGCCGAAGGTGAAATGGAGGTGGCCGAGATAGGAGACGGTCGCGGAAACCACGTAGGCGGCGGCGTTGGCGAAGACGATCGAGGTCTCGCCGAAGCGCACCAGGGCCCACGAGATCGCAACGAAGGTCGCGGTCGCAGCGAGGCCGACGGTGCCGAAGCGCACCAGCCGGCGAATTTCAGCGATGAGGCTCGGCAGATCGTGCGGCATACCCCGGAAGTGGGAGGAAGGGGTGCTCACGCCGCGGGGTTCCGTTTGTAGGCGGTCACCCCGATGCATAGGTTGATGGTCGCTACCGGGATGCCGAACGGAAAATAGCTTCGTCGGTCCATACCGAACTTCTGACCGATGACGTGGAGAATCTCGGCCGGCGAATTGAGATGCTCACGCCGGATCAGCCAGCCATAGGGAATGCCGTAGCGGGTGCGGAAGAACCGCTCCGCGGAAATCTTGCGGGCCATGCCATAGGCGAGGCCAGGATCGCACGGAAGCACGACCGAGAAGACGCCGTCCGGCTTCAGCACACGGTAGACCTCGCCGATCGCGCCAGGCAGTTCGGGAAGATGTTCGAGCACGTGTATCGCGATAACCCGGTCGAAGCTCGCGTCCGGATACGGAATGTTGTGCTGGCAGTCGCCGGTGACGGTGACCGCCGACGGATAGCGGCGCCTGATCTCGGCTGCCATCGCCGCGCGCAACTCCATGCAATGGTATTCCTGACGGTCAAGCGGCTCGTAGGCCAAATGCCCGCCGAGCCCGGCTCCCAGTTCGAGCGTCTTCACGCGGCCGGTGACCGGCATCGAGAGCAGTGGATAGGTGTGGTTGAATCGCTCGATCAGACCGTATTTGCGCGGCAGTACCTCATGCCAATAGTGCATGAAGTCGTCGGCGATCCTTTGCTGCTCGGGCGGCACCGGAGGCACGGACTTCGGCCAGCGGAAGCGCGGGAACTGCGGTACCGAAAAGTCGAAGGACTCATCGTCAAGCGATTTGGATACAGTCATGGCCCGGTCCTCACGGGATTGTCCCCGCGGCGGCGGCCGCCGCGCGGGCCTCGAGCTTCGCGCAGTGTCACATTCTCGGCGCGGTCGACGATATAGAGCGGGCGGTCGCGGACTTCCTCGTAGATGCGCCCGATATATTCGCCGAGCACGCCCACGGCGGTAAGCTGCACGCCGCCGATGAACAGGATGAGAATCGTGATCGTCGGGATGCCGAGCGGATAGGCGTCCCCGAGAATCAGCTTGAGGATGATGACCACAACGATCGCCACCGCGCTCAGCGCGGCGACGGTGAAGCCGACCCACATCATCAGCTGCAGGGGGACGGTCGAGAACCCGAAGATGCCGTTGAAGCCGATCTTCAACGATCCGATGAGCCGGTTGTAGTTGCCGGTACCGGAATGCCGGGAATGGCGCTCGTAGACCACTTCGCCCTGGCGGAAGCCGACGAAGGCGACGAGACCACGCAGGAACCCGTGCGATTCGCTGAGGCCGCGCAGTTCCTCGATCACCCGGCGGCTCATCAGCCGGAAATCGCCCGTGTCGCGCGGAATGCGCACCTCGGCGATGCTGTTGATGACCTTGTAGCCGATCGCCGACACGACCCGCTTCACCAGCGTCTCGCCTTCGCGCGAGGAACGCTTGGCGGTGACCACCTCGAAGCCCTGCTTCGCCTTCTCGAATAGTTGCGGGATGACCTCGGGCGGGTCCTGCAGGTCGACGTCGATGACGACGCACCAGGCGCCGCGGCAGTTGAGGATGCCCGCCATTGTCGCCGCCGGCTGGCCGAAGCGGCGGCTGAAGACGAGGAGGCCGATGCACCGGTTGCTCGCCGCCTCGGCGAGGATCACCTCCTCGGTGCGGTCGGGCGACGGATCGAGGCAGAAGAGAATCTCGTAGGGGCCGAGTTTCTCCAGAACCGGAACGGTGCGCTCGAGGAAGGGCCGGATATTGCGCTCTTCCTTGTAGACCGGCACCACGACCGAAATGAGAGGAACCGCGTCCGCCATCCGTTCAGACGAGCCTGAAACCCGCCGCCCGGGCATCGTCGTGGAACATCTTCACCGTCTCCAGCGAATAGGCTGCGAGGTCCTTCCCGAAGAGCGAGAGCTTGGCGAGGATGTCGGGCGTGGCCGTGATGATGTGGCAGCCGCACTGGTCTGCCTGGACGACGTTCAGCACCTCGCGCGGACTCGCCCAGAGGAGTTCGGCCTTCGCCAGCGGCTTCAGGATCGCTGCGGCTTCGCGCATGACCGGCACGGGATCGACGCCGGTATCGGCGATGCGGCCGGCGAAGACCGACACGATGGTGCGCGCCCGCGGATCGGCGGCGGCCGCGACCTCGCGCACCTGGTCGAGGGTCAGCATCGCGGTGACGTTCAGCGAGAAGCCCTCGGCGGAAAGCTTGCGGATGAGCGGCGCCGAGGACTCGCCCCTGGTGTTGGTGATCGGAATCTTGACGTAGGTGTCGCCGCCCCAGCTCGCGATCTCGCGCGCCTCTCGCTCCATGGTCGGAAAATCGTCCGAGAAGACCTCGAAGGAAATCGGCAGGTCGGGTATCGCCTTGATCGCCTGGAGCGCAAAGGCCTTGAAGTCGGTCACCCCGGCCTTCCGCATCAGCGTCGGGTTGGTGGTGAACCCGGCGACGCTGCCGCGCTCCCGCGCGGCGATCATCGACTTGATCTCCGCGCCGTCCTGAAAAAGCTTGACCTTCAACCGAGAGGAAGACGCTGCCACCGGTCCCCACTCCGCGTCCTGACTTTTGTCCCGGTTACCTCTACACGGTTGGACGGGCCAAGCGGAAGGCAATCCTTCATTCGGCCGGCGAAGTGTAGCAAACCGAAAGCGATGCAAATCCGGAACGAGATTCGCGATTCATTGTGGCGGCGGCCGATCTGGCTCCTCCTCGGCCTCTTCGCGATCGAGGGAATTGTCTTTTATTTCCGCGCGGTGACCGCGGTCGCCCCCTACTACCCGCCGGGATACGACCAGGTCGCATACCTGACGACCGCGTACGACCTCCGGGAGGCTATCCGGGCCGGCGGGATCGGCGCGGTGCTCGCACCGATCTTCCGTCCGCTCATGCCCAACACCGCCCTCTTCCCGCTCGAAGGGGCCCTGATCTCACTGGCCCTGGGCATGCCGAGGATCGGCGCGCTGACGGTCAACTTTCTCGCTTTCTGCGGTCTGCAGGCGGCGTGCTTCTATCTTTTCCGCCGCCTCTCCGGGCAAGTCGCCATCGGGCTGGTCGCGCTCAGCCAAGTGCTAATCGTACGCACTACATTCGGATCAGCCGGAGGGATGTTCGACTTTCGCACAGATTTTCTAGCCTTCTGCGCCGCCGGGTTGTGGGCGCTCGCGGTGCTCCGCTCCGGCGTCTATTACGACCGGCGCTGGAGCCTCGTCGCCGGGCTAGCCTGCGGCTGGCTGATCCTCAACCGGATGCTCAGCGCCGTGTATCTCGGCCCGATCCACCTCGTTCTCCTCGTCTGGTTCGGGATTGCGTGGTGGAGAGCAAGCGATGCCGGCGCGCGCGCAATGGCGCGGGTGCGGTTCTTCAACCTGATTTCCTCAGGACTCGTGATAGCAGCGCTCTCGGTTGTCCCGCTGATCGCGAACTTCCGCGCGATGTACGATTACTATTACGTCTCGTTGTTCGTGAACTCCGAACGCGAAATCCGGGCGGCAGAGCTCAACCTCAGCGGATTCTGGTCGCACGTATCCTACTACCCGCGCCGCCTGTTGGGAGCACATTTGGGCATTCCGTGGATCATTTTTGCGATCGCACTGATCACCGTGGCGGTCTGGCTCGTCCGATCGCGAAGAGCATCCGACATCGCTCGCCCGGCGATGCGGGCCCATGCCACGGAATTCGGATTCCTCGCGGCGGTGATCGTCGTGCCGATGGTCATGTTCAACCTGAGTCTCTCCAAGTCGCCGCTGATCGCCAACGTGCTGGTCGTGCCGTTCATCGCTCTTGTCACGATCGCCTTCGCGACCCTGACGCGAGCCGCCGACGAGGCGCCGAGCCCGGTCGGGGCAGCGCCCTATCCCCGCGCGGTTCCCTTGCTTAACGCGCTCATTGTCACCGGGCTGGCGTTCGCCGGCTTCGTCGCGTGGGCCGCCTTCGTGCGGACCGGCCCGGATCTCGCCGACCGCCTCGCCATCAACCGGTTCAATGACGCGATCATCCGCTACGCCGTGGAAGAGGCCAGCCCGGCACTGGTCCTCTCCGTCGACCGGGTTTCCGACTACGCCAATGCGCCGGTCGTCAATCTGAGGGCCTACGAGACCGGCGCCGCCCGCCTTGCATTTCGCGGGCTCCTTGGCCACAGCATCTTCGGCCTCACCCGCGAACAGGCCCTGGCCGAGCTGCAACAAAGTGACGTGATCGTGCTGACAGAGCCGCATGGCGGGCGGATGATGGCCTATCCGATGAACCGGGACATCGAATCCTACTGGCAGGATCTATGGGACTGGACCAGCGCCAACCGCGTTCCGCTGGCGACGGAGACGATCCTCGGCCTGCGCCACACGGCCTTCGTCAAACCCGGGCGGCGAACGGCCGGCCTCTCGCCACAGCCTTTTTCCGCAAAACATTGAAAAGCTTGACTCGGCGCGGACCAGCGGCCAGCGTCCGCGCCAAATCCGGTGCGGGGCGGCAGGCGCATGGCTGAAGGCAAAGTGGCGTTGATCACCGGGATCACCGGCCAGGACGGCTCCTATCTCGCCGAACTTCTGCTTTCCAAAGGCTACATCGTCCACGGCGTCAAGCGCCGCGCCTCCTCGTTCAATACCGCGCGCATCGACCACCTCTACGAGGACCCGCATTCGTCCTCGCCGCGGCTGCTCCTGCACTACGGCGACCTGACGGATGCGACCAACCTCATCCGGCTCCTCCAGGAGACCCGTCCGAACGAGATCTATAACCTCGCCGCGCAAAGCCACGTCCAGGTCAGCTTCGAGACGCCCGAATACACCGCCAATGCCGACGCCCTCGGCACGCTCCGGCTGCTCGAGGCGATCCGCATCCTCGGGCTGAAGGAACAGACCCGCTTCTACCAGGCCTCGACCTCCGAGCTTTTCGGCAAGGCGCGCGAAGTCCCTCAAAGCGAGATGACGC
>DASRGK010000053.1:0-16052 GCA_035651055.1 Bauldia sp.
ATGATCTTCGCGCGGTCCCAGGCGGGAATGACCCGCCAGGCATGAAAGCCGCGGAGGGCGCTGGCGAGCACCGCTTCGACATCCTCGGGACCGGCGGACGGGACGGTGCCGATGAGTTCCTCGGTGGCGGGGGAATGGACCGGCATGGTCTTGCCGGAGGCGGCCGGACGCCAGGCATTATCGATCAGAAGGCCATACTTCTCGTACATCGCCGGACGCGGCTCCCGTTCACGGATGCGGCATTGGCACCAACTGCCACCATCCGGTCAAGGGCAGCCTTGCGCGAACCGCCGCGGCCATGCTGACTGGCGCAGACCATGACGGGGAGCAGCATGCGGATCACCGACCTCAAATGCGCGATCATCGGCGGCCATCCGATCGTCCGCATCGTCACCGATGCCGGGATCAGCGGCTACGGGCAGGCCGAGTTCTACAAGCCTTACCTCAAGCCGATGGTGATGAACCTGCGCGACGCGATCCTCGGGCACGACCCGACCGACGTCGAGCGGATCATGGTGCGGCTCAGGCCGCGCGGCGGGTTCAAGCCGTGGGGCGCGGCGGTCAGCATCGTCGAGCATGCGCTCTGGGACATTGCCGGCAAGGCGGCGGGCGTGCCGGTGCACAAGCTCCTCGGCGGCAAGGTGCGCGACCGGGTGCGGGTCTATAACGGCGCCTACCGCCCGCCCCTGAAGGACTACACGCCGCAGGACTACGCGGCGAACACGCGGGCGATGGTGGCCGGGGGCCACGGCTTCAGCTTCATCAAGCAGGGGATCGCGTTCCACAGCCTGATGAGCCAGCGCATTCCGGGATTCTTCCACGGCGAGCCGCGGAACCCGCGCGTCCAGGGCGACCCGGCCGACCGCGGCCTGCTGACGGAGCGAGGGCTGAAGCACATCGTTGCCTGCGTCGCGGCGATGAAGGAAGTGCTCGGCGACGGGATCGGGCTGGCGCTCGACTGCGGGCCGGGCTGGACGGTGCCGGACGCGATCCGCTTCGCCAAGGCGGTCGAGCCGTTCAACCTCGTCTGGCTGGAAGACCTGATCACCGGCGACTACACGCCGCACGTCAACGCGGACGTGTTCCGCGAAGTGACCCGCGCCTCGACCACGCCGATCCACACCGGCGAGCAGATCTATCTCCGGCAAAACTACAAGCCGCTGATCGAGAGCCACGCCGTCCACATCATCGGGCCGGACCCGGCCGACGTCGGCGGGCTCGCCGAGATCAAGTGGATCGCGGAATATGCCGACCTGCACGGGATCCTCATCGCGCCGCACGGTACGGCGAACGGTCTCCTCGGGCTTGCCGCGCTCGTCCAGGTCTCGGCAGCGATGCCGGACAACTACATCGCCTTCGAGGCGCCCGCCGCCAACAAGCCCTGGTGGCCGGAGATCGTCGACGGGCTCCCCGATCCGCTCATCAGGGACGGGATGATCGAGGTCTGGGACCGGCCGGGGATGGGGGTCGAGTTGAACCGCGACAAGGCGGAAAAATATCTCGCGGAGGAGGACAAGCGGTTCTTTGACTGAGATTCCGGAAAGCCGCGCAAGGCCATGACAATCCTCATGTATCACCGGGTGGCCGAGGACGGTCCGCCAGGCCTCGCGCGCTGGCGGGTGACGCCCGGCGCCTTCGCCGAGCAGATGGCGCATCTGGCGCGCCAGAAGTACCGCACGATCGGCCTCATGGAATGGCTGGAGCGGGCCCGGAGCGACGATCCGGCAGCGCTCGACCGCCGGGTTGTGCTCACCTTCGACGACGCCTATCTCGACTTCGTCACCGCCGCCCTGCCGGTGCTCCGGAAATACGGTTTCGGATCGACGCTCTACGTTCCGACCGGTCATGTCGGCGGGGCGGCCGACTGGGACCGCGCATTCGGCACGCCGGCGCCGCTGATGTCGTGGGAGCAGGTCGCGGCGGCCGCCGACGAAGGCGTCGAGATCGGCGCGCATACCGTGACCCACCCATTCCTCACTGAACTCGGGCTCGATCAGGTGCGTGAAGAGGTGACGCAATCGCGGAAGGTGCTGGAGGCGAAGCTCGGGCGGGTGGTGCCGACCTTCGCCTATCCTTATGGCAAGCATAGCCCGGAGATCGACGCGATCGTCGCCGAGGCGGGCTTTGCACTCGCGGTCACCACCGATCCGGAATCTGTCCTGCCGCTGGCGGCCGGCCGCCTCGAAGTGATGGGGACGGACACGCGGGAGAGCTTCGCCGAACGGCTGGCCGCGGCGCAGCCCAGGACAGTGCTTTAGATCCGGGTGTCGCGCCTGCAGGTGTTCAGCCCCGGATTTCGGCGAAAAGCACGACGCTGCGGCCGGCGAGCGACGGGACGTCTGCGGCCGGCGACGGGCGGGCGTCGGGGTCGGCGCTATCGACCTGCCTCTGCCAGCGGAAGCCGCGACGCGCCGGCGGGAGCCAGGCAGGCGCGGCGGCCATATCGCCGTTGATCCAGATCACGACGCGGTCGCCCGGCCCTTCGCCGGCGTAGAGCGCCAGGCCAAGGATGCGACCGCCGGCGTCCCAGTCTGCTGCGGTCATGGCGTGACCCGACGGATGGAGCCAGACCGCATCGGGGATGCCGGCCGCGTCGAGCGCGGCGCCGGTCAGGAACGCATCGGCATGGAGCGCGGGATGGCTCCCGCGGAGCGCGATCAGGCGGGCGGTGAACGCGGCGAGGGCAGCGTCGGCTTTCGTCCAGTCGAGCCAGGTCGTGGCGTTGTCCTGCGCGTAGGCGTTGTTGTTGCCGCCCTGCGTGCGCCCCCATTCGTCGCCCGCGGTAAGCATCGGCGTGCCGCGGGCGAAGAACAGGGTTGTGAGCAGCGCGCGGATGTCGCGCCGGCGTGCCGCCTCGATTTCCGGCGACCGGCTCGGTCCTTCGAGGCCGTGGTTCCACGAGAAGTTGGCGTCGGTGCCGTCGCGGTTGCCCTCCCCGTTCGCCTGGTTGTGCTTCTCGCGATAGGCGACGAGATCGGCGAGCGTGAAGCCGTCATGGGCGGCGACGAAGTTGACGCTCGCCGACGGCAGGCGGCCGGCCTCGCGGAAGAAATCCGAGGAGCCGGCGAGACGGGTGGCGAGATCGCCGAGCCTGCCGTCGCCGCGCCAGAACATCCGCACGTCGTCGCGGAAGCGGTCGTTCCATTCGCGCCACCCGGCGGGAAACCGGCCGAGCTGGTAGCCGCCCGGACCGACATCCCACGGCTCGGCGATGAAGCTCAGCCCGGACAGAAGCGGATCGGCGGCGACCGCCTCGAAGAAGGGTGCGGCGGGACTGAAGCCGGACGGCGTGCGGCCGAGGATGCTGGCAAGGTCGAGGCGGAAACCGTCGATGCCAGCCCCGGTCGCCCAGTGGCGCATCGCATCGAGGATGTAGCGAAGCACCGCCGGCCGCTCGGCCGCGACGGTGTTGCCGCAGCCGGTGTCGTTGACGAGGACGCCGTCGGGGTCGTGGCGGTAATAGACGCGATTGTCGAGGCCGCGGAGCGACAGCGTGCCGCCGAGCGTGTCGCTCTCGCCGGTGTGGTTGAAAACCACGTCGAGGATGACGCCAATGCCCGCCGCATGGAGGGCTGCGACGGCGCTGCGGATTTCGGCCATGCCGCCGGGCGCGAGACGCGGGTCGGGCGCGAGGAACGTGACCGGGTTGTAGCCCCAGGCATTGGCGAGGCCGAGCGGCGGCAAATGGCGCTCGTCGATCCACGCGGTGATCGGCATCAATTCGACCGTGTCGACGCAAAGCTCGGCGAGGTGGGCGACGGCGGCCGGGTGGGCGAGCGCGGCGACCGTGCCCTGCAGCTTCGCGGGAACCTGCGGATTGAGCCTGGTGAAGCTCCTGACGCCGAGTTCGTAGATCACGCCAAGCGGACGGCGCGGCGCCGGCGGCAGGGCGGGAAGGTCGGCGGAGACGATGGCCTTCGGCACGAGCGCCGCCGTGTCGATCGCGTCGGCGCGCGGCGCCGCCAGCCGCGGATCCCACGCATAGGGCCGGTCGAGCGCACGCGCGTAGGGATCGACGAGGAGCTTGGCCGGATCGAACCAGAGGCCGCGCTCGGGCGCATAGGGGCCGTCGGCGCGGAGCCCGTAGCGCGCCCCGGCGGCAATGCCGGGGATCGTCGCCTGCCAGACGTCGCCCGAACGGGCGAGCGGCGTGCGCGCAAGCTCGCGCCGCCCGGCCTCGTCGAAAAGGCAGAACTCGATCTTCTCGGCGCTCGTCGAGAAGACCGCGACGGCGACGCCGCCGGCGACCGGGCGCGCCCCGAGGCGCGGCTCAGGCATGGCCATCAGCGGTCAGGCCAGACCGGCGGGTTCGGAGGTGAGGCCGCGATAGAGCGAGGCGTAGCGCGCCGCGCTCTTCGACCACGACACGTCCGAGCGCATGCCGCGCTTCTGCAGCGACCGCCAGGCCGGCCGGTCGGCGAAAAGCGCCAGCGCCCGGCGCATCGCGCCGGCGAGGGCGCCGGCCTCGACCGGCAGGAACTGGATGCCGGTCGCGACCTTGGCGGAAAGCGCCGCATCGTTGGCGTCGATGATCGTGTCGGCAAGCCCGCCGACCCGCGCCACCACCGGCACGCAGCCGTAGCGCAGGCCATAGAACTGGGTGAGGCCGCACGGCTCGAAGCGCGACGGAATGAGGATCGCGTCGGCGCCGGCCTGGATCAGGTGCGCCAGCGCCTCGTCGTACCCGGTGGCGACGCCGATGCGGCCCTGATGACGCTCGCCGCCGGCGCGAAACAGCCCCTCCAAGGCCGCATCGCCCGAGCCGAGCACGACGAGGCGGGCACCGGTGGCGACGAGGCCGTCCAGCGAAGCGGCGAGGATGTCCATGCCCTTCTGCAAGGTCAGGCGGCTGATGACGCAGAAGATGAGGCTGTCGTCGCTGTCGAGCGCGAAGCGCTCCTCGAGCGCGCGCTTGTTCGCCTCGCGCGCCTGGAGACGGCCGGCGGTGTAGTTCCGGGCGATCTGCGTGTCGGTCTCGGGGTTCCACACATCGACGTCGATACCGTTGACGATGCCGTGCAGCTTGTCGCGGCGGCCGCGCAAGAGGCCGTCGAGGCCCATGCCGCCGGCCGGCGTGCAAATCTCCTCGGCGTAAGTCGGGCTGACGGTGGTGACCGCATCGGCGAAGCGGATGCCGGCCTTCAGGTAGCCGACGCCGCCATAATATTCGACGCCGTCGAGCGCGAAGGCCTCGGCGGGAAGCTGGAGCTCGGGGAAGATGGCGGCGGGAAAGGCGCCCTGGAAGGCGAGGTTGTGGATGGTGAGGATCGAGCGCGCGACGGCGCCGCCGGAGAAGTGCAGGTAGGCGGCGACGAGCGCCGCCTGCCAGTCGTGGGCGTGGACCAGCGCCGGCACGAATCCCGGAACGGCGCCGCGGCCGAGATCGGCGGCGGCGAGGCTCAGCGCCGCGAAACGCTTCCAGTTGTCGAGCCAGTCGGCGCCGCCCGGCCCGAGATAGGGATTGCCCTGGCGGTCGAAGAGGTGCGGCGCGTCGAGGACGATGAGGTCGAGGCCGCCGGCGGTGCCGGCGCGCAGCGTCGCCGGGCCCCCGAACAGGCTGGCATAGACGTGCATATCGGAGGCGCCGGCAAGCGCGCGCATGACGGCGGGATAGCCGGGCACCAGCACCTTCATCTCGACGCCATGCGGGGCGAGCGCGGCGGGCAGCGCGCCGACCACGTCGGCAAGCCCGCCAGTCTTGACCAGCGGAAACACTTCCGAGGCGACGGCGAGAACCCGGGTCATGCCTCGTCGAGCTGATTGATCATGCGCTGGGTGATCAGGCAGACGCCCTTCTCGGTGCGCCGGAAGCGCTTGGCGTCGGCTTCCGGATCCTCGCCGACCACCATTCCCTCCGGAATCTTGACGCCGCGGTCGATGACGACGCGCTTCAGGCGCGCGCTCCGGCCGACCTGGACGTAGGGGAGGATGACCGCCTCGTCGACGGAGGCGTAGGAATTGAGACGCACGCCGGTCGAGACCAGGGATCGGTGGACCGAGGCGCCCGAAACGATGCAGCCGCCCGAGACGAGCGAGCTCACGGCCATGCCGCGCCGCCCATCCTCGTCGTGGACGAATTTCGCCGGCGCGGTCAGCTCGGCATTGGTCCAGATCGGCCAGTCGCGGTCGTAGAGGTCGAGCTGCGGGACGATGTCGGTCAGGTCGATATTGGCCTCCCAGTAGGCATCGACCGTGCCGACGTCGCGCCAGTAGGCCTCGCTCTCGTGCTCGGAGCGGACGCAGGACTGGGCGAAGCGGTGGGCGATCGCCTTACCGTTCTTGACGATGTGCGGGATGATGTCCTTGCCGAAGTCGTGGCTGGAATTGGGGTCGGCGGCGTCGCGGCGGAGCTCCTCGAACAGGAACTCGGTTTCGAAGACGTAGATGCCCATCGAGGCGAGGGCCATGTCCGGGTGCCCGGGCATTGCGGGCGGGTCCTTCGGCTTCTCGACGAAGGAGAGAATCCGGTCGGCCACATCGCAATGCATGACGCCGAAGCCGGTCGCCTCCATGCGCGGCACTTCGAGGACGCCGATGGTCACGTCGGCGCCGGAATCGACGTGCTGCCGGAGCATCAGCTCGTAGTCCATCTTGTAGATGTGGTCGCCCGCGAGGATGACGACGTAGTTCGGCCGGTAGCTGCCGATGATGTCGATGTTCTGGTAAACGGCGTCCGCGGTGCCCGAATACCACTGCACCTCCGAGATGCGCTGGCTGGCGGGGAGGATATCGAAGCTCTCGTTCCGCTCCGGGCGCAGGAAGTTCCAGCCGCGCTGCAGGTGGCGGATGAGGCTGTGGGCCTTGTACTGGGTGGCGACGCCCATCCGGCGGATGCCGGAGTTGAGCGCGTTCGACAGCGCAAAATCGATGATCCGGGTCTTGCCGCCGAAGAACACCGCAGGCTTGGCGCGCTTGTCGGTCAACTCCATCAGGCGGCTGCCGCGCCCCCCGGCGAGCACATAGGCCATGGCGTCGCGGGCGAGCGGCGCCTCCCTTCTCGACTCGGCCACGTTTCCCCTCCCCTCAGCCTTCGTACGACAATATCAGCGTCGCCAGCGGCGGCAGAACAACCTGTGCCGCTGCCGGCTTCCCGTGCGAGCCGGGCCCCTCCGCGCGGACGATCCCCAGATTGCCGATGCCGCGGCCGCCGTAGTCGGCGGCGTCGGTGTTGATGCGCTCGCGCCACCGGCCGGGCATCGGCATGGGCAGGACATAGCCGTCGCGCTCCACTGGCGTGAAGTTGGAGACGACGACGACGGGCGGCTCGCTGCCGCCGGACTTCCGCATCCAGGCATAGACCGAATTCTCGCGGTCATCGGCGATCAGCCACTCGAAGCCCTCGCCTTCGCAGTCGCGGGCGTGGAGCGCGGGCAGTTCGCGGTAGAGGCGGTTGAGGTCGCCGACGAGCTTCTGCATGCCGCGATGCGGAACGCCGTCGAGGAGGTGCCAGGCGAGCCCGCCCTCCTCGCTCCACTCCTCCCACTGCGCGAATTCCTGGCCCATGAAGAGGAGCTTCTTGCCCGGATAGCCCCACATGAAGGCGTAGAAGGCGCGAAGCGTGGCGAACTTCTGCAGGTCGTCGCCGGCCATCTTCTTCAGAAGCGAGCCCTTGCCGTGGACGACCTCGTCGTGGCTGAGCGGCAGGACGAAATTCTCCGAGAAGGCGTAGAGCAGGCCGAAGGTCAGTTCGTTGTGGTGGTGCCGGCGGTGGATCGGGTCGCGCGCGAGGTATTGCAGCGTGTCGTGCATGAACCCCATGTTCCACTTGAAGCCGAATCCGAGGCCGCCCTCGTGGACAGGCTTCGATACTCCCGGCCAGGCGGTCGACTCCTCGGCAATCGTCACGATGCCGGCGTTCTTGCCGTAGGCGACCGCGTTCATGCGGCGGAGGAACGCGATCGCCTCGAGGTTCTCGTTGCCGCCATACTGGTTGGGAATCCAGTCGCCGGCCTGACGCGAATAATCGAGGTAGAGCATCGAGGCGACGGCATCGACGCGCACTCCGTCGAGATGGAAATGCTCGAGCCAATAGAGCGCGCTGTTGACGAGGAAGGCAGCTACTTCCTTGCGGCCGAAATTGTAGATCGCGGTGTTCCAGTCCGGATGATAGCCCTGCCGCGGATCGGCGTGCTCGTAGAGCGCGGTGCCGTCGAAACGCGACAGACCGTGGGGGTCGGTCGGGAAATGCGCCGGCACCCAGTCGAGGATGACGCCGAGCCCCGCCCGGTGGGCGCGGTCGACGAAGCGCGCGAAGCCGGACGGGTCGCCGAAGCGCGCGGTCGGCGCGTAGAGGCCGATCGGCTGGTAGCCCCATGACTTGTCGAGCGGATGCTCGGTGATCGGGAGCATCTCGATGTGGGTGAAGCCGAGGTCGACGACGTAGGGGATGAGCTGGTCGGCAAGCTCGTCGTAGGACAGGAAGCGCCCGTCCCAGTGTTTCCGCCACGAGCCGAGATGAACCTCGTAGATCGAGATCGGCGAGCGGCGGGCATCGCGCTGCGACCGTTCGGCAATGTATTCGCCGTCGCTCCACCGGAACGGCTCGGACGAGGCCACCATCGAGGCCGTGGCCGGCCGCATCTCGGCGGCAAAGGCCATCGGGTCGGCCTTCAGCGGCAGGAGGGTTCCGTCGACCCCGACTATCTCGAACTTGTAGATGGTCCCCGGCCCGAGGCCGGGCAGGAATATCTCCCACATGCCGGAGCCGAGGCGATGGCGCATCACGTGACGGCGGCCGTCCCAGGCGTTGAACGGCCCCACCACCGAGACGCGGCGGGCGGACGGCGCCCAGACGGCGAAGTGGACGCCGTCGACGCCGCCATGCGCGATGGCGTGGGCGCCGACCCGGTCGAAGAGACGGAGATGCGTCCCCTCGGCGGAGTAGTAGTCGTCCATCGGGCCAAGCACCGGCCCGAAGGAATAGGGGTCGATGAAGCTCCATTCGCCGCCGGCATTGCGGGCGGTGAGGCGGAGGAGCGCGCCCTGGCCGAGATCGACCATGCCTTCGAAGAAGCCTTCCGGGTGGCGGCGCGCCAGCGCGCCGAGCGGCTTGCCGTCGAGCGTGGCGACGGTGAGTGTATCGGCACCGGGGACGAAGGCGCGGACGACGAAGCCGTTGCCGGCGGGCTGGAGGCCCAGCCGCCCGAACGGGTTGTCGTGGGTTCCGGAAACGAGCGCCGCGATCTCGCCGTCGCCGAGCTGCCAGCCGGAATTCGTTCCGGCCGGCATCATGCCGGGCTCAGGCAGTAGGTACGCCCCAGATTTCCTGCGCGTACTCGGTGACGGTGCGGTCGGCGGAGAACCATGCGACGTTGGCCGTATTCCGGATTGCCATCGTCTGCCATTGGGCCGCTTCTTTCCAGATGCCGTCAACCCTCCGCTGCGCGGCGAAGTAATCGGCGAAGTCGGCCGTGACCAGAAACCAGTCGGTGGTCATCAGATTATCGATCAGATCCCGGTAGCGGCCGCGGTCGTCGGGGGAGAACAAACCCGAGGCAATCGCATCGACGGCCTGCTGCAGCTCGGGGTTGCCGGCGATGATCGAACGCGGATTGTGGCCGATCCGCCGGCGCTCGGCGATCTGCTCGGCGGTGAGGCCGAAGATGACGATGTTGTCGGCGCCGACGCGGTCGCGAATCTCGATGTTGGCGCCGTCGAGCGTGCCGATGGTCACCGACCCGTTCAGCGACAGCTTCATGTTGCCGGTGCCGGACGCCTCCATGCCGGCAGTCGAAATCTGCTCGGAAAGGTCGCTCGCCGGGACGATCATCTCGGCGAGGCTGACATTGTAGTTGGGGATGAACGCGACCTTGAGGAGGTTATGCACCGCCGGATCGTGGTTGATCGTGCGGGCGACGTCGTTGATCAGCTTGATGATCATCTTCGCCGTCCAGTAGGTCGCCGCCGCCTTGCCGGCGAATATTTTCACGCGCGGCACCCAGTCCCGCTCGGGATGCACGCGCATGGCATTGTAGAGCGCCACCGTCTCGAGAAGGTTGAGGAGCTGGCGCTTGTATTCGTGGATGCGCTTGATCTGGACGTCGAAGAGCGCGTCCGGCGAGACGGTGACGCCGATGCGTTCGCGGATCGCCCTCGCCAACCGGTCCTTGTTGGCGCGCTTCACCGCCGCGAAGCGCTGACGGAAGCCGGCATCGGCCGCGAAGCGGTTGAGGCCGGAGAGCTTGTCGAAATCATCGAGGAACCCTTCCCCGATCGCATCGCTGACGAGGGCGGTGAGGCCGGGATTGGCCTGCATCATCCAGCGGCGCGGCGTGATGCCGTTGGTCTTGTTGGTGATCCGGTCCGGATAGAGGCGGTGGAAGTTGCTGAACACCGTCGTCTTCATCAGCTCGGTGTGGAGCGCCGAGACGCCGTTGACCTTGTGCGAGCCGACGAAGGCGAGCTGGCCCATGCGGACGCGGCGCCCGCCGTGCTCGTCGATGAGCGAGACGGCGGCGAGAAGGCCGATATCGTCGCCGAGGCGCTTGCGGGCTTCCTGGAGGAGGATGCCGTTGATCTCGTAGATGATCTGCATGTGGCGCGGCAGCAGGCGCTCGAAGAGCGCAACCGGCCAGCTCTCCAGCGCCTCCGGCAGAAGCGTGTGGTTGGTATAGGCGAGGGTCGCCTGGGTGATCTTCCAGGCCTCGCCCCACTCGACCCCGTGCACGTCGACGAGCAGCCGCATCAGCTCAGCCACCGCGATCGACGGGTGCGTGTCGTTCATCTGGATCGCGACCTTGTCGGCAAGGTTTGCGAGCGTGCCGAACTGCTGCTTGTGGCGGCGGACGAGATCCTGCAGCGAGGCCGAAACGAAGAAATACTCCTGGCGCAGCCGAAGCTCCTGCCCGGCCGGGGTCGAGTCGGCGGGATAGAGGACGCGGGTGATGGTCTCGGCGCGGGTGCGGTCGGCAAGCGCCCCGACATAGTCGCCGCGGTTGAAGGCTTCGAGCTGGATCGGGTCGAGCGCCTGGGAGGCCCAGAGGCGGAGCGTGTTGACGCGCCTGCCGCGCCAGCCGACGATCGCGGTGTCGTGGGCGACCGCCAGGAACTTCTCCTGCGGGTGCCAGACGGGCGCCGTGGCGGAGTCGCCCGGCCCGTGATCGACCATCCCGCCGAAGCCGATCTCGTAAGCCGCCTCGCGGCGCTCGAACTCCCAGAGGTTGCCGTGCGAGAGCCATTCCTCGGGCAGCTCGACCTGGTTGCCGTCGCGAATCTCCTGGCGGAAGAGGCCGTGGACATAGCGGATGCCGTAGCCGTAGGCGGGGATGTCGACCGTGGCCATGCTTTCCATGAAGCAGGCGGCGAGGCGGCCGAGACCGCCATTGCCGAGCGCGGCGTCGGGTTCGAGCTGGGCAATCGCGTCGAGGTCGACGCCGAGGCTTGCCAGGGCGGCGCGGACGTCCTCCACCAACCCGAGGTTGGACATCGTGTCGCGGAGGAGCCGCCCGATCAGGAACTCGAGCGACAGGTAATAGACCCGCTTGGCGCCGGTGCGGTAGGCGCCGCGGGTCGAATTCATCCAGCGGTCGATGGCGTGGTCGCGCACCGCAAGAATCGTGGCGGCAAGCCAGTCATAGTCGCGGGCAACGATCGGATCCTTGCCCATCGCATAGGTCAGTTTCTCCAGAATCTCCGCCCGCAAAGCGTCGGCGCCCGCGGCCCGCGGCAGTGAGGTGACGGCCTCGTTCATCAGATCACGCCTCTACTGGTCATGGCTTCCGGACGGTAGAATCGGCGGGGCATTGACCTACCTCATATTGCGACCGCACCAAAGGAGGCATAGAGCATGGGAGCGCGGGGAAGCCTTTCGGCTCTCAGCGCTCGCCTCCCGCGATCGTCCTGGCCGCGGGTGGAGGTGCAAACCCGATGCCAGCCCGGCGCATCCAGCCGCGACTTTTCATCTAGGCCGAGGTCTCAAAACCAAGGCCGGAGGCCGATGAGGGGCGTGCGTCAGTCTGGCCGTCGGCTTTTCACCGCGACTGATATAGTTGCTTTGCTATATGGTTCCGCTTCACCACAAGGGAGGTTTAATTGCGGAAGATCCTAGTTTCCATTCTTGCCGTCGGCGGGCTGGCCCTCTCGGCCGGCATCGCTGCCGCAGCAAACATCACCGTCGGCGTATCCTGGAACAACCACCAGGAAGAGCGCTGGGGCAAGTGGGACGAGCCGGCGATCAAGGCCGTCCTCGACAAGGCCGGCGCCAAGTATATCTCGACCGACGCACAGTCCTCGGCCGAGAAGCAGGCTTCCGACATCGAAAACCTGATCTCGCAGGGCGCCAACGCCATCATCATCCTGGCGCAGGACCAGGACGCGATCCTGCCGGCAGTCAAGAAGGCGCAGGACGCGGGCATTCCGGTCATCGCCTATGACCGCCTCTTCGAGAACCCGAGCGCCTTCTACATCACCTTCGACAACAAGGGCGTCGGCAGCCTCATGGCCAAGGCGATCTTCGCCGCGGTTCCGAAGGGCAACTACGCGATCATCAAGGGCAACTCGGCCGATCCGAACGCCGACTTCCTGCGCGCCGGCATCGAAGAGGTGATCGGCAAGGCCGTGAAGAGCGGCGCCATCAAGATCGTCGGTGAGACCTACACCGACAACTGGGCGACGGAAAACGCCCAGAAGGAGATGGAGCAGATCCTCACCGCGAACGCCAACAAGGTCGATGCGGTCATCTCGGAAAACGACGGCATGGCAACCGGCGTCGCGGCAGCGCTCGCGGCACAGGGCCTGCTCGGCAAGGTTCCGCTTTCCGGTCAGGACGGCGATCTCGCCGCCCTCAACCGCGTTGCCCTCGGGCAGCAGACCGTGTCGATCTGGAAGGACGCCCGTGAGCTCGGCAAGGTGGCGGCGGAGACTGCCCTCGCCCTCGCCAGCGGCAAGGCTCCCGCAAAGATCAAGGGCGCGGTGAAGTTCAGCGGCGGCCCGAAGAAGGTCGAGATGAACGCGATCTTCCTGACGCCGACCCCGATCACCAAGGCCAACCTGGGCGACGTGATCAAGGCCGGCTGGATCGCCAAAGATGTCGCCTGCAAGGGCGTCACCGGTGGCGTGAAGGCCTGCATGTAGGCAGCGGACCGGGGGCGGCTACAGGTCTCCCGAAAATAGGCCCGCGCCGCCGGAGAGGCGGCGCGGGCTTGAGTTGAGAAGGCAAGAGAAATATCGGCTCCGGGCGGGCCGAGAAGTGGGGGAACTAGCGGGATGGCGGCTGAAGCCACAGGCGCGGCGCCTGCGCCAGCTCAATTGCCGCGCGTGGGCGTGGTGCGAGGCTTCCTGGCGGCAACCGAGGTCGACGTTCGCCTTCTCGGCATGCTGATCGCCCTGGCCGTGACCTGGTTCGGCTTCGACATTGCCAGCGGCGGCCTCTTCCTCAGCCCGCGCAACCTCTGGAACCTGTCGGTTCAGACGGCAACGATCGCCATCATGGCGAACGGCATGGTGCTGATCATCGTGTCGCGCAACATCGACCTGTCGATCGGTTCGGTGCTCGGTTTCATCGGCATGATCATGGGCGTTCTGCAGGCCGAGATTCTTCCGTATCTCGCCGACGGGCCGGTACCCTTCACCTGGCTGATCGCCATCGTCGTCGGGCTCGCCCTCGGCGTCGTCATCGGCGGCGTGCACGGCTTCGTCATTTCCTACCTGCAGGTGCCGTCGTTCATCGTCACCCTGGCCGGCCTCCTCGTCTGGCGCGGCGCGGCGTACCTCGTTACCACCGGCCGAACCGTGGCGCCGATGGACCCCACCTACCAGCTCTTCGGCGGCGGCGCGGACGGAAACATCGGCGCAACTGCGAGCTGGGTTGTCGGCGTTGTCGCCTGCATCGGCATCGTCGCCACCATCCTCAGCTCACGGCGGCAGCGGCGGCGTTTCAACTTCCCCCTCCGTCCGATCTGGGCCGAGGTTGTGCTTTCGGTTGTCGGTTGCGCGACCGTGATCGGGGCCATTGCCGTGCTCAACACGTATTACATGCCGATCAACCTCGCGAGAGCCTACGCCGAGGCGCACAACATTCCGTGGCCGGAGAACGATGTCCTTAACATCTCGTTCGGCATTTCCATCCCTGTCCTGATCGCGCTCGTGGTGGCGCTCAGCATGTCTTTCATCGCCAAGCGGACGCGCTTCGGGCGCTACGTCTTTGCGATCGGCGGGAATCCCGAGGCGGCGATCCTCGGCGGCATCAATGTCCGCTGGGTGATCATGCAGACGTTCATCGTGATGGGCGTTCTCTGTGCGATCGCCGCGGTGGTGGCGACGGCCCGCCTCAACGCCTCGACCAACGGTCTCGGCACCAGCAACGAGCTCTACACGATCGCCGCGGTGGTGATCGGCGGGACATCCTTTGCCGGCGGCATCGGCACGATCTCCGGCGCCATGCTCGGCGCGCTCGTCATGCAGTCGCTGCAGTCGGGCATGCAGCTGCTCGGCATCGACACGCCCTTGCAGAACGTGATCATCGGCATAGTGCTGGTAGTCGCCGTCGGCATCGACACGTTCTACCGGCGCAAGACGGCCTGAGCGGGGAGGAAGGCGGGAGGAAATGGCGGAAAGCGGAGTTCCCCTCGTCGAGATGCGCGACATCTCGGTCTCGTTCGGCGGCATCCACGCCGTCGAGCGCGCCTCGATCAACGTCTATGCCGGGGAGGTCATGGCGCTAGTCGGCGGCAACGGCGCCGGCAAGTCGACGTTGATGAAGGTGCTTTCCGGCGCGCAGAAGCGCGATTCGGGCGAGGTGTTCATCGACGGCAAACCGGTGGTGATCAACAATCCGCGCGACGCCAAGAACCTCGGCATCGAGACGATCTACCAGACGCTAGCGCTTGCCGACAACATCGATGCCGCATCGAACATGTTCCTCGGGCGCGAACTACTCACCGCAATTGGTACCCTCGACGACGTGGCGATGGAGGCGGCGACCCGCAAGGTGATGGGCCGGCTCAACCCGGCATTCGTGCGCTTCAAGAACCCGGTAGTGACGCTCTCCGGCGGCCAGCGCCAGTCGGTCGCCATCGCCCGGGCGATCCATTTCAACGCGCGCATCCTGATCATGGACGAGCCGACGGCGGCGCTTGGGCCGCTCGAGGCAAAGCAGGTCCGCGACCTCATCCGCCAGCTGAAGAAAGAGGGCATCGGCATCTTTCTGATCAGCCACGAAATCCACGATGTGTTCGACCTCTCCGACCGGATCACGGTGATGAAGACCGGGCGGATCGTCGGAACCGTTCGCCCGAGCGAGGTGACGCAGGACGAGGTCCTCGCGATGATCATCAGCGGAACATTGCCGAAGGCCGCTCGGGACGCGTCACATCCAGCGCAAACGGCGGCAGCAGGAGCGACGTAGACGCGCGGAGCCGCGATCCGGTCGGCGCGGACGGCCGCGCCCAGTGCGGGGTGAAGTTCCTATGTTCGACGCGATGCGAAGGTGGGGGACCATCGCTGCGGCGGCGATGCTGGTCGGCGCCGGCTGGCCGGCAGCCGCTGCCGGCGCGGCCATCCCGCAGGATGTCGAGAGCAGCTGGACGCGGATGGTCCTGCTGCTCACCCGGCACACGCCGACCTATACGCCGCCAGTGGCGAGCCGGACCTTCGCCTATCTCGCCATTGCCGCTTTCGAGGCGGTCGCCGCGGGCTCCGAGAAGCTGCAGTCGCTTGCCGGCCAGCTGAACCGCCTGACGCCCGGACCTCAACGGCAGGCCGGGGCGGCCTACGACGAGGCGGTCGTCCTCGAAGCGGCCATGTCGGCGGTCATGAAGAAGCTGTTCGACAATACCGGGCCGACCGGGCAGCGGGCGCTGGAAGCGCTGGAGAAGAAGCTCGCCGCCCAGACCTCCGACGGGGTGGCGGCCGACGTGGTCGAGCGGAGCACGGCCTTCGGCGCCGCGGTTGCCGCCCATATCCTCGACTGGGCCAAGGACGATGGCGGCGCGTCCATCGTCAACATGGGCTTTCCGCCCGACTACAAGCTGATCCCGGGCCCGGCACACTGGGTGCCGACCAACGCGATCGTCCAGCAGCAGGTCCCGCTCCTGCCGGCCTGGGGAAAGAACCGC
>DASRGK010000054.1:0-3453 GCA_035651055.1 Bauldia sp.
CCGGCGATTTCGAGGCCGATGAAGCCGCCGCCGACCACGACCACATCGGTGGCCCCATGCAGCCGGTCGCGGATGCGCCGCGCGTCCTCGGCGGTGCGGAGCGGGAGGACGCCGTCAAGACTGGCCCCGGCGATCGGCGGAATCCGCGGCCGCGCCCCGGTGGCAAGGACGAGGCCGTCGAAGGGCAGCGCCGAGCCGTCGTCCAGCCTGACCTCGCCCGCCGCGAGGTCGATCGCGCGCGCCTCGGTCAGCAGGCGCAAGTCGATGTTCTGCTTCTCGTAGAAGGACTGCGGGCGGAGCGGCAGGAGAGCGTGCGTCGGGTCCTTGAGGAACGCCTTGGACAGCGGCGGCCGCTGGTAGGGCACCTCGACCTCGGCGCTGACCAGGGTGACGCGCCCGTCATAGCCCTCGGCGCGCAATGTCGCCGCGGCCTGCGAGCCGCCATGGCCGCCGCCGATGATGACGATGCCGTGGCCGCTCATCCTCCGCCGACGGCTCCCTCCGGCGGCAGCAGCGCGAGGAGTTCCTCCGCGAAGCCCGCAAGGTCCGGCCGGGCGAGCGCGAACGCGACGTTGGCGACGAGGAAGCCGAGCTTCGACCCGCAGTCAAACGTCCGGCCGCGAAACTGGTAGCCGTAGAACGGCTCGTCGGCGGAGAGTGCGATCATCGCATCGGTCAACTGGATCTCGCCCCCCGCCCCGCGCCGTTTTTCGCCAAGGTAACGGAAGATGCCGGGCTGGAGGATGTAGCGGCCGTTGATGTAGAGGTTGGACGGTGCGGAAGCGGGCGGCGGTTTCTCGACCATCGAGGTAATGCGGACGGCGCCGCCCACCGTCTCGCCAAGGCCGACGATGCCGTACTGGCCGGTCTCGCTCGGATCGCATTCCTCGATCGCGATGAGATTGCCGCCGGTCTCGGCGTAGACCTCGACCATCTGGGCGAGGCACCCCGGCTTCCCCTGCATGATCATGTCCGGCAGCAGCACGGCGAAAGGTTCGTCGCCGACGAGGTCGCGCGCACACCAGATCGCATGGCCGAGGCCGAGCGGCGATTGCTGGCGCGTGAAGCTCATCTGCCCGGCCTCGGGAAGCGACCGCGCCAGCTCCTCCAGCGCTTCGTGCCGGCCGCGGGCGCGGAGCGTCTGCTCCAGCTCCACCTGGATGTCGAAATGATCCTCGATGACCGACTTGTTGCGGCCGGTGACGAGGATGAAGTGCTCGATGCCGGCCTCGCGTGCCTCGTTGACCACATATTCGATGAGCGGACGGTCGACGAGGGTAAGCATTTCCTTCGGCATGGCCTTCGTGGCCGGCAGGAAGCGGGTGCCGAGACCGGCGACCGGGAAAACGGCTTTGCGGAGCGGACGGGGCACGGGCGGTCTCTTCCACAGGCGACCGCAGAATTCGCGGACGGGTGAGAGGTGCCGCAAGTCGGGCGGAAAGACAACCCGCCGGGCCGGAGTGGGGTAAACCGCGCGGGCCTAGCCGGAACGGACCAGCTGCCGCACCGCGCGCTCGATGCCCTCCCGCCAGGGACGCGCCGAGAAACCGAAGGCCGCCGCGAATCGCCGGCTGTCGAGCGTGACGTCACGCGGGCGGAGTGCAGCGGCTTTCAGCGCCGACGAGGAAATCGCTTCCAGTTCCGGCGACTGGCCCGTCAGCCGGGCGCGGAGGGCAAGCGCGTGTGCCGCCAGTTCATGCCAGGTCGCCCGCTCGCTGCCGGCGAAATGGTACGTCCCCCGGGGACTGCCGGTCCGCCCCGATTGCAGCGTCGGGGCAATCCGCAGGATCGCCTCGGCGAGATCGACGGCCGCGGTCGGCGAACCGTGGCGATCGGCGACGACGCCGAGGCGCTCTCCCTGCCCGGCCCGCGCCAGAAAGCGGACGAGGAAGTTGTTGCCGTACGCTCCGAACAGCCAGCCGCTCCGGATGATCAGGTGCCGGGGATGCGTCTCCCTGACGGCGATCTCGCCGGCAAGCTTGGTCGCGCCGTAACGGTTGAGCGGATTGGGCTCGTCGTCTTCGAGGTAGGGCGCACCCTTCTCGCCGTCGAAAATATAGTCGGTCGAAATGTGGATCAGCGGAATGTCGCGTCGCGCGCTTTCGGCCGCCACCACCGCCGGGCCCTCGACGTTGGCGCGATGCGCCGCCGCCACCTCCCGTTCCGCGTCATCGACGCGGGTGAAGGCGGCGGCGTTGACGACGAGGCTCGCCGCGGTGCGCTCGATTGCGCCGGCGACCATGCGCGGATCGGCTATGTCGACATCGCGGCCGACGCCGGTGAGCGGTGTGCGGGTTGCCGCCGCCGAAATTGCCAGCTCCTGTCCGAGCTGGCCGCCGGCACCGAAGACAAGGATCAAGCTCAGGACTCGACGGTAACGGACTGGCGGACGGCCGGGTCGGCAAGCAGCCGGTCGAAATATTCGACGGTGCGGGCGAGGCCGTCGCGCAGATCGGTACGCGGGTGCCAGCCGAGCACGTCCCGGGCCTTGGCGATGTCGGGGCGGCGCTGCTGCGGGTCGTCGTCGCGGCCCGGACGCTCAACCAGCCGCGACTTGCTGCCGGTGAGATCGAGGACAAGCAGCGCCAGTTCCCGCACCGTCATCTCGTGCGGGTTGCCGAGATTGATCGGGCCGGTGACATCGTTCGGCGAGTCCATCAGCCGGATCAGCCCGTCGACCAGATCGTCGACGTAGCAGAACGAGCGCGTCTGCTCGCCGTCGCCGTGGACGGTCAGCTGCCGTCCAAGCAGCGCCTGGACGATGAAGTTTGATACCACCCGTCCGTCGTTCGGATGCATCCGCGGCCCGTAAGTATTGAAGATGCGCGCCACCTTGATCGGGCTGCCGAACCTGCGGCGGTAGTCGAAGAAAAGCGTCTCGGCGCAGCGTTTCCCTTCATCGTAGCAGGCGCGGCGGCCGATCGGATTGACGTTGCCCCAGTAGCTCTCCGGCTGCGGATCGACGAGCGGGTCGCCGTAGACTTCCGAGGTCGAGGCCTGGAGGACGGTTGCGCCGTAGCGACGGGCGACTTCGAGGGCGTTTGCGGCGCCGGCAACGCTGGTCATCACGGTACGCACCGGGTCGGCCCAGTAATGGACGGGCGAAGCCGGACAGGCGAGGTTGAAGACCCGCCCGACGGGAACGTCGTAAGCCTCGGTCACATCGTGGCGCACGAAACGGAAATGCGGATTGCCTTCCAGTCCGGCGAGATTGGCGCGGCTGCCGGTGAAGAGGTTGTCGAGACAAATGACCTCGGCGCCCGCCTCGATCAGCCGGTCACAGAGGTGCGAGCCGAGGAACCCGGCGCCGCCGGTAACGAGAATGGGGCGAATGCGATCAATCATGCCGGATTGGAAGGCCGAGAGATTTGTCCGGAGCGAGATCGGGGCTCCAGCAGGACTGAACCGTGAGCCGGATCGTTATGAGCGACCGGCGGCGGCATCGCAATTGCG
>DASRGK010000055.1:0-30140 GCA_035651055.1 Bauldia sp.
ATCTACATCGGCCATCCGATGGAGGCATACGAGCGCGAGAATGACGCCTTCTGGATGGAGTTGGTCCCGCGCGGGCGCACGACGCCGGAATCGATCCAGCTCGCCATCGACCACCTGAAGAAGATCGGCCGCACCGGGCGGATCGGGATCGAGCGGGCGTTCCTGCCGGCCGAGGCGGAAGCCCAGTTGCGCGCCGCCCTCCCCGCAGCCGAGTTCGTCGAGGCCAAGTTCCCGCTCGAGCGGCTGCGCGCCCGCAAGACGAAGGAGGAACTCGGCTACCTCAGGAAGGCCTCCGAACTGGTCGTCGATTCGATGCTGGCGGTGATGTCGAAGCACGGCCCGGGCTCGACCAAGCGGGAGCTGGTCGAGGCGCTCCGCCGCGAGGAGGTGAACCGCGGCCTCAACTTCGACTATTGCCTGATCACCTGCGGGACCAGCCTCAACCGCGCCCCCACCGACCAGGTCTGGGGGAAGGGCGACATCCTCTCGCTCGATTCGGGCGGCAACTACCGGGGTTACATCGGCGACCTCTGCCGGATGGCGATCCAGGGCGAGCCCGACCAGGAGCTGAAGGATCTGCTCGCCGAGGTCGACGAGATTCAGCTGACGTCGCGGAAACCCATCCGTCCGGGCGTCAAGGGTAGCGAGATCTACGCTGCGGTCGACGGCCTCGTCTCGCGCTCCCGCCACGGCAATTCGCTCGAATTCGTCGCCCACGGCATGGGCCTGATCAGCCACGAGGCGCCGCGCCTGACCTCGAAGGGACCGGTCCCCTACCCCGACTACGATGCCGGCCTGCCGCTGGAAGAGGGCATGGTGATCTCGATCGAGACCACCATCCTTCACCCGAAGCGCGGCTTCGTGAAGATCGAGGACACCGTCGCGGTCACCGCCGACGGCTGGGAAGCCTACGGCGACACCGGCCGCGGCTGGAATCGCGGCGGCTCGGCGGCGTAGCCCGCGGCGGCGGCCCGCGGCTACTTCCCGGCGCGGTCGCGCTGCCGGCCGATCAGCGCGGTTGCCACGGCAACCAGCGCGACCAGCGCCGCAAAGAGCGGCACGCTCGCCAGCGGCAGGCCGGCATCGATGACGATGCCGCCGAGCAGCGCCCCGCCGGCATTGCCGAGATTGAACCCGCCGATGTTGAGCGTCGAGGCGAGGTTCGGTGCGTCCGTCGCCTTCTCGACCACGCGCGCCTGCAACGCCGAGACCGGCGAGAAGGCCGCCGTCGCCCAGAGGAAGATCGCGATTGCGACGAGCACCTTGTCGTGCGCGGCGAGCGAGATCAGCGTCACCGTTGCCGCCAGCAGCATGAGCGTCACGATCATCGCCCGCATCAGGCCGCGGTCGGCGTACCGCCCGCCCAGTTGGATGCCGATGGTGAGCCCGACGCCGATCATGACCAGCACCAGCGTCACGTCGGAGGGCGCGTAGCCCGTCACCTGTTCGAGGAGCGGCACGATATAGGTGAAGAAGGTGAACACGCTCGCCGAGGCGAACACCGTCGTTGCGATGGCGAGGAGGACCGACGGGCGCCGGAGCACCGAGAACTCGTGCGCCAGGCCGCGCGTCATCCGCGCCGGCATCTCCGGAATGAGCAGCCAGACGGGAAAGAGCGCGACCACGCCGAGGCCGGTGATCACCCAGAACGTCGTCCGCCAGCCCAGTTCCTGTCCGACCAGCGTGCCGAGCGGCACGCCCAGAATGTTGGCGAGCGTCAGCCCGGTGAACATCAGTCCGATGGCGCTCGCCTTGCGGTTGGGCGGCACCAGGTCGGAGGCGACGATCGCGCCGACGCCGAAGAGCGTGCCGTGCGCGAATGCCGCAAGCACGCGCGCGATGAGGAGGAGAAAGTAGCTTGGCGCAATCGCCGAGATGAAATTGCCGAGGATGAAGACCCCGACCATGAGGAGGAGCACGCGCTTCCGCTCCATCCTTCCGGTCGCCACCGCCAGGATCGGCGCGCCGATGACGACGCCGAGGGCGTAGCCGGTGACCAGTTGTCCGGCGAGCGGGATCGAAACGCCGAGGTCGCGCGCGATGTCGGGCAGCAGCCCCATCACCACGAACTCGGCCGTCCCGATGCAGAATGCGCATACCGTCAGCGCCAGCACGGGAACCGGAAAGCCCGTCCGCACCGCGGGGCCAGTCATGCCGGCTCTTTGCTCCACCTTCGATCTTCCTTTTTCGTTTCAGGCCCGCGCGCGGACGCGGCGGGCTTCGGGATTGACGATGTCGGCGACACCCTCCCCGGACAGCATCGCCCAGAGGTTGCGCGCCCCGTGCCAGCCGACGTTTTGGATTCCCTCGAAGGTCCAGGCCGCGACGTGCGGCGTCGCGATCACGTTGGGCATGGTGAAGAGCGGGTCGGCGGGATCGGGCGGCTCGACGTCGTAAACATCGAGCGCCGCCCCGGCAATCCGCTGTTCCCGCAAGGCGTCGCGGAGGGCGGGATAATCCACCAGCCAGCCGCGTCCGGTGTTGACGAGGATTGCCTCCGGCTTCATCCGCGCGAACGCGGCCGCATCGATGAGCTTGCGGTTCTCCGGCGTCGGCGTCGCATGGAGGGTGATCGTGTCGGATTGGGTGAGCAGCGTCGCAAGGTCGGTCATGGTCACGCCCCGCGGCGCCTCGGTGACGAACGGATCGCAGGCCAGAATCCGCACGCCCCACCCGCCGAGGCGCTCGGCGACGCCGCGGCCGATGCGCCCGAGGCCGACGATCCCGACCGTCGTTCCGAGCATCGCGGTCGAGTGGATGAGGCCGCGCCAGCCGCCCTTACGCATGAACTCGGGCGTCCAGTCGAGGAGGCGCTTGCGGAGCGCCAGCATCAGCGCGATCGCGTGCTCGCAGACGGTGGTGACCTGCGATTCTTCCGGCGTGTTGCCGACGAGGATGCCGCGCGCGGTCGCCGCATCGACATCGATCGTGTCGACGCCAATCCCGAACTTCGAGATGCAGCGGAGTTCCGGCAGCGCATCCATCATCTTCGCGGTGATGCGGATGCCGCCCGCGCCCATCAGGCCCTGGTGCCCGCGCGCCGTCGCAACGAACTCCTCCTCGGAGAAGCGGCGGAACGGCTCCCACATCCGCCGGCCGAGGGTCAGTTCGACGCCCTTCCCGGCGAGCCACTCGATCGACTTGTTGGTCGGCTCGAACAGTTCGAACGCGAAAGCGCGGTGGCGGCCGGTCATCACACGCCCTGTCGCCGCGAACGGGCAGGCTTCGACCCCGAAGGGGAGGCACCCCCTCTCCCCGGTGGGGAGAGGGCCGCGAGCCTTGGTGAGCCGCAGGCGAACCCTAGGCGAGCGGGGTGAGGGGGCGGAGACCTTTCCGGCGAGGCCACGCCGCCCTCACCCGCTCGCCGGACTGTCGTCCGGCTCACGACCTCTCCCCACCGGGGAGAGGTGACGTGCCCTTCCCGGCCGGGCGGGCCCAACGACCGCTTGCGCCTCACCCCAGATATTCCATGATGTAGAGGCCGGCGCCGCTCCAGTCGGAGCAGTAGCAAATGCCGTTCCTGTCGACGAAGACGTCGGCGGAGTGGAGGACCACAGGCCGGTTCGGCCGCGGATCCATCAGCTTCTTCGGTGCCGGCGGGACGCAGGCCCCGACTTCCTTCGGCCGGAACTTGTCGCTGATGTCGTAGACCCGCACTCCGGCGTTCTGGTAGGTCGCGAAGATGAGGTTCGAACTCTGGAACGAGCCCGGCCGGTTCTCGTGGATGTTGTGCGGGCCGAAATGGCCGCCGACCTCGATGTAGTCGCGGTCGTCGGGCAGCGGGAAGGTCGAGATCGAGATCGGGTTCGACTTCACCTGGTTGTCGAAGATCCAGATCGGCTTGAACCCGTCCTCCATCTCGTCGAGCACCGCCTCGTCGAGAACCACCAGGAGGTCGCGGTCGGGCAGCGGCAGGCAGTTATGCGTGCCCCCGCCGAAGGGCGGCGACCAGTTCCTGTGGACGATGAGCTTCGGATTCGCCTTGTCCTTCACGTCCATGACGACGAGGCATGCGTCGCGCCAGGCGCCGTAGGCGATGTCGTCATGCACCACCGCATGGTGGAGCCCGTAGCGCCCCGTCGGCAGCGGCCAGTTCGGCACCTCGCCGGCGGCGAGGTTCATCCCCGGCAGCCAGTATTTCCCGGCGATCACCGGGCTGGTCGGGTCCTTCATGTCGATGGTGATGAAGATGTAGTCGGTGAAGCCGTCGATCATCGCCGAGGCATAGGCCCAGCGCCCGCCGACATACCAGATGCGGTGGATGCCGGTGCCGTCGACCGGCATGAAGCCGATCTGCTTCGGCCGCTCCGGACTCGATATGTCCCAGACGGCCATGCCCGCCGACCAGTTGCGCGTTTCGGGCTTCGCCGCGGTGTCGTGCCGGCCCGCCTTCGGCTTGTAGTAGTTCCGTTCGTCGGCCATGTCGGGCCGGGTGAACATGTCGCGGCCGTGGACCTGGAGGAGCAGGTCGTCATGGACCTGGATGTGCAGGCTCCAGGTGTTCGGCGGGTTCTCGATGTAGTTGACCGTCTTCGGGTTCTTCGGGTCGCGCACGTCGATCACCGAGAAGCCCTTCGAGCAGACGTGGCCGACATAGGCGTAGCCGTTATGGACCATCACCTGCTGGCCGTCGGAGCGGCCGCCCTGATCGCTGTGCCCGATGAGGCGCATGTTCCTGGCGTAGCTGGGTGTCAGATTCGCTTCCGGCATAGCGGCAATCCCTTGGCGAAGGGCGCTGCATCCTCCCCCGTTTACGGGGGAGGGGGACCGCCTTAGGCGGTGGAGGGGGCGGGTGAAGGGCAGTGCCCCGCGGCCGCCCCCTCCACCATGCTTCGCATGGCCCCCTCCCCCGTGCACTCCGTGCACGGAGGAGGATCATCTCACCCCTTGTATTCGACGATGTAGAGACCGGCGGAGAAGTCGGTCACGTAGCAGAGCCCGTTCCTGTCGACGAAGACATCGGCCGAGTGGAGCACGACCGGCCGGTTCGGGCGCGGGTCGACCCACTTCTTCGGCGGCGGCGGCACGAAGGCGGCGACTTCCTTGGGCCGGAACTGGTCGCGGATGTCGTAGATGCGCAGCCCGGCATTCTGGTAGGTCGCGAAGATGATGTCCGAGCTGACGAAGCTGCCCGGCCGGTTCTCGTGGATGTTGTGCGGCCCGAAATGGCCGCCGACCTTGAGGTAGTCCTTGTCGGACGGCGGCGGGAAGGTCGCGACCGAGATCGGGTTCGACTTCACCTGGTTGTCAAACACCCAGATCGGCTTGAACCCGTCCTCCTGGTTGTCGAGCACGGTCTCGTCGACGACGATGAGAAGATTGCGGTCGGGGAGCGGCAGCGCGTTGTGAGTCCCGCCGCCGAAGGGCGGCGCCCAAGACTTATGGACGATGAGTTTCGGATTGGCCTTGTCCTTGACGTCGACCACCGCCAGGCAGGCGTCGCGCCAGCTGCAATAGGCGATGTCGTCGTTGATGATCGCGTGATGAAGGCCGTAGCGGCCCTGCTTCGACGGCCAGTTGGCCTTCTCGCCGGCGGCGACGTTCATTCCCGGCAGCCAGTATTTTCCGGTCAGCTTCGGCTTCTTCGGGTCCTCCATGTCGATGGTGATGAGGATGTAGTCCGAGAAGCCGTCGAGGAGCGCCGAGGCGTAGGCCCAGCGTCCGCCGACATACCAGAGGCGGTGGAGGCCGGTGCCCTCGACCGGCATGAAGCCGATCTGCTTCGGATCGTCCGGCTTCGACACGTCGTAAACCGCAAGCCCCGCCGACCAGTTGCGCTTGCCGGATTCCTCCTTGGCGTGATGGTCGACCGAGCCCTTGTAGTAGTTCTTCTCGTCCGCCAGTTCCGGCTGCGCGAACATGTCCTTGTTGTGGATGACGAGGAGCAGGTCGCCCGCCACCTGCAGGTGCAGCGTCCATGTGTTGGGCGGCGCCGCCACCCGCTTCACCACTTTCGGGTTCGCCGGATCGCGCACGTCGATCACCGAGAAGCCCTTGGAGAATATGTGGCCGATATAGGCGTAGCCCTTGTGGACCATGATCTGCACGCCGTCGCAGTAGCCGCCCTGGTCGCTGTAGCCGACGAGGCGGGTGTTCATGGAATAATCGGGCTTGGGCAGGTCGGTGGTCGCCATTGTCTCTACTCCGGAATTTCGCTCGATAAGCGAATAGCGAAGTAGCGAATAGCGAATGGTTCTGTTCGCTACTCGCTACTCTCTATTCGCTCGGACTACTTCACGCCCCAGATCTTCTTGTACTGGTCGCGATAGCCGTTGCCCGGGTCGAAGCTGTTCTTGTCGCCGCCGTCCTTGTCGATGTTGGCATTGACGAACAGGTGCACCGGCGCGACGTAGCCCGAGGGAGCCTCGCCCGCGAACGCGCGGTTCAGTTCGTCGATGGTCTGCCAGCCGTGCAGGTTGAGCGGCTCGGCGACAGTGGCGAGCTGGAACTGCTTGTCGCGGATGCGCTGGAAGGCCGGAACCGAGCCGTCGCCGGCCGCGATCTGCCGCGGATAGCCGCTCGCCGGATCGACGCCCGCGGCCTGCAGCGAGGGCGCCGCGAAGTCGAAGTAGAGGTCGTTGACCGCGATCGAGTAGGTCCAGTCCTTGCCGTACTTCGAGAGCAGCGAGGTCGTGATCTGGCCCATGTTGTTGGCCAGTTCGCCGATCGGGGTGTCGACCACTTCGAGGACTTTGCAGGTCTTGCAGGTCTCGACCGCCGCCTTCTCGGCGTTGGTCTTGGCGGTGGCGATCGCGTAGATCGAGTCGGTGAACAGGATCACGTTAGCCTTGCCGCCGGAATCGACCACCGCGTAGAGGCCGGAAGCCTTGGCGACTTCGAGCGGATCGGTGGTGATGTTGGTGAAGACGCCGGGGACGCCGTCGATCTTGCCGGGGGCCGCGCCGGAGTGCCAGCCGACGACCTTGATGCCGGCCGCCACCGCCTGCTCGATCATCGGCGCCTGTTCGGCGGCATCGATTGTGCCGAGGATGATGCCGTCCGGCTTCAGCGCGATCGCCTGGGTGAGCGCCGAGGTGCGGCCGGGGACCGAGCCCTGGCCGTCAAGGACGCGGAAGTCCCAGCCGATCGCCTTGGCCGCTTCCGCCGCGCCGTCGCCGACGCCGCTGGCACCGCCGTTGCGCTGGTCGGCCGAGGCATAGACGATGAGCTTCTTGCCCTGCGCCTTGGGGCCGCTCGTCGGCCCGGTCCATTCGGTCACCGGCGCCGAGGCCTTGGCGATGTAGTCCTTGGCCGCCTGCATGTCGGCCGCGTCATCCGCCTGCGCGGCGACGACGCTGAACCCGAACGCCGCCGCCGAAGCGAGCAGGGTTCCGGTCAGAATGCGTGATTTCAGCATGCGCTCTCTCCCGTTGATACTCTGGCGGGCGGGGCGCGCCCGACAGGCCGGTCTCTCCGGCTTTATTTCGGCGACGCTGGCGTCGCCGCCTTCAGTCCGCTCGGGCCAGGCCCGGCTCAGTTCGTCTCCAGTTCGGTGCGCGCCACCTTGGTCGCTGCGCGCCGGCGCTGCGCGAAGGCAGCGAGCGCGATCGAGACGACGAGGGTCACGCCATTGAAGAGCGGGGTCACGAAGAAGCCGGCGCCGAATTGCTGGATGCCGGAAATGCCGACTGCGAGGATGATGACGCCGAACATCGTCCCCCAGACGTTGACGCGGCCGGGCTTGATCGTGGTCGTGCCGAGGAAGGCGCCGACCAGCGCCGGCAGGAGATAGTCGAGGCCGACATTGGCCTGCCCGATGCGGAGCTTGGCGGCGAGCACGCAGCCGGCGAACCCGGCGATCAGGCCCGAGGCGACGAAGACTCCGATGATGTAGGTCCGCACCGGGATGCCGTTGAGGGCCGCCGCCTTCTCGTTGGCGCCGATCGCATAGACGTGCCGGCCGATCGGCAGGCGCTCGCTGACGATCCACAGCACGATCGCGAGGACCACCACGAACACCGCCGGCAGCGGCACGCCGACGATGTCGGTGGTGTTGAGCCCGATGAAGCCCTGCGGCAGCGAGCCGATGATCTGGCGGCCGTCGGTCAGCCAAAGCGCCCCGGCATAGAGCATCGTGCCGGTGCCGAGCGTGGCGATGAACGAGTCGATCTGCGCCACCTCGACGAGGAGGCCGTTGACGAGCCCGACCACGGCCGCCGCCGCGATGACGAGGAGAATCGCGATCGGCCACGGGATGCCCGTCTTGGTGACGAGCCACATGGCGAGGATGTGCCACATGACGATGCCAAACCCGACCGTGAGGTCGATGCGGCCGGCCATCATCGGCAGCGTCGCGGCGAGCGAGAGCAGCGCGATGATCGCCTTGTCGGAAAGGATCGAATGGAAGTTGAGGAAGGTCGGGAACGTGTCGGGGAGGAGAAGCGAGAAGAAGATGATGAGCAGGATCGTGATGATCGGCAGGCCGTAGACCGGCAGCAGCCGTCCGGCCTGCTGCCACCATGGCAGCCCGCGCATTTCGTTCCGGGTGGGCTCGAGCGCGTTCGATTTAATGGACTGCATGGCCCGCCGCTTTTCGGTTGCTCGGCGACGATTCGTGGAGGCCGCGACCGATCCGGGCCGAGGCGGCCCCGAGAAGGTTCTCGACCGACAGGTCCTCCGCGGCGAGTTCGGCGACCACCCGGCCGCGGTCGAAGACCAGCGCCCGGTGGCAGACCTTGGCGACTTCCTCGAAATCGGTGGAGACAATGACGATTGCCGCGCCCGCCTGCAGGGCCACGTCGAAGAGGCGGTAGATCTCCGCCTTGGCGCCGACGTCGACGCCGGCGGTCGGGTCCTCGAAAATGTAGACCTTGCTCTCGAGGAAGAGCCAGCGTCCGACCACCACCTTCTGCTGGTTGCCGCCCGAGAGAAGCTCGATCGCGAGGCCGGGGTCGTTCGGCCGGAGCCCGACCTTCTGGCCGAGTTCGAGCGAGGCGCGGTTCTCCTGCCCCGGCGCGAGGTAGGAGAGCATCCGGCGGCCGGCGGCGAGCGGATTGAGGAAGAGGTTCTCGCGCACCGTCAGGTTCGGCATCACCGACTCCCCGACCCGGTCGGCGCAGACGAGGTTGATCCCCGCCGCCATCGAATCGCGCGGCGAGGACGGCCTGATCGTCTTGCCGTCGAGGACGGCGCGGCCGCCGGTGATCGGCACGAGGCCGAAGAGCGCGCGTCCGATGATTTCCTGGCCGGCGCCGCGCAGCCCGACCAGACCGACCACTTCGCCGGCATGGATGGCGCAGTCGACCGGCCCGACGCCCTCGACCGTGAGTGCTTCCAGGTGGAGCCGCGCCACGCCCTCGCGCTGCGCCGGGCGGCGGAAGACCTGCGACGGTTCGCGCCCGACGATGAGCAGGATCACCTCGTCCGGCGTCGTCCCGGCGACCCGGCGTTCGCCCGCCACCTTCCCGTCGCGGAGCACCACCATGCGGTCGGCGATGTCGAATACTTCGTCGAGCCGGTGCGAGACGTAGATCATGCCGACGCCGCGGTCGCGCAGCCGGCGGAGCGCCGTGAACAGCCGCGCCACCTCGTCGGCGGGAAGGCTCGCCGTCGGTTCGTCGAGGACCAGAACCTCCGCCTCGGCGGCGAGCGCCCGGGCGATCGCGACCAGCGATTTCTCGGTGCGGCTGAGCGTCTGGATGCGCACGTCCGGGTCGATGTCGGCGCCGAGCTGCTCGAGCGCCTTGGCCGCCCGCCGCCGCGCCGCGTTCCAGTCGACCATGCCGGCCCGGCGCGGATAGCCGAGCGTCAGGCAGATGTTCTCGGCGACCGTCATCCACTCGATGAGGCCGAGGTCCTGGTGGATGAAGGCAATCGGCAGCCGGCGGAGATTTCGCGCCGCGTCGGCGCCGCGATAGGTGACGCTGCCTTCGTCGAGCGAATAGACGCCGGCGAGAATCTTGATCAGCGTCGACTTGCCGGCGCCGTTCTCGCCAAGGAGCGCGACGATCTCGCCGCCGTCGAGATACATGCCGACGCGGTCGAGCGCCTGGGTGCCGCCGAAATGCTTGGAGATGCCCTCGACGGCGAGCAGGTGCGTTGCGGCCGGTTTCGCCGAAACGGCTTCCCCCGCCCCGCCTGCGGCGATCGTCTGGCGATCGGCCTCCACGCGTACCTCCCACCCTCCGGTCGCTTCGCCGTCCGCCACCCCGCGTTGATGCTGTCGGGCTGCGGTTCATCTTCAGGGCCGTGCCCTGGAAGACGGCAAAGGCTCCGCCGCCGGCGAGGCCTCGCTTGCGTTCCGGTACGCCGTTTGCAGAACGAAAAGATCGTTGCGCTCTACGGCAGCACTGGCGTAAGCGTAAGGAATTCAGTAAACTTGTCAATCTGATTTTGCACCTCGCGGCCAGGCACCAACTGCTGGGACAAGGCAGAAGTCTAGGACTTGCGGGCAATCGGACAGAACGAGGCGGGGAAATGCAGCCAGGACCTGTCAGACAAGTAGCCGAAGCAGTTTCGCCAGCGGATTCAGCCGATTGGGGCCTGCCGCCCTCTGCCCGGCTCGGCGATCAGCTAGCCCAACGGATGGCGGCGCTGATCGAGCGTGGCGAGTTCGGCGAGGGCGCGCGCCTCCCCGCCGAGAGCGAACTGGCGGTCCGTTTCGGGGTTTCCCGGCCGGTCATCCGCGAAGCTTTGTCGCGGCTGCGCGTCACCGGGATCATTGTCTCCCGGAAAGGCTCCGGCAGCTACGTGCAGAAGCGCGCCGACCGCGTCCTGACAGCCCCCGCCACCCTGGATTTCGGCCCACTCAACAGCCTTGCCCAGGTCCGCAAGTGCTACGAGTTCCGAGTCAGCGTCGAGGGCGACGCCGCCTACTACGCGGCGCAGAACCGCACGCCCGAAATGATCTCCGTCATGCGCGACGCGCTCGGCCGCATGCAGGCCGCGATCCAGGAAGGCATCGTCGGCATGACGCCCGATATCGAGTTTCATTTCGCCGTCGCCCGCGCCTCCGGCAACGAATTCTTCGAAGCCGTGATGCAGGCGATGCGCACGCCGCTCGAGTTCGCCGTCAACCTCGCCCGGAGCCTCGCGATCCGCCGGCCGATGCAGCATCTCCTCACCGTGCAGGCCGAGCATGTTGCCATGTTCGAGGCGATCGAGGCCGGCGACCGCGACGCCGCGCGCGCGGCAATGCGCCGCCATATCGAGAATGCCTGCTCGCGCGTTTTCGACGGGCCGGACAGCGGCGTCGCCCAGTTGCGGAAACTCAACGAAGACGGCAAAGCGTAGCGCGGGCACGATCGGGCGAGGACGGATCGAACATGAGCGAGTCCGGGCATCCGCGGACCGGCGGCCGCATCCTCGCCGACGCGCTGGCGCGGAACGGCATCGAGCGCGTCTTCCTCGTCCCCGGCGAGTCCTACCTCGCCCTCCTCGACGGGCTCTACGACTCGCCCGTGAAGGTGACCATGGCGCGCCAGGAAGGCGGCGCCGCGATGATGGCCGAGGCCTGGGGCAAGCTCACCGGCCGGCCTGGTATCGTCATCGCGACGCGCGGCCCCGGCGCCGCCAATGCCAGTGCCGGCCTCCATATCGGGCGTCAGGACTCGACCCCGATGATCCTGCTCCTCGGCCAGGTCGGCCGCGCCATGCGCGGGCGCGAGGCCTTCCAGGAGATCGACGCGAAGCCCTTCTTCGGCGAGGTGGCGAAATGGGTCGAGGAGATCGACGACGCCCGCCGCATCCCGGAAATCTTCGCCCGCGCCATGCATACCGCCATGTCCGGCCGGCCCGGTCCGGTGGTCCTCTCGCTCCCCGAGGACATGCTCCGCGACAGCGTCAACGTGCCGGACGCCGAGCCCTTCGTCCCGGTCGAGACCCATCCCGGCCTGACGCAAATGGCCCAGCTCCAGAAGATGCTGTGGGCGGCAAAACGCCCCTTCGTCATCCTCGGCGGCTCGCGCTGGAACGAGAGCGCGGTCGCCGGCTTCCGCCGCTTCGCCGAGCGCTTCAACCTGCCGGTCGGGGTTTCACTCCGCCGCCAGGGCCTCTTCGACCACGATCACCCGAACTATGCCGGCGACGTCGGCATCGGCATCAATCCGGCGCTGGCCGGGAGGGTCAAGGACGCCGACGTGCTCCTCCTCATCGGCGGGCGGATGAGCGAGATGCCCTCCTCCGGCTATACCCTCATCGACATCCCCGAGCCGCGCCAGGCGCTGGTCCACGTCCATCCCGGCGCCGAGGAGCTCGGCCGGCTCTACCGCGCGACGCTCGCCATCCATGCGAGCCCCATCGCCTTCGTTGCGGCGCTGGAGGGCATGCAGCCGCCGCATCGCGACATCGCCTGGACGGCTGAAACGAAGGCCGCCAACGAGGCCTACAAGTCCTGGTCGACGCCGAAGCCCTATCCGACCGCGGTGCAGCTCGGCCAGGTGGTCAGGTGGCTCCGCCAGCGCCTGCCCGACGACGCCATCCTCACCAACGGCGCCGGCAATTACAGCGGCTGGCTCCACCGCTTCTTCCGCTTCCGCCGCTACAAAACCCAGTTGGCGCCGACCTCAGGCACGATGGGCTACGGCCTCCCCGCCGCGATCGCAGCCAAGCTCCGCTTCCCCGAGCGGTTGGTCGTCGCCTTTGCCGGCGATGGCTGCTTTCAACTGACCAGCCAGGAATTTGCCACCGCCGTGCAGGAGCGGGCCGCGGTCGTCGTCGTCCTCGTCGACAACGGCATCCACGGCACCATCCGCATGCACCAGGAGCGCGACTATCCCGGCCGCACCATCGCCACCGACCTGGTCAATCCGGACTTCGCGGCGCTCGCCCGTGCCTGCGGCGGGCACGGCGAGACGGTCGCGACCACCGATGAATTCGCGCCCGCCTTCGAGCGCGCAATTGCCTCGGGCAGGCCCTCGATCCTGCATGTGAAGTTCGAGGCGGAGCAGATTTCCACCTCGGCGACGCTTTCCGCGATCCGCGGCAAAGGCCGCCGCTAGGCCACCTTGAGGGTCATGTGGCGGAAGAGCATCTCCTCCTCCATCTCGATCACCTCGACGGTGAAGCCGATTGGCGGCGGCGACGGAAGCTTCGCCACCGCGGCCTTCGCCGTCTCGAGGACCATCGTGCCGAGGCGCTTGCGGTCTTCGACCGAACGGCCCTGCCTGATCCGCGCGATGACGTGGATGAACGCATTTTCCGGTTTCCCGTCGGCGATGCGATAGACGCTCCGCGGCATCGCGCGGGTGCGGATCGCGGCGAGGTCGAACAGCCCGGACTTCACCACGCTCTGGTGGATATCGTCGATGAGCCGGCGGATATCCATCGCCCGCTCGAGGTTGTCCGAATACTCCACGATAATATGCGGCATGGGCGCGTCTCCCTGTTTGCGCCTCGATATCACGGGCCGTTCATTGCGGCGAACGCGGCATGATGCGCCCCCGCGTTTACATCCCCGACGCGATCCACGCGGATGGTCTTGCCCGTCTCGGCGGCGCCTTCGAGATCGACGCGCCTGCGGCGCGCGACGACGCCGCCACCGCCCGCTCCTTCGCCGCCGCCGATGCGGTGATCGTCCGCAACCTCGGCATCGACGCGGCGAGCTTGGACGCTGCGCCGCGCCTCAAGGTCATCGCCAAGCACGGCGCCGGCGTCGACAATATCGACATTCCCGCCGCGACCGAGCGCGGCATCGTTGTCGGCAGCGTCCCCGGCGGCAATGCCGACGCAGTGGCCGAAGCGACGGTGGCGATGATGCTCGCCGTGCTCCGCCGCGTCCCCGACGTTCATCGCCTGGTGACGTCGGGCCGCTACGCCGAGCGCTTCAACCTCCAGTTCGAGCAGCTCGGCGGCCGCACCCTCGGCCTTCTCGGCATCGGCAATATCGGCGCCCGCGTCGCCCGGATCTGCGCCGGCGGCTTCGGCATGAAGGTGCTCGCCTACGATCCCGTGCTGCAGGAGGCGGCGGTCAGGGATCGCGGCGCGGAAAAGGTCGCGCATCTCGCCGACCTGCTCGCCGCCGCCGACGTCGTCTCGCTCCACCTGCCGCTGACGCCGGCGACCCGCCACATCATCGGCCGCGAACAGCTCCGTACGATGAAGCCGACCGCGATCCTGATCAACGCCGCCCGCGGCTCGCTCGTCGACGAGCTGGCGCTTGCCGACGCCCTCCGCGAAGGCCGCATTTATGGCGCCGGGCTCGACGTGCTCGAAGTCGAGCCGCCCGCGCTGGGCAGCCCGATCCTGACCGCGCCCAACGTCGTGCTCTCGCCCCACACCGCCGGCAACAGTGTCGAGGCCGCGCGCAATCTCGCCGTCGCCTCGGCCGACATCGTCATCGACGTGTTCGCCGGCCGCAAGCCGGCCGCGTTTCTCAACCCCGAGGTCTGGGACCGCCGCCGCTAGCGCCACGCCGCGGAAATGCTTATCAGTACGAAAAAGCGTCAACCGCCATCCGGGGGAAACGGGAGCATGTGGTACGGGCAGATTGAAGGGACCGACATCGTCGTCCTCGACAAGCGTTTCGCCGAACTCTACGCCGGTCACGTCCGGGTGGAGAGAATCTGGACCGGCGGCCGCTGGTGCGAGGGTCCCGCCTGGTTCGGCGCCGGCCGCTACCTCATCTGGTCCGACATCCCCAACAACCGAATGATGCGGTACGACGAGGCGAACGGAAACACCGGCGTCTTCCGCGACCGCTCCAACAATTCCAACGGCAACACCGTCGACAACGAGGGCCGGCTCGTCACCTGCGAGCACCTTACCCGCCGCGTCACCCGCACCGAGTTCGACGGCTCGGTTACCGTGCTTGCCGACAAATGGCAGGGCAAGCGCCTCAATTCGCCGAACGACGTCGTCGTCAAATCGGACGGCTCGATCTGGTTCACCGATCCCGCCTACGGCATCGATGCCGACTACGAGGGCGACAGGCAGAAGCAGGAGATCGACGGCTGCCACGTCTACCGCATCGACCCGAGGACGAAGGCGGTCGACCGTGTCGTCGACGACATGGTCCGCCCGAACGGCATCGCCTTCTCGCCCGACGAGAAGCTCCTCTACATCGTCGATACCGGCGCCACCCATGTCGAGAACGGCCCGCGCCATATCCGCCGCTTCACGGTCGGATCGAACGGCAAGTCGCTGAAAGGCGGCGAGATCTTCGCCGAGTCGACCTCCGGCCTGTTCGACGGCTTCCGCATCGACACCGAGGGCCGCATCTGGACGAGCACCGCCGAGGGCGTCCACTGCTACGCCAAGGACGGAACCCTGATCGGCAAGATCCTGATCCCGGAGATCGTCGCCAACGTCACCTTCGGCGGGCCGAAGCGGAACCGCCTGTTCATCTGCGGCACGACCTCGATCTACTCGATCTACCTCTTCGCCAAGGGCTCGAAGCTCGGCTGACAAGACCTCGACGCCAAACGCATCCTCCCCCGTGAAACGGGGGAAGGGGGACCGCGCGCAGCGCGGTGTAGGGGCCGGCCACCGCACCCCAGCGAAGAATCCCAACCAGGCAGTCATCCTCTGCGAAAGCAGAGGATCAAGTGCCGCCTCAATCGGACAACAGAATTCCCGCTACGCCTGATCCTCCGGTCAAGCCGGAGGATGACGTCGTGAAAAAGCACGTGAGGCGGAATAGCGACGCGTATTCCGCCGTTTGCTCGCCCGATCTTGCCGAACGGCGGGTTACGCCTTGGGCCACCCGCCCTGCTCTTTCCCCACCCCGTTACAGCACCACGCCGAGCCTGTGCACCCAGGCGAGGCCCTGATCGGTCTGGCCGCGCGGCTTGTATTCGCAGCCGACCCAGCCCTGCCATCCGAGCCTGTCGAGTTCGGCGAAGATCGCGCCGTAGGCGATCTCGCCCTCGTCCGGCTCGGCCCGGCTCGGCACCGCCGCGATCTGCACGTGCCCGACATGCGGGAAGACCTTCGCCAGGCGCCTCAGAATATCGCCCTGCGCGACCCCGACGTGATAGCAGTCGAACATCAGCCTGACGTTGGGCAGCCCCAGCTCCGTGATGATCGCCGCCGCCTCCTCCTGCGTCGAATAGAAGTAGTTCGGCGCGTCGCGCGGATTGATCGGCTCGAGGAGCACGGTCAGTTTGTGCGCCGCCGCCTTCTCCGCGGCCCTGGCGATGTTGGCGCGGAAAGTGCGCTCCGCCTCCGCCCGCTGGTGCGGCGGCACGATCCCGGCCATCGCATGGATCGCGACGAACCCGGCTTCGATGCAGTAGGCGACCGCCTGGTCGAACGACGCCTCGAAGTCCTTCTCGCGTCCGGGCAGCGCCGCCAGCCCGAACTCGCCTCGCGTGAGGTCGCCGCGCACCGTGTTGATGCCGAGCGTCGCCAGCCCGAAACGCTGAGCCGCCGCCCGCACATCCTTGGCCGGCGTATCGTAGGGCCAGTGCATCTCGATCGCCCGGAACCCGGCATGCGCCGCCGCCTCGATCCGGTGCAGCAGCGGCCGGTCCGGCCACAGGAACCCGAGGTTGGCGGAAAATCGCGGCATCGCTCCTACCGTTTGCCGAAGGTCGCTTCGAGGTCGGCGATCTCTCCCAGCCCGAGGTAGCGGATGTTCATGCCGCCGGTGATGAGCGCGAGCTTCGCCGCCTCCTCCAGTTCCTCGATCGCGAACACCGCCGCTTCGAGCGAGGCCCCGGCCACCACTGGCCCGTGGTTGCAGAGGAGCACCGCCGCGCCCGGCGCCTTGGCGCGGATGAGCGGCGCGACATCGGCCGAGCCCGGCCGCGTGTAAGGCACCAGCGGCAGCCTGCCGACCCGCATCACGACGTAGGGCGTCATCGGCGGGATCGCGTCGTCGGGATTGGTGTCGGCGAGGCAGGAGAGCGCCGTCGCATAGGTCGAGTGGAGGTGGACCACCGCCCTTGCCCATGGCCGCGTCTCGTAGAAGGCGAAGTGGAGCGGCAGTTCCTTGGTCGGCTTGTCGCCTGAAACCGGCTTGCCGGCGAGGTCGAGCTTCGACAGCCGCGCCGCCTCAAGGAAGCCGAGGCACGAATTGGTCGGCGTGAACAGGTACCCGTCGTCTAGCCGCACCGACATGTTGCCCGACGAGCCCGCCGTCAGCCCGCGCTCGAAGAGCGACTTCCCCCAGCGGCAGAGCGCCTCGCGCTGTTCCGCCTCGTTCATTGGCCACCCATGACGCGGAGCGCCTTCTCGTAGAAGTCCGGCGCGCCGAAGTTGCCGCTTTTCAGCGCAAGCAGCACCGGCTTCCCGCCCTCGGCGCGGAGCGCCGGGACGCCCGGGTCGATCTCCGGCCCGATGCGGAGCCTGCTTACCTCGAGCGCCGTCACCACCGCGCCCGATGTCTCGCCGCCGCCGACCGCGATCCGCCCGACGCCCGCCGCCACCAGCCCGGCCGCCACCCTGCCGAAGAATCGCTCGATCGCCTCGGCCACCGCGTCCCGTCCGTGGCGCGCCTGCGCCGCCTCGACCGCGGCCGGCTCCGCCGTCGAATAGACGATGGGCGCGTCCGCGATCCGCGCCCTGACGAATTCGACCGCGTTCGCCGCCGTGAGCTTCCCGCTCATCACCGCGTCGGGATCGACCGCCAGGCCCGGGTGGCGCTTGAGGTACTCCGCCACCTGCCCGCGCGAGGCGATAGAGCACGACCCGGAGAGCACCGCCGCCGGCGCGGCGCTGGTCGCGAACCCGCCCGTCCCCCTGCCGAGCAATCCCTGCCGCCTGAAATTCTCCGGCAGGCCGATGGCAATCCCCGAGCCGCCGGTGACCAGGCGATGCTCCGCCACGGCGGAGCCGATCGCGTAGAGGTCCTCGTCGGCGACCGCATCGACCACCACCAGACGCCGACCCGCTTTCGCCTCCGCGTCGATGCCGCGCCGGATCGCGTCTGGGCCCTGCCGCACCACGGCATAGGGCACAAGCCCGACCTCGCCCTTGGTCTGCCGCCGCAGCCACCGCCTGATGTCCGGGTCGGTCATCGGGTTGAGCGGGTGCTTCTCCATCCCCGATTCGCTGAGCAGCCGGTCCCTGACGAAGAGGTGCCCCATGAAGAGCGTCCGCCCGGTCGCCGGGAAGACCGGGCAGACCACCGCGACCGGCGCATCGAGCGCGTCGAGCAGCGCCTCCGCCACCGGCCCGATATTGCCCTGCGGCGTCGAATCGAAGGTCGAGCAGTACTTGAACAGGAACTGCCGGCAGCCCTGCGCCGAGAGCCAGGCGAGCGCGGCGAGGCTCGTCTCGACCGCCTGTCCGACAGGGATGGAGCGGGTCTTCAGCGCGACCACGCCCGCCTCGCACCCCGCGTCGCCGCTGTCCTTCGGCACGCCGACGAACTGCACGGTCGACATGCCGCCCTTCGACAGCGCATTGGCGACGTCGCTCGCGCCGGTGAAATCGTCGGCAATGCAGCCCAGGAGCATCGTTCGGCTCAAAGTCAGCTAGCTCTCAACCAGAACCGCACGGAATGCACCTGTGTGTTCGTTAAGTTCAAGAAGCTGCATAACCATTTTGGTTGGAAAGCACTCGTCAATGGACCGTGGCTGCGCTTTCGGATCTTTTGGTTTGGCGGAAATCACATGGAACTTGCCGTCGCAATGCTCTCTCGCCCACACGAGGTTTTGGATCATCTCGGGCAGTCCGGGTGATGTCCGCTTCGAGGCATCAAGACCCGGACCGATGTAAGTAAGTTTACCTTCCTCCTTCTTGAACCGATCCTGCCAGAGCGTCAGCACGACCGTCTTGGTGTCTTCATTGCGCGCTGACCAACTCCAATTGATGTTCCGCGGAGTAGTGCCGAAGTGCTTGAACGATTCCGTATGATTCCACTTATTCCTTGCAGACTTCATCTCGCGCCTCCCTAGACAGCGACCTTTCTATCGTCATGTGCATCGTGCTCACAGGGCCTCTCGCATTTCGTCGCCGAAGCGCGCTATGCACGGGAGCCCTCCTGCCGCGCTCCTGACTGACAGCTTCCATGAACGACATCGCCGCCATCGTCCTCCCGGTCTTCGGGCTGATCGGTATCGGCTACGCCGTCGCCTGGACGCGCTTCCTCCCGCACGAGACCGGCAACGCCCTCTCCGAGTTCGTCTTCGTCATCGCGATCCCGATGCTGATCTTCCGCATCGTGGCGACCGCCGATTTCGCCGGACTCTCGGCCTGGCGGCTGTGGCTGCCCTTCTTCTCGAGCTTCGCCGTCTCCTGGGCGATCGGCACGGTTCTCATGCAGCGCCTCTTCGGCCGCGACGCCCGCGGCGGCCTCGTCGGCGGCCTCGCCGCCGGTTACGGCAACACGACGCTCATCGGCATCCCGCTGGCGCTCGCCGCCTACGGCACTGCCGGCTCGGTCCCGATGGCCCTCATCGTCGCCGTCCAGATGCCGATCATGATGGCGATGGTTGCGCTCCTCATGGTCCGCGCCGAAAGGCGGGACGGAGTTGCGACCGCCGCCGCCAATCCGGCCGCCATCGCCCGCTCGGTGGCGATGAACCTCGTCGAGAACCCGATCGTCGTCGGCATGGCGGCCGGCGCGCTCTGGCGCTTCGCCGGCATTCCCTTCGACGGCTTTCCGGCCGCCCTGGTCAACCGGCTCGCCGATGTCGCGAGCACGCTTGCTTTGTTCGCGATGGGCATGAGTCTGCGCCGGTACGGCATCCGCGGCAACGTTCCGGCCGGCCTCGTGCTCACCGGCCTGAAGCTCCTCCTCATGCCGGCCCTCGTCCTTGTCATCGCGCGCCTCGTCGGCCTCCCCGAAATCCCGGCCAAGGTCGCGGTGATCGCCGCGGCTTGCCCGACCGGCGTGACCCCGTTCCTGGTGGCCGGCCGCTTCCGCACCGGCGAAGGCCTCGCCTCCAATGCGATTACGCTCTCGACCCTGCTCGCGGTCGTCAGCGTCACGGTCTGGCTGACCCTGGTCGACCTGATCTGACCGGCCTCTTTCCTTTCCGCGCCCGCGCCGCCATATCAGGGCGCCATTGCCGGGGACGCTTTTTCCGCGTTGCGAGGAGATTTCTGATGCTGAGGAACTTCGCCCGAATTGCCGGCGGAATCGCGCTGGCGCTAGCCCTTTCCGGCGATCCTGCTGCCGCCGCCGGCGACAGGATCACCGTCGCCTCCAAGATCGACACCGAGGGCGCGCTCCTCGGCAACATGATCCTCGCCGTGCTCGAACACGCCGGGCTCCCGGTCGAGAACCGGCTGCAGCTCGGCCCGACCAAGATCGTCCGCACCGCGCTGACGTCGGGCGCGATCGACCTCTATCCCGAATATACCGGCAATGCCGGCTTCTTCTTCGGCGTCGATTCCGACCCGGCCTGGAAGAACGCCGACGCCGCCTACCGGAAGGCCGCCGAACTCGACAAGGCGAACAATATCGTCTGGCTGAAGCCGGCACCGGCCAACAACACCTGGGCGATTGCCGTCCGCAAGGACCTCGCCGACAAGAACCACCTCGCCACCCTCGACGATTTCGGCACATGGGTCGCCGGCGGCGCCTCGGTGAAGCTTGCCGGCTCCGCCGAATTCGTCGAAAGCCCCGCCGCCCTTCCCTCGTTCCAGGATGCCTACGGCTTCAAGCTCACCGCCGACCAGCTCCTCGTCCTCTCCGGCGGCGACACCGCCGCCACCGAGAAGGCGGCGGCGGAAGGGACCTCCGGCGTCAACGCCGCGATGGCCTACGGCACCGACGGCCAGCTCGCCGCGCTCAACCTGGTCGTTCTCGCCGATACCAAGGGGGTGCAGGCGGTCTACCAGCCGGCGCCGACCGTCCGCGCCGAGACGCTCGCCAAGTATCCGCAGATCAGGGACCTGCTCGAGCCGGTCTTCGCCTCGCTCTCGCTCGAAACCCTGCAGACCCTCAACTCGAAAATCGCCGTCGAGGGTGAGGACGCCAGGAAGGTCGCCACCGACTACCTCACCGAAAAGGGCTTCCTGAAGTAGGCGCGTCGCCGCCGGCGCCGCGCCGGCCTATGCTCGCCCCGTGGGCAATCCGGTCCATCTCCTCCTCGCCGCAATCGGCGCCGCGGCCGTTCTCGGCCTCGGCTTCGTTGGCGTTGCGCCGAACCGCATCCTGTCGCCGGTCGGTCTGCCGCTCTGGCAGGCGGCGCCCGCTGCCTTCCTCGCAGCGATCGGCATCGGCGGCGCTCTCATGGCCGCGGCAGGACTGACCCGGAGCGCCCGACCGGCCACGATCGCCGGGCTCCTCGGCTCGGCCCTCCTCTTCCTCGCCGCCTTCGCCGCGGCCGGCAGCGCCGCCGCAGGCCTCGCCGCCGGTTCCGGTCCGCTCGCCCGCGTCTCGCTCGGCGGCGCGTTCTGGCTGCTCGTCATCGCCGGGTTCCTCGGCATCGGCGAATCCCTCCGCCGGAGCGCCGCCTCGGGCGGGCTCCGCATCGCCTTCGGCTTCGTCGTCCTCGCGATTCTCGCCGTGATGGCCGGACACGGTGCGTTCGACCGCCTGTCGCTCGTCCGCGAATGGGCCGGCCGCCGGGACGCCTATTCCGTCGCGCTCGCCGACCATCTCCGCCTGGTTGTCGCCGCGGTGATTCTGGCGACCGCCATCGGCGTGCCGCTCGGTCTTCGCGCCGCGACGGATCCCCGCTTCAGCCGCCGCGTTTTCGCCTTCCTCAGTTTCGCCCAGACGATCCCGTCGATCGCCCTTTTCGGTCTCCTCATCGGCCCGCTAACCGCCTTGTCGACGGCGGCCCCCTTTCTCCGCGACCTCGGCATCCGCGGCATCGGCTTCGCGCCGGCGCTGATCGCGCTCGTCCTCTACGGTCTGCTTCCCATTGCCCGCAGCACCGAGACCGGCATCCGCGGCGTCCCTGCGGCCGCCGTCGATGCCGCCACCGGCATGGGGATGACGCGGCGCCAGATTCTCTTCCGCGTCGCGCTGCCCCTCGCCCTCCCCGCGCTCGTCGCCGGGATGCGCATCCTCACCGTTCAGGTCATCGGCCTCACCGTCGTCGCGGCGCTGATCGGCGCCGGCGGCTTCGGCAGCTTCGTCTTCATCGGCCTCGGCCAGACCGCCAACGACCTCGTTCTCCTCGGCGCGCTCTCTGCCATCCTCCTCGCCCTGATCGCCGATGCGGGTCTCGGCGCGCTCGCTGTCGCCGCCCGCCGGATCGCCGCGCCATGATCGAGTTCGAGCGGGTGAGCAAGGCCTATGAAGGCCGGCCGGCACTGGTCGATGCCAGCTTCACCATAGCCCGCGGCGAGTTCGCCGCGGTCGTCGGCCCGTCCGGCGCCGGCAAGTCGACCGCGCTCCGTCTCGTCAACCGCATGATCGAGCCCGATGCCGGCGCCATCCGCATCGGCGGCGAGGACATCGCAGGCGCCGATCCGGTCGCCCTCCGCCGCCGCCTCGGCTACGTCATCCAGTCGATCGGGCTCTTCCCGCATTGGACGGTCGCCCGCAATATCGCCACGGTCCCGCATCTCCTCAGGTGGCCGGCGGCGCGGATCGAGGCGCGCATCGGCGAACTGCTCGACCTCGTCGGCCTCGACCGCGCCGCGTTCCGCGACCGCTACCCGCACCAGCTCTCCGGCGGCGAGCAGCAGCGCGTCGGCCTAGCCCGCGCGCTCGCCGCCGGTCCGGAAATCCTCCTCATGGACGAGCCCTTCGGTGCGCTCGATGCGGTGACCCGCGACAGCCTGCAGGGCGAGATGGTCCGCATCCACCGCACCACCGGCAAGACGATCCTGATGGTGACGCACGACATCGACGAGGCGCTCCGCCTCGCCTCGCGCATCCTCGTCATCGAGGATGGCCGCGTCGTGCAGAACGCCCCGCCCGAAGAGATCATCGACTCGCCGGCAAGCGAGTTCGTCCGCACGCTTTTCGGTGGCGAGACCGCCCATCTCCGCCTCCTCAAGGTCCGGCGCGTCGGCGAGCGCGCCCGCCCGGGCGAAGCGCCGGGCGATCCGGTCGCCGCCGACGCCCCGCTCGAGACCGCCCTTGCCCGCATGCTGGCGGCAGGCGTCCATGCCCTTCCCGTCATCGACCCGAACGGCCGGGCCGCAGGCGTGATCCGCATGGACGATCTCGTCCGCAGGCGGCCGTCGTGACCGGGGCCGCGCTTGCCGACCCGCCGCGTCGTTCAAGCGCCCTGGGCGTCGTCGTCCTCGCCGCGATTCTCGTCGTGCTCATCCTCGCGCTGCCGGCCCTCGCCCCGCTCTTCCACGCGCTCTTTCCGGACCTGCCGCGCCCGATGTACGAGCGCGCGAGCTTCGTCGAACTGACCCTCGATCATCTCGCGCTGGTGGTCGCCGCAGGCGTGCCGGTGATCGTCGCCGGCGTCGCCCTCGGCATTTTCGTCACGCGGCCGCGCGGCCGCGACTTCGCCGGCATCGTCGATACGCTCACCGCGATCGGCCAGACCTTTCCTCCCTCGGCGGTGCTGGCCATCGCCGTCCCTCTCGTCGGCTACGGCGCGTGGCCGACCATCGTCGCGCTCGTCGCCTACGGCATCCTGCCCGTCGTCGACGGCACCGTGGTCGGGCTGCGCTCCGTCTCCCCCGCCGCCGAGGACGCCGCCACGGGCATGGGCTTCACGCCGCTCCAGCGTCTCGTCTCGATCGAATCGCCGCTCGCCGCGCCGATGATCCTCGCCGGCATCCGCACGTCGGTCATCGTCAACATCGGCACCGCCACCATCGGCTCGACGGTCGGCGCGCCCACCCTCGGCTCCCCGATCATCGAGGGCCTCACCGGCTCGAACATCGCCTACGTCATCGAGGGCGCCGTCGTCGTCGGCCTGCTGGCGGTCACCGTCGACCGCGCCTTCGCCTGGGCCGACCGCCGGCTCCGCGCCTGGGCCGACTGAGTCCGATTCGGGGCTTCGATCCGGGCCGGTCGCCGCCGTTCGCACATCGATCCGCGCCCATCCAGGTCAATCGCTCCAGCGATACGGCGATTTTTTGCGCTTGCCATGTTTAGTGGAAAGCGGTATTACTAAACACAATCACTAAACAATGTCGGACCTGGTTCCGGCAGCTCCGCGGGAGTGAAGCGTCGAAAAGTTCAGCGCCGGTCGACGGCCTGAAGAGGCAGTAAAGGGGTCCGCGAGCAGCGCCCCTCCTGCCCTTGCTCGGACATCAATGGGAGGGTTAACCCTATGAGAAAGCTGCTTCTTTTGACTGCGCTTACGGCAGGCATCGCCTCCGCCGGCTCGGTCGCGAGTGCCAATGCTGCATCCCTGACGCTCTGCTGGGCGGCCTGGGATCCGGCCAATGCCCTGGTCGAATTGTCGAAGGACTTCACCAAGGAAACCGGCATCGAAATGAAGTTCGAATTCGAGTCGTGGACGAATTACGCCGCTAAGTTCCTTAATGAGCTCAACTCGCGCGGCACGCTCTGCGACCTGATCATCGGCGACAGCCAGTGGATCGGCGGCTCGGCCGAGAACGGCTACTACGTTAAGCTCAACGACTTCTTCGAAAAGAACCACATCTCGATGGACGACTTCGTCCCGGCGACGGTGGTCGGCTATTCCGAGTGGCCGAAGAATACGCCCAACTATTGGGCCCTCCCCGCCATGGGCGACGTCGTCGGCTGGACCTACCGCAAGGACTGGTTCTCGCGGCCGGACCTGCAGAAGGAGTTCAAGGCCAAGTACGGCTGGGATCTCGGCCCGCCGGCGACCTATGACCAGCTGAAGCAGATCGCGGAATTCTTCCAGGGCCGCGAGATCGACGGCAAGAAGGTCTACGGCGCCGCCATCTACACCGAGCGCGGCTCGGAAGGCATCACGATGGGCGTCACCAACGTGCTCTACAACTATGGCTTCGAGTACCAGAATCCGAAGAAGCCGTACGAGCTCGACGGGTTCGTCAATTCGGACGGCGCGGTGAAGGGCCTCGAGTTCTACAAGGACCTCTACAAGTGCTGCACGCCGCCCGGCGCCTCCAACTGGTATATGACCGAAGACGCTGACGCCTTCAAATCAGGTCAGGTGGCGATGCACATGAACTTCGCCTTCACCTGGCCCGGCCTCTTCAAGGACCCTAACGTCGGCGGCGACAAGATCGGCTTCTTCGCCAATCCTGCCGGCCCGAAGGGTCACTTCGCCCAGCTCGGCGGTCAGGGCATCTCGGTGCTCGCCAACACCGACAACATGGAAGGTGCGCTGGCCTACGTGAAATGGTTCGCGCAAAAGCAGGTCCAGGCGAAATGGTGGTCGCTCGGCGGCTTCTCCTGTCTAAGGGCCGTGGTCGAGGATCCGGGCTTCGTGGCGAGCGCGCCCTATGCAAAGACCTTCCTCGAATCGATGGCCATCGTGAAGGACTTCTGGGCCGAGCCGGCTTACGCTGAGCTCCTCCAGGCGATGCAGAAGCGCGTCCACGACTTCGTCGTCGCCGATCAGGGAACAGCGAAGGAAGCCCTCGACGCGCTGGTCAAAGACTGGACCGAGACCTTCAAGGAAGACGGCAAGATTTAGTTGCCGGACTTGTCTAGAGCGGCTCCTCCCGGTTTGATCCGGGGGGAGCCAAAAGAACCGAAAAAACGGCTCACAGGAAACCCGGGGCAATGAGCGACTCTTCCGCAAGGGCGGGTATCGCCGATCGTCTGGCCGCCGCCACCCCGGCGCCTGTTGCGGCGCGGATTCGCGGCCTTGGCGACCGCACGATCGCGTGGCTGTTCATCGCTCCGACGATCATTCTGCTCCTTGCGATCAACATTTTCCCGCTGTTCTGGACGATCTACCTCTCGTTCACGAACTACAAAGCCAACCGCAGCACGCCCGTCCGCTGGATCGGCAGCGAGCACTACTCCAATATTCTCAGCGATCCCGACATCTGGCATTCGATGCAGGCGACGGCGCATTTCGTCGTCTGGACGATCGTTCTGGAAACGGTGATCGGCTTCGGCCTCGCTTATCTCCTCGACCGCAAGTTCCGCGGCCACGGTTTCTGGACGACCGTCATTCTCCTGCCGATGATGCTGTCGCCGGCCGTGGTCGGCAATTTCTGGAAGTTCCTCTTCGAACCGCAGATCGGCCTGTTCAACTACGCCGCCGCGTTCCTCACCGGCGTCGACCGCTCGTCCTTCCAGATGCTGGGCGAGGTCTCACTGGCGCCCTGGGCGATCGTCATTGTCGACGTCTGGATGTGGACGCCCTACGTGATGCTGATCTGCCTCGCCGGCCTGCGTTCGATCCCCGACTACATCTATGAGGCGGCCGAGGTCGACCGCGCCTCGCCGTTCCGCCAGTTCTGGTCGATCACGCTGCCGATGGCGCTGCCCTTCATCATGCTGGCGGTGCTCTTCCGCGGCATCGAGAACTTCAAGATGTTCGACCTGATCAACCTGCTCACGTCCGGCGGGCCGGGTTCGACCACCGAGGTCGCTTCGATCACACTGAAGCGGGAGGCCTTCGAGAGCTGGAAGACCGGCTATTCCTCGGCCTTCGCCATTGTCCTTTTCGTTGCCGTTTTCGGCCTCGCCAACATCTACGTGAAGGCGCTGAACCGGGTAAAGCAGAGATGAGCGCCGCGACCCAAGCCCATTCCGTCGTCGCCCCGACGCCGCTTGCCCGCCGCATCTCGGCGGCGCTGGTGATCGTCTATGCGCTGGTCACCATGGTCCCGCTGGTCTGGATCATCCTCACCAGCTTCAAGACGCCCGGCGATTCGATCGCCTATCCGCCGAAGCTTCTCTTCCAGCCCTCGATCGAGGGGTACTGCAACCTGTTCACCACCCGCACGCGGCAGACGCCCGACTATATCGCCACGCTGCCCCCGCCGAGCACGCAATGCGACACGCTCGTCCGCTCGCGGAACATGGTGATCGCCGGACCGTCGAACGTCATTCCGCGCTTCGCCAACTCGATCATCATCGCCTTCGGCTCGACCTTCCTCGCCGTCGCGCTCGGCACGATAACCGCCTACGCCTTCTCCCGCTTCCGCGTCCCGCTCGCCAACGACCTTCTCTTCTTCATCCTCTCCACCCGCTTCATGCCGCCGATCGCCGTGGCGATTCCGATCTACCTGATGTACCGGGTGGTCGGTCTTACCGACACCCACCTCGGCATGATCCTCCTTTATACGGCGGTTAACGTCTCGCTCGCCGTCTGGCTGCTCAAGGGCTTCATCGACGAAATCCCGCGCGAATACGAGGAAGCCGCGATGATCGACGGCTACACCCGCCTGCAGGCCTTCCGTAAGGTCGTCCTGCCGCAGGCAGCCACCGGCATCGCCGCCACCGCAATCTTCTGCCTGATCTTCGCCTGGAACGAGTACGCCTTCGCCGTGCTCTTGACCTCCGGCGAGGCCCAGACCATGCCGCCGTTCATCCCGTTCATCATCGGCGAGGGCGGCCAGGACTGGCCCGCCGTGGCCTCCGCGACCACCCTCTTCCTGGTCCCTATCTTCGTCTTCACCGTTCTGCTGCGGAAGCACCTGCTCCGCGGCATTACCTTCGGTGCGGTGCGCAAATGACGATGCCCGCGACCACCACGCTTCCGCCGAAGCGCGAGAGCCTCGTTTCCCGCCTCCTGCATCTGCGGCGCGGGCCGTGGGAATGGCTGGCGACCATCATCATCGCCGCCGGCGTCATCATGTTGATGCAGCCGGTTTCGCTCCTCCTCTACGGCTGGTCTTTCGCCACCATTCTCACCGGCACGATCATGTTCGTGATCGTCAGCCATTTCCCGGAATAGCGACGATGGCCGAGATCCGGGTCGAGAATCTGCACAAGGCCTTCGGCGAATTCATCGCCGTGCGCGAGTCGAACTTCACGGTGGGCGACGGCGAGTTCTTCGTGATGCTCGGCCCCTCGGGCTGCGGCAAGACGACGACGCTGCGGATGATCGCCGGCCTTGAATTGCCGACCTCCGGCCGCATCCTGCTCGGCGGAGAGGACGTCACCTTCAACCGCGCCGCGGCGCGCGACATCGCCTTCGTGTTCCAGCTTTTTGCCCTCTACCCTCACATGAACGTGTGCAGGAACATCGGCTTCCCGCTGAAATGCGCCGGCATGAGCCACAGCGAGATCAGGGAGCGGGTCGAGGAGACGGCGCGTTTCCTCCGCATCGATCATCTCCTCGACCAGCCGGTCTCGCGGCTCGCCGGCGGTGACCGTCAGCGGGTCGCACTTGGCCGCGCCATCGTCCGCCGCCCGATGGCGTTCCTGATGGACGAGCCGCTCGGCACGCTCGACACCGAATTCCGCGACATGATGGTCCGCGAGTTGCGTGAGCTGCACCTGCGCATCCGCGCCACCACCGTCTACGTTACCCACGACCAGCTGGAAGCCATGGCAATGGCCGACAAGATCGCCGTGATGAGTCGCGGCGTCATCGAGCAGTTCGGCACGCCCCAGGAAATCTACGACCGGCCCGCCTCCATGTTCGTCGCCGACTTCATCGGCTCGCCGCCGATGAACTTCCTCCATTTCCGCTCCGGCCTCGAGAAGGGCCGCAGCGCCGTTCGCGTCAATGGCGCCGAGGTTGCGGTTCCCACGATCCGCGAGGATCGCGCCGACGGCGATCTGGCGCTGGGCGTCCGTCCCGAGCACATCGCCTTCGACGACGCTTCGAAACTCCGCGGTTCCGTCTTCGGCGCCGAATACCTCGGCACCACGCAGATCGTGACGGTCAACACCGAGCACGGCCAGGTCAAAGCGCGCCTCTCCGCTGACGTGACGGTCACGCCGGGCGAGGTCGTCGGACTGAAACTCCGCAGCGACCGCCTGTCTCTCTTCGACAAGTCATCCGGCCGCGCCGTGCGTACCGCGCTTTACGAGGAGGCGGCCCATGGCTGAGATCGTCCTCAACGGTACCACCAAGCGTTTCCGCGATGTGGTTGCCCTCGATAACGTCGATCTCAAGGTCGAGGACGGCGAGTTCTTCGTCCTTCTCGGACCGACCGGCGCCGGGAAGACCACCACGCTCCGTGTCATCGCCGGGCTGGAGCACCCCGAGGAGGGCAGCGTCCGGATTGCCGGGCGCGACGTGACGCGCGTGCCGCCCGCCGGGCGCGATGTGACCTTCGTCTTCCAGCAATATTCGCTCTACCCGCACCTCTCCGTCTTCGACAATCTCGCCTTTCCCCTCCGCTCGCCCGCCCGCCGCGTCGACGAGACGGAGATCAAGCGCCGCGTCGACGGTGTAGCCGAGATGCTCCGCATCGGCGGCAAGCTGAAGAACCGCGCCACCCAGCTCTCCGGCGGCGAGATGCAGCGCGTCGCGATCGGACGCGCTCTCGTCCGCAGGCCGGCGGTCTACCTGATGGACGAGCCGCTGTCCTCGCTCGATGCAAAGCTGCGCGCCGAATTGCGGCTTGAGTTGAAGCGCATCCAGCAGGACCTCGGCGCCACCATCCTCTACGTCACCCACGACCAGACCGAAGCGATGACCATGGCGACCCGCATCGGCGTCATCTCCGCCGGCAACCTCATCCAGGTCGGCACGCCGCGCCAGATCTACGGCGAACCGCGCAACGTCTATGTCGCCACTCGCCTAGGCCAGCCGGCGATCAATCTCATCCCTGCCGGTGCCATCCCCGGGGTCCTTGCCGCCGGCACGACCACGGTCGGCGCGCGTACCGAGCATCTCAGGATTGCCCGCGCCCGGAATGGCGGCGCCAATGGCCGGGTCGACTGGATCGAGCATCTCGGTGACCAGAATCACCTCCATGTCACCGTCGGCGGTCACAAGCTGGTGACGCTCGCCGATCCGTCGAGCGACCTCGCGCGCGGCGACGAGGTCTCGCTCGCTCTCGTCAATCCGCTCTGCTTCGACGCCTCGGGCAACCGCGTGGGGGCACCATGACCGCGACTGTGCTCCCCGCCGACGCCGCCACGCGCCGCAAGGTCATCGAGACCGTCGCGAAAAGCGTCATCGCCCATGCCGACGAACTGACCGAGCTCGACCAGGCGATCGGCGACGGCGATCACGGCCTCAACATGAAGCGCGGCTTCGAGGCGGTGCTCGCCGACCTCGATGCGACGGCCGCCAAGCCGTGGCCAGAAGCCCTCAAGGCGGTCGGCATGGCGCTGGTGATGAAGGTCGGCGGCGCCTCCGGCCCGCTTTACGGCACGCTCTTCATGACGCTCGGCAAGGAGCTTCCCGCCGAACCCGGCCGTGACGATGTCCTCCGCGCCTTCGGCGTCGCCATCGAGGCGGTGAAGGCGCGCGGCAAGTCGGATGTCGGCCAGAAGACCATGCTCGACGTGCTGGCGCCGGTCCGCGACGCCCTCGCCGATGGCGGAGACGTTGGCGCAGCCG
>DASRGK010000056.1:0-28685 GCA_035651055.1 Bauldia sp.
CGCGCTGTTCGGGCGGAAGATCAACCTCGCCGAGCACCCGGTCGCGCTGGTGCGGCTGATGCGGGCGGTGGTCGAGCGCGAACTGACGCCGGCCGAGGCGGTCGACGCCTACCACGCCGAACTGAAGCGGGGCGGGCTGAAGGCGGTGACGCCGCTCGCCGATGACCGCCTGATCACCGATCCCGTGCTCAAGGGCTGAGCATGGCGCGACGGGGCGTGGTCTCGGCCGGTTGCTGGTGCGTCGACCGGAACTACCTGATCAACCACTGGCCGGACGAGGAGAAGCACGCCACGATCCTCCACGACGAGCTGCAGGGCGGCGGCAGCGGGACCAACATGGCGGTCGACCTGAAGCGGCTGGGGGCGCCGTTTCCGGTCGAGGGAATCGGCCTCGTCGGCGACGACAGCGACGGGCGCTTCCTGCTCGGCCTCTGCGACCAGTTCGGCATCGACCGCCGGCAGATGCGGGTGACGTCCGAGGTGCCGACCTCGGTGACCTTCGTGATGACGGTGAAGGCGACGGGGAAGCGGACCTTCTTCTACCTGCCGGGGTCGCTGGCGCGGATCACGCCCGACCATTTCGATTTCGCGGCCACCGGCGCCGCGATCGCGCATCTCGGCATTCCCGGCACGATGCAGGTGCTCGACTCGCCGTGGCAGGGCGACGCGCTCGGCTGGGTGACGGTGCTCCGCAAGGCGCACGCGGCGGGTCTCCGGACCAGCATCGAGATGGCCTCGCTGCCGCCGGCGCGGATCGCGGAACTGGCGCGCCCGTGCCTGCCGCATCTCGACTATATCGTCATCAACGATCACGAGGCGGGCGCGGTCAGCGGCATCGCGGCGCTCCGCGAGGACGGCACCGCCGACTGGGAAGGCTGCCGCAGCGCGGCGGTCGCGATCCTCGGCCAGAGCGCAGCGGAACTGGTCGTCATCCACTTCCCGCACGGCTGCGTCGCCGCGGCGCGCGACGGCACGGTCAAGGTGCAGCCGGCGGTGCGCGTCCCGCGCGAGGAGATTGCCGGGAGCAACGGCGCCGGGGACGCCTTCGCCGCCGGCATCCTCTTCGGCATGCACGAGAAATGGCCGCTGGCCGATTCGCTGGCGCTCGCCCACGCCTCCGCCGCGGCGAGCCTCCGCTCGATCACCACCAACGGTTCGGTCGAGAACTGGAAGAAATGCCTGGCGCTGGCGGAGCGCTGGGGCTGGCGGGAGACGCCGGCATGAGGAGAAGGATTGCGTTGCATTCCCGGGTTGCCGAGAATGCGCAGAGTGGCGCGGCCTCCACCTCTCCTTTTGGGACAGGTGACCCGCGACCGCCTTTGAAGTTGGCCAGACCCCGGGCGCAGGGAGAGCGCCGATGATCGTCAGTTGCGGCGAGGCGTTGATCGACATGCTGCCGCGCAAGGGCGTGGACGGCGCCGACGTGTTCCAGCCCTTTGCCGGCGGGTCGGTGTTCAACGTCGCGGTGGCGATCGGCCGGCTCGGCACGCGCTCGGCCTGGTTCGGCGGCCTGTCCACGGATTTCTTCGGAAAGATGCTGCGCCAGGCGCTGGAGAAGAGCCGGGTCGACGTGTCCTTTGCCAATGTCAGCGACCGGCCGACGACGCTCGCCTTCGTGACCCTCATCGAGGGCAAGGCGGAATACGCCTTCTTCGACGAGCATTCGGCGGGCCGGATGCTGACCGAGGCCGACCTTCCCGCCTTTCCCGCCGAAGTGAACGCGCTCCACTTCGGATCGATCAGCCTGATGGCGGAGCCGGGCGGCTCGGCGCTGGAAGCGCTGATGCGGCGCGACCACCAATCCTGCGTCATCTCGTTCGACCCGAATATCCGCCCCTCGCTCATCCGCAATCGCGACGGCTATCTCGCCCGGCTCGACCGGCTGGTGGCGATGGCCGACATCGTCAAGTTCTCGGATGACGACCTTGCCTGGATCGCGCCCGGCGAGGACTTCGCCGCGCTCGCCGGACGCTGGCTCGAACGGGGCGCCAAGCTCGTCATCCTGACGCGCGGCGCGGACGGCGCGCGCGCGATCTCGCGGCGCGCCAGCGTTTCGGTGCCGGCGGTGCCGGTGAAGGTGGCCGATACGATCGGGGCCGGCGACACGTTCACTGCCGGGGTGCTGAAGCGCCTCGACCAGAAGGGGCTGCTTGCCAAGGCGGCCGTCGCCAAGCTCGGCGAGGACCAGATCGCCGATCTGCTGACCTTTGCCGGCAAGGCGGCGGGGGTCACCGTCTCGCGGCCGGGGGCCGATCCGCCCTGGCTCTCTGAACTGGGCTGAGGCAGGGCCGTGCTGCACACCTGGCGCTGGTTCGGGCCGAAGGACCCGGTGAGCCTGCAGAACGTGCGCGAAGCGGGCGCCCGCGGCATCGTCACCGCGCTTCACCAGATACCGGGCGGAACGGCATGGAGCGATGCCGCGATCGCCGAGCGGCAAAGGATGATCGAGGCGGCCGGCCTCGTCTGGTCGGTGGTCGAGAGCATCCCGGTCACCAACGCGATCAAGGCGCAGACCGCCGACTGGCGGAGCGACGTCGACGCCTGGAAGCAGACCGTGGCGGCGCTCGGCCGGGCCGGCATCCGGACCGTCTGCTACAACTACATGCCGATCGTCGACTGGACGCGGACCGATCTCGCCTACCCGTTGCCGTCGGGGCTGGCGCTTCGCTTCGACATGGTCGATTTCGCCGCCTTCGACCTGTTCATCCTGAAGCGGGCGGGCGCCGAGTCCGACTATGCCGCCGACGTGCTTGCTGCGGCCGAGACGCGCTTCAAGGCGATGCCGGAGGCGCGGCGGGCGGAGATCGAGCGGATCGTGCTCGCCGGCCTGCCGGGATCCGACTTTTCCTACGACCGGGCGGCATTCCTCGACCTGCTCAAGCAATATGGCGGGATGGGCGCGGACGAACTCCGCCAGAGTCTGGCCGAGTTTCTTCACGAGGTCGTGCCGGTGGCGGAGGAGGCAGGGGTCCGCCTCTGCATCCACCCGGACGACCCGCCGTTCCCGCTCCTCGGCCTGCCGCGGATCGTCTCGACCGAGGCCGACGCCGCGGCCTTCCTCGACCTCTATGACAGCCCGGCGAACGGGCTCACCTTCTGCGTCGGCTCGTACGGGTCGCGGCCCGACAACGACCTTCCCGACATGATCGCGGCGTTCGCGCCGCGCATCCATTTCCTGCACCTCAGGAACGTCAGGATCGAATCGCCGGGCGTCTTCTACGAGGCCGAACACCTCGACGGGGGCAGCGACATGGTGAAGATCGTCTCCGCCGTGCGGACCGAGGAGGCGCGGCGGCGGAACGAGGGACGGGCGGATTCGGAAATCCCGATGCGGCCGGACCATGGGCACCTCCTCGCCGCCGACCCGGTGCGGAACGCCAATCCGGGCTATTCCTACCTCGGACGCCTGAAGGGGCTGGCGGAACTTCGCGGGGTCGAGCGCGCGGTCGATGCGCTGAGGCAATGATCGCGCCGGGCGGCGAGCGCGCGTTTCTCGAGACGCTCTTCCACGCCGCCATCGATGCGGCGCTGCCGGCACGGCTCATCCCGGCGCACCTGCCGAAGCCGCCAAAGGGGCGTACCATCGTGCTCGGCGCCGGCAAGGCATCGGCGGCAATGGCGCGCGCGGTCGAGGACAAGTGGCCGGGACCGCTGCAAGGGCTGGTGGTGACGCGGACCGGGCACGGCGTGCCGTGCCGGCACATCGAGATCGTCGAAGCCTCGCATCCGGTGCCCGACAAGGGGGGCGAAGACGCGGCGCGGCGCATTCTCGCGCTCGCCGAGAGCGCGCGGGAAGGCGACCTGGTGCTCTGCCTCATCTCGGGGGGCGGCTCGGCACTCCTGGCGCTGCCGGCGCCGGGCCTCACGCTCGCCGACAAGCAGGCGGTCAACCGGGCGCTCCTCGCCTCCGGAGCCGACATCGGGGCGATGAACGTCGTGCGGAAGCACCTCTCGGCGATCAAGGGCGGACGGCTGGCTGCGGCGGCATTCCCGGCCGAGGTCGTGACGCTGCTCATCTCCGATGTGCCCGGCGACGAACCGGCAACCATCGCCTCCGGCCCGACGGTGCCCGACCCGTCGACCTACGCCGATGCGCGCGCCGCAATCGCCCGTTACGGCATCGCGGTTCCGCCGGCGGTGGCGGCGCGGCTCGCGGCCGGCGCCGACGAAACGCCGAAGCCTGGCGATCCGCGGCTGGCGCGGAGCAGCGCCACGATCATCGCCTCGCCCGCGGCGAGCCTCCGGACCGCGGCGCAAGCGGCGCGGCGGGCGGGCGTCACGCCGGTGATCCTCGGCGACGCGATCGAAGGCGAGGCGCGCGAGGTCGGGCGCGCCATGGCGGGCATCGCCCTGTCGGTTGCGCGGCACGGGCAGCCGGCGGCGGCGCCGGCGGTGCTCCTTTCAGGCGGCGAGACGACGGTGACGGTGCGCCACAAGGGGAGGGGCGGGCGGAACACGGAGTTTCTCGCCGGCCTCGCGCTCGGGCTCGGCGGCGCGCCCGGGATCTTCGCGCTCGCCGGCGACACGGACGGGATCGACGGCAGCGAGGACAATGCCGGCGCGGTGGTGAGGCCCGACACACTCGCGCGGGCGCGGAGCGCCGGGCTCGATTTTGCCGGGCAGGCGGCGGCGAACGACTGCTACGGGCTGTTTTCGGCGCTGGGCGATCTGGTTGTGACCGGGCCGACGCTCACCAACGTGAACGATTTCAGGGCGGTTCTGGTGTCCGGACGGGCAAGCGTCAAGGAGCAGCCGTGATGCGCTATGCGGTCGTTATCGTTCGCTTTGCCGGAGACGGCGGCCCCGGCATGGTTTCGGAGTCGCTGACCCAAGCAAGACAAGACGTGGATGGCCGGGACAAGCCCGGCCATGACGTCTAACGAGCGTTGCGCCCGTGCGTCCGGTTGGTGGCGCGCAACTGCTCCGTCCCCACAACGTCATGGCCGGGCTTGTCCCGGCCATCCACGACCTTGCCTCTCGCGAACCCAAACCTGCACCCGGCAGACAAGGGCATCCGCCTGTGGTTCGAGGCTCGACGCTTGTGTGTCGAGCACCTCACCACGAAGGAGGTGGTGTTGCTGCGCTTCAGCCCAACTGCTTCACTACGCTGGCGAGCGCCTTGCCCAGCGACGCGTGCGCATCGGGATCGAGGTGGAAGCCGTCGACCTTGCTCGACTTCATGACGCTGCCGGCATCGAAGAAATGCACGTCCTCGAGTTCGGCGACGGCCTTGTAGTGCCTGGCCAGTTCCTTGGACTTCGGGATGGCGCCGGCAAACATGTCGGCATGGAGCGGGAGCCGGTCGCGGAACGGGGCCGGCGCGACGAGGACGATCTCCGGCGCGCCGCCGTTGCGGCCGACCGCGGCGGTCCTGACCAGGCGGACGAGGACGCCGGCGCCCTGCGCCACCTCCCATGCCGACTTGCCGAAGCGGGCCTTCAGGTCGTTGGTGCCGAGCATGATGACGACCGCGTCGAGCGGCATGTGCGAATTGAGGCAGGCGAGGAGATAGGTCGCGCCGTTCTTCCAGAGGCCCTCGACCGGATCGTCGCTGACGGTGGTGCGGCCGTTGAGGCCCTCCTCGATGACGCGCCAGCCTCTGCCAAGGGCGTGCGCCAGCACGCCGGTCCAGCGCTCGCCGGGGCCGTAGCGGTTGTCGGGGCGCGGCTCCGTCGCATAGCCCCAGGTGTTGGAATCGCCGTAGCAGAGAACCGTCTTCACCTTATCCCCCTGTCTCTCCCGGCGCCGGTCAACCGGCGTTCTCCCGGTATGTCGCGGCAAGATGCTGCACCGTCAGGTCGGCGGCTGCCGGCGGCCTTCCGCCTTTCGGATCGAAGCGGACCGTCCGTTTCTCGCCCGGCAAGAGCAGGAAATTCGCATCGTCGAAGCTGCCGTCGAAACCGGGCGCTTCCGGCTTGACGAAAAGCGCCGGGCGGTCGGCCGAAAAGACGAAGCGGCCGGGGCCGCCAGCATCCTCGACCATGATATTCGCCGCGGGCCAGTCGTAGCGCTTCGGCTTCTCGGGCAGCACCACCAGCCGGAGCATCGGGTCGTAGTCCTTGCCGCCGGCCCGCCGCGCATCGATCACGTAGAAGAAGCCCGAGCCCTCGGGAATGGCGAGTTCGGTGATGGCGAGCGCGCGTTCCGGCGGCAGCGCCGCGCCGGCCCGGTGCTCGTCGAGCGCGCGGCCGTCGGGCGTCAGGCGCCGGATGCGCAGCTCGACCGGGGCAGGGCGGTGCTCGTCGTTGAGGCCGGTGACGATCAGCATGCCGCCCTCGATCCGGGCCGCGACGGCGACCGGCGCAAAGAAGCGGCGGGCGTGATAGTGGAGCGTCTTCCAGCCGAGATAGTAGTCGATGCTCGACCACGACACGGCCGGCCAGACGTCGTTCAGCTGCCAGTAGAGTGCGCCCATCGAGCGCGGCTTCTGGCTCCGCCAGAAGCGCACCGCCGTCTCGATCGCCAGCGCCTGCTGCAGCTGGCTCAAATAGACGAACGAACGAAAGGCAGTCGGTGCGCGGAAGTAGCGGGTCATCGTCTCGACGATGCGGCCGTTGAGGCCGCGGTCGCGCTGATGGAACTCCATCACCGGCGCCATCGCGTTCCACTGCGACGGCTCGGCGAAGCGGGCGATCGTTTCCATCGTCGGGAAGGACTGGAAGCCGAACTCCGAGCAGAAGCGGGGGCGGACCGTGTAGTAGTGCTCGAAGTCCCTGCCCTCGTGCCAGACCGACCAGAAGTGCATGTCGCCCTTCGAATCGTCGTGCCAGGCGTCGCCGTAGTCGAGCGCGCCGGCGCAGGGACTGGACGGCCAGAAGCGCCGGTCGGGATCGGTGGCGGCGATGGCGGATTCGATGGCGCGGTTGAAGCGGTCGTAGTTGACGAGATAGCGGTCGCGGTTCTTGCGCGACAGTTCGAACCAGGTGAGCGAGCCGACCACCTCGTTATCGCCGCACCACAGCGCGATCGAGGGGTGCGAGGCGAGGCGCTTCACCTGGTAGCGGACCTCGCGGTCGACGGCGGCGAGGAAATCGGGCGTCGAGGGATATTGCGAGCAGGCGAACATCATGTCCTGCCAGACGCAGAGGCCCAACTCGTCGCAGGCGTCGTAGAAAGCGTCGAACTCGTAGAAGCCGCCGCCCCAGACCCGGATCATGTTCATGTTGGCGGCGGCGGCATCGGCGAGCAGCCGGCGGATGCGCTCGGGCGTGATGCGGACGGGAAGCGCATCGGCGGGAATCCAGTTGGCGCCCTTCATGAAGACGTCGACGCCGTTGACGCGGAAGGTCATCGAGCGGCCGTCGGCGTCGTCCTCGGCGATCACCTCGATGGTGCGGAGCCCGACGCGGCGCTCGACCCGGTCGCCGGGGATCGCAACGGTGGCGGTGTAAAGCGGCTGATCGCCGTGGCCGGCCGGCCACCACAGGCGCGCGTTCCCGACGTCGAGGGAAATCTGCGCGCGGCCGCCATGGTCGGCCGTGACCTTCACGTGCTCGGTGGCGGTCCGGCCGTCGAACGTGAAGGTGACCGGGACGTTTCCATCCTTCGTCGCGGCGAGTTCCACATCGGCGGTGACGGTGACTTTGCCCCCGGCGTGGCGCTGGCGGATGACGGCGCTCTCGATCCGCGCGGTGTCGAAGAAGTGGAGCCTCGGTTCGGCATAGACGCCGAGCACCATCAGGCAGAGGCCCCAGTCCCATCCGGCATGGCACTGGGCCTTGCGGATCATGTTCATGTCGGCGATGCGGTTGTTGCTCTCGCTCCACGGGATGGGAAAGGGCTGCCTGGCGGCGCGGGCGTGGGCTTCGGCCTCGGCCGGACGGAAATGGAGCGCGACCTCGTTCTCGCCGGGGCGGAGCGCCGCGGTCACGTCGAGGCGGTGGCGGACGAAGGACGAGCCGAGGTCGCCCACTTCCCTGCCGTTCAGCGTGACGGTGGCGAAGGTGTCGACATATTCGAGGTCGAGGATGGCCCATCTGCCGGCGAGCGCGGCGGCGTCGACGGTGAAACGGCGCTTCACGATCCAGTCCCGCTCTGCGACCCACTGAACCTCGGTCTCGTTCCGCCCGATCATCGGGTCCGGGAGGCGGCCGGCGGCGATGAGCGCGGAATGGACGTCGCCGGGGATGGCGATCGGGCAGATCTCGGTGCCGGCGGCATCGCAGAGCGTCCAGGTTCCGGCGAGGGCGAGGGGCATCGGGGTTTCCATCTCGGGCGGGATTTATCGCCGCTCGCGGGGCGGAAGGGAACATCCACCCTGAGGCGGGGCCGCGCCGGGTGCACCAGATGTGCGTCCTTCGAGGCTCGCCGCTTCCGCGGCGAGCACCTCAGGATGGCGGGGTGGGTGCTTGGCGATTGCCCGCCTGCGCCGTCTTAGACCCCCCCCCAACACACACAACCGCCACGTCGCCATCCTGAGGTGCGAGCGGAGCGAGCCTCGAAGGACGCGGTAACCGTTGTCCAGGCCCGCGTCCCTCAAACCTCGGGGGCGAGGGTGGTGGCGGGGCTGAGGTCGGCGGGGCTGCCGCCGTAGCGCTCGGTGCGGATGCTGGCGAAGGGGAGGCCGGCTTCCACCAGGAACATCGTGGCGACCTCGACGAAGGCCGTGGCGCCGCAGACGAAAGTGAGCTTCGGCTGCTCGCCGCCGAAGCGGGCGAGTATCTCGGCGATGAAGGCGCGGTCGATGCGGCCGGTCCGCTGGCCCGGCATCGGCGCTTTCTCGCGCGTAAGGGTGAGCGCCAGCGAGAAATTCGGGTCCTCCTTCCCGCGGCGCATCAGTTCGTCGCGGAAGATCACCTCGTCAAAGCGGCGGGCGGAATAGACGAGCACCATCTTCACGTCCGGCGCGGCAACGGCGCGATGGCGCAGCATCGAGACGAGCGGCACGACGCCGGAGCCGCCGCCGACGAGGAGGATCGGTCCGCGGTCTTCGGGCCGCCAGTTGAAATGGCCGCCGATCGGCCCGCGCATCTCGATCGTGTCGCCGGCCTGGACGACGTCGTGGAAGAAGGGCGAGACCTCGCCGTCGTCGAGCTTCTCGATGACCAGTTCGACCGCCTCGGCATCGGGCGAGGAGCCGATCGAGTAGCTCCGCTGCGCCTGGTAGCCGTCGGGCGCGGTGAGGCGCACGTCGACATGCTGGCCGGCGACGAAGGAGTGCCAGTTGGGAGGCTTCAGGAAGAAGCTCTTCACCATCGGCGTCTGGAGGGCGACCGAGACGACCGGCGCCTCCTGCCAGACGAGGCGCTCGGACGTGGAGGGCGGGGTGTCGGTCATGGGCTGCAGGATGGAAGAAGGGCGCGATCACCGCTGGCGCGCCCGGTCCGACCTCTCCCTCCGGGAGAGGTGGGCGTTGCGGTCTGCGTCGAGCGGATCACGGGTCGCCGGTGAAGCGCTGCTCGCGCCAGGGATCGCCGTAGATGTGGTAGCCGCGGAGTTCCCAGAAGCCGGGCTCGTCGCGCTCGGTGAACTGGATGCCGTTCACCCACTTGGCCGACTTCCAGAAATAGAGGTGCGGGACAAGCAGGCGCGCGGGGCCGCCGTGGTCGGGCGCGATCGGAGCGTCCTCGTAGGCGGTGGCGATCATCGCCATCTCGCCCTTCAGGTCCTTGAACGGGACGTTGGTGGTGTAGCCGTCGAAACTGTGCGCGAGGACGAACGGGGTCGGCGGCCCGGCAAGCCCGGCATCGGCAAGCACGTCGTCGATGGTGACGCCCGACCAGTTGGTGTCGAACTTCGACCACTTGGTGACGCAGTGGATGTCGTTGTGGAATTTCGTCCGGGGGAGGGCGTTGAACTCCTCCCAGTTCCACGTCTTCACCGGCTTCGGCCCGACCTTGAGGGTGAAGCGCCACTGGTCGTGGGTGACGCGGGGCGTCGGCCCGGCGGACAGGACAGGGAAGCCGCGCTCGAGGTACTGGCCAGGGGGCAGGCGCTTCTGCTCCTCGTCCGAGAGCCGCTTGCCGAAGAAACCGCGCGTCACCATTCGCCCGCCTCCTGCGCCCGAACCCGCGCCGATCTATTCGTGGAACGCCTCGGTTGCAACTCGCCGGCCGATCAAGAAAGCGTCAGCCACAAGCTGCAGCGGGGTCGCGTCGATGTGAGAACGGCCCGATGCGAGGAGGTCGTGGAACTCCTCGTAGATCTGCTCGTACTCGGTCGAGGGGGCTTCCTTCACCCGCTTGCCGTCGACGTCAAGGATGGTGCCGCCGCGTGACAGGTTGAGCTTGTGGTCGTCGGTGGTGATCTCGATCTCCCAGGTCTGGTCGCCGGTCTGCCGCCAGTCGAACTCGGCGGACATCTGGTCGAACGGCTTCGGCGAGGAGAAGGCAAGCCGCGCCGCGATCGGCGCATCGCAGTTCGACGGGAAGGTCAGCTCGGCATGGGTGACGAAGACCGGATCGGGCATGATCTTGGTGACGATCGAGAGCGCATTGATGCCGGGATCGAAGACGCCGAAGCCGCCGGCTTTCCAGATCCACTTCTGGCCCGGATGCCAGCGCCGCACGTCCTCCTTCCAGGTGACGGTGAGGCGCTTGACGACCTCGCCGGCGAGGGCGGCTTTCGCGGCATCGACGGCGGCGTTGTACTGCGAGTGCCAGGTGGTGAAGAGAACCCGTTTCCCGGCTGCGGCGAAAGCGACGAGGTCGGCAAGCTCGGAGAGCGTCGCGGTGGTCGGCTTCTCGAGGAGGACGTGCTTGCCGGCCGCGAGGGCCTCGCGGGCAAATGCATGGCGCACCTGCGGCGGGGTACAGACCGCGACCGCGTCGAGATCGGGGAAGGCGGCGTACATGGCCGCCGGCGTGCGGAAGGTCTCGGCGCCCTTCACCCTGGCGCCGCGCTGGCTGGCGACGGCGGCGAGCCTGAAGCCGCGGTTCCCGGCGATGACCGGCAGGTGCTGGTCCTCGACGATCTTGCCGACGCCGATGATGCCGATGGTGAACTGACGCATCTCTCTGGCCCTCCCTAGCCGAGGCCCAACGCCCATGGGCCGTGGGCTTCCTTGCCGGGCGCGTCGGTCCGCTCGAAGCCGTGCGCGCCGAAGAAATCGCGCTGCGCCTGGGTGAGGTCGGCGGTCGAGCGGCCGGTGCGCAGGTAGTCGAAATAGGCGAGCGCGGCGGAAAGCGCCGGAACCGGGATGCCCTTCAGGGCCGCCTCGGCAACGATCGCGCGCAGGCTGGTATTGGCGGCTTTCATCAACCCGGCGAAAGGCGGGATGGTCATCAGGTTGACGGTGGCGCCGCTTGCCGCCACGGCCCTGGCGATGTCGTCGAGGAAGACGGAGCGGATGATGCAGCCGGCCCGCCAGATTTTGGCGACCGTGGCGAGCGGCAGGTGCCAGCCCCACGTCTCCGACGCCTTGCCGAGAACCTCGAAGCCCTGGGCATAGGCGACGATCTTGCCGGCGAGCAACGCGTTTTCGAGGACGGAGAGCGCGGTATCGCCCTGGTTCAGCGGCGGGTCGAGCTTGCGCGGCGCGGCGCCGAACATCGCCTCGGCGGCCAGTCGTGCCGGCTTCTGCGCCGAGAGCGACCGGGCAAGGATCGCGGCCTCGATGACGGTCGCCGGGACGCCGAGTTCCTGCGCTTCCATGACCGACCAGCGGCCGGTGCCCTTCTGGCCGGCGGTATCCTGGATCACCTCCACCATCGGGCGGCCCGACAGCGGGTCGGCAGCCTCCAGGACCTTGGCGGTGATCTCGATGAGGTAGGATTTCAGCGGTCCCTCGTTCCAGCGACGGAAGATCTTCGCCATGCGTCCCGCCGAAAGGCCCATGCCGTCGCGCATCAGGCCGTAAATCTCGGCGATCATCTGCATGTCGGCATATTCGATGCCGTTGTGGATGGTCTTGACGAAGTGGCCGGCGCCCTCCGGCCCGACGCGGGCGCAGCAGGGCTCACCGTCGAACTTCGCCGAGATGGCGTCGAAGATTTTCTGGACGCGGGCCCAGGCAGCCTCGCTGCCGCCCGCCATGATCGACGGTCCGTGGCGGGCCCCTTCCTCGCCGCCGGACACGCCGACGCCGAGGAAATCGATGCCGCGCGACTTGTATTCCTCGACCCGGCGGCGGGTATCGCGGAAATTCGCGTTGCCGCAATCGATGAGGATATCGCCCCTGCCGAAATGGCCGGACAGAACCTGCGCCTGCTCGTCGACCGGGTCGCCGGCCTTGACCATGATGACGACCGGGCGGGGCGGGGCGACCGCCTCGGCCAGCTCGGTCAGCGTCCTGCACGGAACCAGGCGCGCCGCGAGCGGGCCGGCGCTCTTCATGAAGGCGTCGGTCTTTTCGGTGGTGCGGTTGTAGACGGCTACCGTGTAGCCCTTCTCCGCCATGTTGAGCGACAGGTTGGCGCCCATCACGCCAAGGCCGACAAGGCCGATATCCGCCATTACGCCTCCTCCGTGCGGCCGCTTGCGGCGCCGCTATCTTCTTGCGCGGGACGATAGGCAAGAACCGGGACCGTAACAATGCCGGGGGGCGCCGGAGGTGCAGCTACGCGGCGGGTTCGGCTGCCGTCCCCACCCGGCTGCACCCCGTTTTGCGGAGCGCAGCCAGCCTCCCCGTTCCGGGGAGGAATGAAGTGGGCCCGCCGTGCGATGCCCGGATCGGGGGATTGCGATTCCGGTTGCTAGTTGAGGCCGGTATCGTCGGTGAGGAGGAGGGCGGTCAGCCCCCGGCGGTCGAGCGCGTCGATCCCGGCGCCCCCTGCACCGGCCCCCGCCGAGGCCCGGACGGCGGCGAGGACCACCGGCGGCCGGTAGACCGGCTCGCTGCGGGCAACGTAGACCGGCGCCACCGGCTTCCGCGCGACCACCGGGGCCGGGATGTCCGTGTCACGCGACGCGACATAGACCGGGGCGGTGACCGGCGGAATGCCCGGCCTGAACGTGCCCGGCGTCTTCTTCTCGTAGAAGGCATTGCCGCCGGCGACGGCGACGTAGTGCATGTTGCGGTAGGGGAAAGTGTAGCCGTAGGTGTGGAAGAACATGGCGTTCCCCACCTTCGGGTGGCGCTCGCCGGCAAGCACCCGGTCGGCCATGGCGTAGGCGAGCTGCTTGGAACGGCCCTCGCTCATCGGCTTGCGCAAGGCGCCCTCGGCGAACTGGTTGCTCTGGCCGACGACGCCGCAGACCGAACCCGGATACTTGCCGGAATTGACGCGGTTCATCACCACGGTGCCGACCGCGATCATCCCGTCGGGGCTCGACCGGTTCGACTCGAAATACATGACGCGCGCCATGCAGTCGCGCGAGGAGAGGTGCCGGTAGGAATAGCCGCCGGAGGTCGTCGCGCAGCCGGCAAGGCCGAGCGCGGCCAGAAGACATGCAGCCGAAAGGATCCGCCTGGGGTCGGTTGACGCCATATCGATTGCTCCCGGGAAGGCTGGCGACCCCTGCCGCCCTCTCTTTCGCGCGAGCATTGCGCTGGCAATCTAAATTTCCCTTAACGGAGTTTCCCGGGCGGCGGTCGCGGTTACTTAACCGTGACCATGCCGGCCAGCGGCCGGTTGCGCCTCAGGCCGGCGGCTTCCGCACGATCAGGATGTGCACATCGGCGGCGAGGCGGAACGGCCATTCGGCGCCGAGCCGATCGAACCAGCGCGTCAGGGTGCGGTGGAGCTTCAGAGAGGCGCGTTCGCTCAGAATCGGCTTCCGGTTGAAGCGGAGCGGGCCGAAGCCGATCCCCCGGAAGCCTTCCAGCGTGAGGCTGCTCCGCGCGACGACACGGCGCACCTCGGCAAAGCTCATGTGATTGCCGATCCTGAATCCGCCGCCGCGGCCAAGGAGCCGCTGCAGCTTCCTGCCCAGATAGCGGACCGGCCCAACCGGGTCGCTGATCATCAGGTTCTTGTCGTTGCGGTAGGTGACGATCGCGGTGCCGCCCGGCTTCAGAATCCGGTGAATCTCGGCAAGGATGCGGTCGTAGCGCTCGACATAGCTGATGACGCCAAGGCAGACGGCGCAGTCGATCGTGGCGTCGCGAAGCGGGATCGCCTGGATGTCGCAGCGGACGAGCGGCCGCCGTCCGCCAATTCGCTTGGCGGCCTTGCCGAGCATGTCCGGGGAATAGTCGAACCCGACCGTGTCGAAGCCGCGCTTGAGAAGTTCCGCAATGGTCGGCCCGGCGCCGCAGCCGAGATCGCATATCCGCGCGTCGGAGCCGTAATGGGCGGCGACGTAAGCGACGGCGAAGTCACGGCGGAGGCGGAAGAACTCGTCTTCGAGATTCTCCGTCTCGGCCGCATACATGCCGTCCCATCTGAGCAGATCCTCGCTTGGCGAGAATCGCGCCCGAACGTCTTCCTTCCAGCCCATGCTTTGAACCGCCCGAGCGTTCCCGGGGCCTGACGCGGACAGCGGCACGCCTCCCCCTTGCCTAGCCGGAGTTCCCTTGCGGAAATGTTAGCGCCGTGCCGACAAGGTCGCCCGCACGGCGCGCGTAGAAGGGCGGCGCCGTCTGGCGGCCGTTGACCCGGCGCTCGACAAATCCGACCGGCAGGCGGAATTCCGTGGGCCGGGCGAGGGTGAGGAGATCTGGCACGTAAGCCGATCCGGTCATCAGCCGGCGGGCGGTGCGGACGACGAAAGCGCGGTCGATGACGACCCGTCCGCCGTCGAAATGCCAGTCCTGCCGCAATTCCATCGAGCCGCCGGGATGCCCGATGCGCAGTTTCAGCGGCGTTCCGGCCGTGCCGGCCGCCGCGACCCGGTTGACCACCGAGTTCGGCACGACCGAAGCGGCAATCGTCGCCAGCGCGCCGGTCACGGCGAAGGAATTGTGGAAGCTCTGGCTCGAGACGATACGGCCGAGCATGTCGATCTCGCCGGTCTCGAAAGTCACCCGCCCGGTATCGGTGGTAAATCCCTGCGGCGGCGAGACCAGCGCGACCTTGGGCACGGCCGGGGTCAGGCGACGGGCGTCCTCGGCGCGATCGACCAGGCCGCAGAGCACGGCCGCCTGGCCGCGGAGGGTTTCGGCCGCCGCAAGGATCGCGGCCTGCCGCTCGGGATCGAGCTTCTCGGTCGCGTAACCAAGGCCGAGGTCGGCGGCATGGACGAAGACGTAGGCCGTGCCGGAATCGACGATGCTGGCGTCGATCTCGACGCCGGACGGGAGCCGGAGCCGGTCGACGGCCCGCCCGGTAGGCAGGAGGCCGCGGCCGATCGTTCCCGCCGGTTCGTGGAATGCCAGTTCGACCGGGACGCCGGTGGTCGCCATGCCGGCGGTCTTGACGCGCTCCGCCCACTGCCGGAACTCGGCCGCGGGCATGAAGCGCGCATCGACGCGGGCGCCCGAGGGCGGGTTGAAAAGGCGAACGGTGCCCAATTGCCCGAGGGGGAGGCCTTCCTCGGCGGCAAAGAGCGCCACCGCGGAGACGAGATTGCCGCAGTTGGAGCCGTATTTGACGCGGGCGCTCCCCGGGGTGATCGCGCCGAAGGTGCAATCGACATCGGCATCCGGGCGCCTCGAGCGCGAAACGGTCACGACCTTGCTCAAGAGCATGTCGGGGGCGCCGAGCCCATCGGCCTGCCGCTGGTCGCGGCCGGCGACGACGTCGAGGAACATGCGGTCGCGCACTTCTTCCTCGGCGGGCAGATCTTTTGCGTGGAAGAAATAGCCGCGGGTGGTGCCGCCGCGCATCACGACGCAGGGAACGGTCCGCCGGGCGGGGCTCTCGGCGGTCATTTCTGGACGCGCTCGGCCAGCACCGCCGGCGGCTCCACCGGCGCCGCCGGGCGCGGCGCGGCCTTGCGATGGAAGAGGCGGTGGACGAGCCGGCGGGGCACCTCGAACCAGAAAAGCAGCGCCGGCTTCATGTCGTCGAAGGAGAACTCGGCGACGACCAGCGGCTTGCCGAGGAACCCTTTCACCCAGGAGAAGAAGCCGAGCTCGCCGCGCAGGATGAGAAGGCTCGCCGCCATGACCTCGTCGCGGAGGTGAACCCAGCGGACCGGGACCTTCGGATGCAGCGCCGCGGGGCTGGTGGCGTAGCCGACCGATGCCTGCCAGGCGACCCACGGGAAATCGACGCCGGAGGCGATCGCCAGCATGCTGGTGCGCACCGCGCGGGTGTTGATCTCGATGAGCTTCGGCCGGCCGTCGCGGGGATCGCGCTTGAATTCGACGCAACCGATGCCGCGATAGCCGAGCGCCCGGAGGAGCTTTACCGCGAGGTCGAAGACCTCGGGATCGTCGACCGACTCGGTCAGGCAGCAATAGCCGAAGCCCGGCGGATACTGGCGGAGCTTCTTGCGCACGCAGCCGGCGAGCACCTCGCCGTTCCGTCCGATATAGCCGAGGAAGGTGACGAGATTGTCGTCGGGCCCCGGGACGATCTCCTGCACCATGAAGACGCTCTTCAGCGCGAACAGGGTGCGGCTGAGCGTGACCAGGTGCTCCGCATCGCGGACCTTGACGGCCTTCGTGCGGCCGAGGACCGAGGTGATCTCGTTCCGCTTCCAGTCGGGCGAATAGACCGGCTTGACGATAAGCGGATAGGCGACGCGCCCCGCGATCTCGGCCACCGCTCCGATATTGCCCGGGAAGTAGGTCTCGGGGATCGGGATGCCGAAGGAATCGGCGATCTCGATCAGCTCGCGCTTGTGCTGGGTCTTGGCGATGCAGGCGGCGTCCGGCGAGGTGAAGATGAAATGGTCGCGGAGGGCCGCCTCGTGGTCGGCGATGAACTGGGACGCGCCGTCCGAGGCGGGATAGAGGACGGGCCGCGTGCCTGCCTGCCCGGCAAAGGCGACCAGGGCCGCCACAAGCCCATCCGGATCATCGTAGATGTTGGGGCAGGGGACGTGCGTGCAGTAGCGCGAGGTAAGGTCGGCAAGCGAACGGTCGGGATGGAAACGGAAGACCCGCACGCCGCGGCGGCCGAGGCTCCGGGTCAGCGCCAGCGCCGGCTCGTTCATCGACCACCTGCCGGTCTGGCTGCCGAGATTGCCGCTGAGGATGACCGCGGGGGCGTCGTTCTCGAGCGCATGCTCGACGAGGTCGGTGCCGTCCGCCGCGGTGACCGCGGCCGGCCGGGTGTGGCCGCGGTAAAGGACCCAGAGCCAGACCATGGCGACGGTCTTGGCGGCGAGGGCGCCGAGGACGGCGCCGGCAAGGCCGAACCAGGGGACCAGCAGGCAGGCTGCGGCGACGGCAAAGACCGAGCCGGAAACCCGGGCGACGAAGATCGGCCGGGTCAGTTCCATCGCGCGCAGGCCCGAGCGGAGCGGCAGCGCGAAGAAATTGACGACGTAGTAGAGCGCCCACCAGGAGACGAGTTCGCCATAGGGGGCGAATTCGCTGCCGTAGAGCGTGTGCAGCCAGAAGGTCGGCGCCAGCGCGAACACGGCGCAGACGAGGGCGGTAGCGCCGCCGGCAAGGAAAGTGACGCGGCGCAGATAGTTGCCCATCGCGGCCATGCCGCTCTCATGCAGGAAGCGCGCAGCGCGCACCGGCACGACGTTCATCAGGCTGAGGAAGACGATGTTGGTGATCGCGGCGACGTTCTGGGTGGCGCGGAGGGCGCCGACGCCCGCCGCGCCCAGAACCACACCGGTCGCGAACATGAAGACGTATTCGCTCGCCCACTCGATCGGCTCGGAGACGACCATCCACTTCGACGTGTGGTAGTGGCGGACGGTGACCGCGCGAATGACGTCGGCGCGGAAGCTGATCCGGCCGACGAGCGTGAGGCTGGCGAGCGCGGGAACCGCGGCCGAACCGGCGATGATCCAGATCGCCAGCCCGGCATCGACGCTGCCGGGGGCGAGCCAGACGAAGAGCAGGACGAGGCCGATCTGGCTGCCATAGCGCGCGGCATCGACAGCGAAGGCTGTCCCCGGACGGCCGCGCGTGAAGAAGAAGCGGCGGAAGAATTCCTGCCAGACCGTGGCGAAGGTCGCCAGAGCGAGCGGCAGGGCGAGGGACTGCAGGTGCCAATCGGGCATCAGCCGGCCGACGAGCCACACGCCGCCCGCCACCAGAAGCGAGCCGACGACGGCAACGAAGAGGTTTTGAACGACGACGGCGCCGTAGTAGGCCGGCGCTTCGGCCTCGGACTGCTTCGGGCCGATGCTCATCATCGAGCCGACGATGAGGGGGAGGTGGATGCTGGCAACGAGTACCAGGACCGACCAGGCCAGCGAATAGGTGCCGAAGCCCTCGATGCCGAGGACGCGGGCAAGGAGGAGTGCGACGAAGACGTTGCCGCCGCTGACCAGCCCCTGGTCGGCGAATGCCCAGTTGACGTGGCTGTGGCGACGCGCGAGCCCGGCGAGGCGGGCGAGGGCCGTGCCCATGCGCGCTCCGCCGCGCGCGGCGCCGGCTGCCTTAGCCGTTTCGCCGCCCGCGCCGACGATTTCCGCCAGCCGCATTTCAGCCTCCGCCGCTAGTCCGCCTGCCTTCAACTGGTGAAGGTCTCATGAAGGGATTCCTTGGTATTGTTCTTTGTCTGGAGCGGGAAGGACAAATATTTATTAACCTTAAGCTGCAATCGACAGGTCAGGCGATTGTAATTGCGAGGCGAATCCTGCGAATCCACAGCCCGAACGGGCAGACGGGGATCGCCGGCCGATAAGTGGTGCGAAGGGCCTTCGCGCCGGTCCGCAAGCGCGATCAAGGCGGGCGCGAGAGGGAGTCGGAGTTCCGGTTTACTTTCGGTTAATCTTAATTTCCGGCAACAGTGCCTAACATTTACTTTCTTCAGTCTTTCGTTTTGTAGTTTAAGTTTCGACAAAGTACGGTCCCCTCGGGTAGGCGGCGGATGCATTTTCCAAGGCACGGAAATGCAGCGAGGAGAGGCAAACTTCACATGCGGGTCGAAGATTTCCTGAAGCAGAGCGCGGGCCGCGCGCCTGCGGCAATCGCGCTCGCGGCAGGCAAGCGACGGCGGCTCACCTATGCCGAATTCCTGAGGCTGGCGGACCGGGCCGGGGGCTCGTTCCGGGCGCACGGCATCACCGCGCAGGACCGGGTCGTCGTCTATATGGACGACACGCTCGAAGCGATGATTGCGCTGTTTGCGATCTGGATGGTGGGCGGGGTCGTGGTGCGTGCCGATCCGCGCACCAGCGGCGGCGAGCTTGCCGCCGTGCTCGCCGCGGCGGGCGCCACCGGTCTCGTCACCGAGGCGCGGCTCGCCCGCAACGCGGCGCAGGCGATGTGCGGGGCACCGGAACTGAAACTGCTCGTCCTTGCCGGCGGAACGCCCGGCACCCGCGGCGAGACGTGCCTCGCTTTCGAGGACGCGATCCGCGGGCCGGCTCTGGCATCGAACAGCGACAAACAGTTCGACGACCAGGTGATCGCGATCGAAGCGGTGGGAGCCGAAGGCGTCACCCTGGCAGTCTCCCATCGCGACGCGGTGGCGGCCGTGATCGAGAGCGCGAGCCTCAGCGGCGGGGGCGTCCTCGATCCGCGGCTCGCCGATGCGCTTGCCACGATCCGCAAGGGGGCGACACTGGTCGTCGCCGAATCATCCGGCCACGGCTTCGCCTTCGCGGCGCGCAGCCACCGCACCGACGAGGTGCGGGACTTCCGCGTCGCCTAGAACGACGACGAAGGGGGGGAGGGAGTGAAACGGGTCAGCCGGGCGATCGTCTGGGCCGGACTGGAGTCGCTCTACTTCTCGGGCGGGCACCGGGTTGCGCGACGGTTTCTTTCCGGGATCGGCGCGATCCTCACCATGCACCGCGTCCGGCCTCCGCTCCCCGCCGGCTTCCAGCCGAACCGGTCGCTCGAAATCACGCCCGAGTTCCTTGACGAGATGATCGTGCGGCTGCGGCGAAGCGGCGCCGATCTCGTCTCGATGGACGAGGCGGTGGCGCGGATCAAGGCCGGCAATTCCTCCAGCCGGTTCGTGGCGCTCACCTTCGATGACGGTTATCGCGACAACCTCGAACATGCGTGGCCGGTGCTGAAGCGCCACAACGTGCCGTTCACGCTCTACCTGCCGTCGAGCTTCGCCGACGGGAAGGGCGACCTGTGGTGGATCGCGCTCGAACGCGCCGTGACGGCCCTGCCCTCGATCGAGGTGACGATCGCCGGCGAGGCGCTCCGCTTCGACTGCGCCGACGATGCGGCGAAGGAAGAGACGTTCCGCGCCGTCTACTGGCGGCTGAGGGCCATCGGCGACGAAAGCGAGATGCGGGCGATCATTGCCGGGCTGGCGGCGAAGGCGGGGATCGATGCGGCGGCGATCTGTGCGGCCGAGTGCATGGGCTGGGACGAGGTCAGGCGGCTTGCCGCCGACCGGCTCTGCACGATCGGGGCGCACACCGACCGGCACATCATGCTCGCCAAGGCCGGCGCGAACGAGGCGCGGGCCGAGATGCTCCGCGGCGCCGGGCGCATTGCCGCCATGCTCGGGCCGAAGCCCCGGCACTTCGCCTTTCCCGTGGGCGATCCGACCTCGGCCGGGCCGCGCGATTTCGCGCTCGCCGCCGAGCTTGGCTTCGATTCGGCGGTGACGACGCGCGCCGGCGTCCTTTTCCCCGATCATGCCCGGCACCTGCATGCGCTGCCGCGCATCTCGGTCAACGGCGACTTTCAGCGGCTGCGCTATCTCGACGTGCTCCTGTCCGGCGCGCCGACTTACGTGATGAACGGCTTCCGGCGGGTCAATGCGGCGTAGGCGCGAGAAGAGGGACCCGATCGCCATCGCGATCGATCCCGCCATGTCCCGCGGCTACGGCGGCGCCAAATCAGGGGCGGGCCTCGGTGTGCTCGCGCCGCGCGGCGTTGAACACCTCGCGCGCCGCGTTGGCGTTGAGGACGGCAATCCCCAGTCCGACCAGCAGATCCGGCCAGGCGGAGCGCCAGAGCGACGCGGTCACCAGACCTGCCGCAACGATCGCGACGTTGGCGAGGACATCGTTCCGCGCGGACAGGAACGCGGCTTGCGTCAGGCTCCCTTCGTGATGGCGATGCCTGGCCAGGATCAGCGCGCATGACAGGTTGACCGCCATCGCCCCGAGGCCGGTCAGCGACAGGGGGACAGGCGCCGGCACGGCAAATTGTGCAAATTTGGCCCACGCCGTCGCCAGGGTCGCCACGCCGGGGACGAGCAGGATCGCGGCCAGTGCCATCCCCAGCCGCGCCCGGTTTCGCGCCGTCCAGCCGAGCGCGACGGCGATCAGCAGATTGACCGAAGCGTCTTCAAGAAAGTCGACGCTGTCGGCGAAGAGGGAGACCGAGCCGATATTCAGGGCGACCGTGAACTCGACGAGAAAGTAGGCAAGGTTAAGGGCCGCGACGGCGCGAACGGCCCGAGAGAGACTCACCGGCAAGGCGCCGTCTAAACCACGCCGCGGCGGGCGAGGTTCCTCATCAGCGCGCCGGTGCCGAAGGTCCACGGTTCCGCGTCGGCGCAATGAACGACGCGGTTGGAGAGGCGGCCGAGCCGCGGCGAGGCGATGGTGACGATGTCGCCGACCTTGTGGGTGAAGCCCTGGCCCTTCACGTCGCGGTCCTCGACCGGCGCGAACATGGTGCCGAGATAGAGCGCGGCGCCGTCCGGGTACTGGTGGTTCGGGCCGATCATCGAGGCGACGAGGTCGGCCGGGTCGCGGCTGATCCGGCTCATGGCGCTCGATCCTTCCAGGCGATAGCCCTCGGGACCCTCCACGGTCAGGCGGACTTCGGCATGGCGCACGTCCTCCAGCGAGAAATTCTCGTCGAACAGGCGGATGAACGGGCCGATGGCGGCGCTGGCATTGTTGTCCTTGGCCTTGCCGAGGAGGAGCGCCGAGCGGCCCTCGACGTCGCGCAGGTTGACGTCGTTGCCGAGCGCGGCGCCGACGATGGCGCCCTTGGCGTTGACGATCAGGACGATCTCCGGCTCGGGATTGTTCCAGGTCGAGACGGGATGGATGCCGACCTCGGCGAGGTGGCCGACGGCGGCCATCGGCGGCGCCTTGGTGAAGATCTCGGCGTCGGGTCCGATGCCGACCTCGAGATATTGCGACCACATCTTCTTCTCGATCAGCATCTGCTTCAGGGCCATCGCCGGCGGCGAGCCGGGGCGGAGGCGCGAAAGGTCGTCGCCGATGAGCGCCGTGATCTCGCCGCGGAGCGAGGCGGCGCGGGCCTTGTCGCCGCGCGCCTGCTCCTCGATGACGCGTTCGAGCATCGAGACGGCGAAAGTGACGCCGGCGGCCTTCACCGCCTGCAGGTCGACCGGCGCGATCAGCCAGGGCTTCTGCGGCGGGCGGGCGTCGCGCGGCGTCGCCGCGAGGATCGCGTCAAGCGGGCCGAGGTCCTCGCCTTCGGCATCGCGGGCGAGCTTCACCAGCCCGTTCGACTCGCAGAGCTCGGCGACGGTCGCGACGTTGCGGGTTATGTCGATCACGCGACCGGCGCGAACGACGACGACCGAGGGGCCGCCGACATCCTGTCGCCAGACGCGGCCGACGAGGAGGGCGCGGCTGGCATCCTCGGGCAGGGCGAAGGCTGGGCTTACGTCAAACGGCATCGGTGCTCCCCGGTCTCGGCTTCCTCACAAGCGGCCTGACCTATTAGCAATTCCGGCGCAGTCAGGCGACCTTGCCGTCAACCTGCCGTCGGCGGGACGACGCGGGCGAGGAAGGCGAGCATGCGGTCGAGAGCCAGCCTGCCGGCGTCGGTGTCGAGATTGAACTGGTATTCGTGCGGCAGCGGCGGCGTGGTGTCGTCCGGGAAGAAGAGCGCGTCGACGGTGGCGCCCGCCTCGGTGAGCTTCGCGGCGAGGGCCTTCGACTGGGGCGTGAGCGGATCGCCGTTGCCGCTGCTGATGAAGGCCGGCGGGAAGTCCGAGGTGACGTATTTCACCACCGAGACGGTGGCGAAACGCGGGTCGGACATGAAATCGTGCGTGCCGGAATAGGACCACATGACCGTGCGCAGAAAATCGCCGAACGGGCCTTCGAGGTCGACGCTGGTGATGTCATAGGCGCCGCAGTTGAGGAGGACGCCCTTCAGGTCCCTCCGCGGCAAAGACGGCTGGATGCCGATCGCCGCGGCATAGGAGGGGACGCTGACGATGTTGGCGATCTGGGCGACGATCTGGGCGCCGGCGGAATCGCCGGCGAGCACGATGCGCGAGGCATCGACGTGCAGTTCCCGGCCATGCTCGCGGAGCCAGGCAAGTGCCGCGTTGACCTGGCGGAGCGGCGTCGGATAGGCCGCGCCGGGGGCGATCGAGTACTCGACCGAGACGGCGGCATAGCCCCTGGCGGCGATGATCTTGAGGTATTCGCCGACGTCCTTGCGCGTGCCCGAGATCCAGGCGCCGCCGTGAACCCAGACGACAGTCGGCAGGACGGTCGACGTCCCGTCGGCGGAAGCCGGGTAGAAGGCATCGAGGAGCGTATCGGATTCGCCGGCGTATCTGACGTCGAGCCTCTCGGCGACGCCGGGCGGAACGTGCGCGGCAAGCGCCGCCTTAACCTTGGCGGCCTCGGTGCTGAAGGCGTGGCGGATGAGCAGCGCCTTCGGCCAGGGCGTGAACTCGAAGGCGGCGTAGGCGGCGATGGCGACAACCGCAAGCACCGCGAACGACCAGAGGATCATCCGGCGCGCCATAGGGGCCTCCTCCTCATCGTTGGCGGCGCCGGCATTGTCGTCCCTTGCCTTGCAGAGGAGGAAGGCCGCTCGGCCCTCCAGACGCGGCCGACGAGGAGGGCGCGGTCGGCATCCTCGGGCAGGGCGAAGGCCGGCCTGGTGTCGAACGGCATCGGTTCTGACTCCCCCGCGCGGGTGCGCGTCCAGAATGATGTCTTATCAACTCCCGCGCCTTCATGCAGCGCCGGGATCAAAGGGCGGCGGAGGCCACTCCGCCTGCATCCGGGCGTGACGCCGCCGACCGCGCTCCGCCTGCGTGCGTGCGGCGATAGTAGGCGGGTGGCTGGCCGAATTCGCGCTTGAAGGCGCGATTGAAGGCGGCTTCCGATTCGTAACCGACGTCGAGAGCGACCTCCATCACGCTCTTCCGCTCCCGTTGCAGAAGGCGCGAGGCAAGCTGAAGACGCCAGCGCGCCAGATAGTGCATCGGCGATTCGCCGAGGAAATGATGGAAGCGGTCGGACAGGACCGAGCGCGAGGTTCCGGCTGCGGCGGCAAGTTCCGGCAGAGTCCAGTGCCGACTGGGCTCGCGGTGAAGGGCAGCAAGCGCAACGCCGACCAGAGGATCCCGCGCCGCCGCCAGCCACCCGGTCTTTTCCGCCGGCATGTTGCGCGCGAACCGCCGGAGCGCCTCGACGAACAGCGCTTCCGCCATCTTCGCCAGAAGCGCCATGCCGCCCGGGTCGCCCCCCGAACTCACCGACACAAGGTGCCGGATCGAGCTTTCGAGCCAGGCGCCGGAGTCGTCGCTGCGAACCTTGATCCTGATCATCGGCGGAAGGCCGGCGAGGAACTGGCGCCCGGATTTCCGCTCGCAGCCGAAATAGCCGCAGACGAACCTGGTCAACTCGCCGCCGCCGCCGGTGCGGGTCGGGCTCAGGTCCCCGGCAAGGAACTTGCGGATCGCCAGGTCGTCGTCGCGGAAACTCGACGGTGAACCGTTGGACAGGCGATGGGCATCGCCGTGGGGAACGATGACGATGTCGCCGGCTTCGAGCGGCAGGTCGGGGAGGCCGTCCATGTGCGCCACCGCGCGCCCCTCGGTGACGAGATGGAAAATGACCAGCTGTTCGAAGCCGGGCGCCAGAACCGGCGCAACGTCGATGGCCGGCGGCGTGAAGTCGCCCCATGGCGCCGTGTATTCGGCGTTGTAGAAGATTGCCGCCGTCATCCTGACGGACTGCAACGCTTCGGATAGCGCATCCATCGTTCGTCCTCCCGGGCGCGCAACGGTCGATGTCCGCTGACTTTCGGCAAATGCGGGCGGTCGCCATCCGGCGTTCCGTTCGCGAATGCTCCTTGTAGCGATCATGCACGCCCCGGCTGTGACCGGGATCACAGCCACCCTCTCCGGCAAAGACGGCCGGACGATCGGCAAAGCCCGGATCCGCCGACCCGCCTATCTCCCGAGCCACGAGAGCACGACCCGCCGCCCCTCATCGTGGCGGCATCACCACGGGAGAAGGAAACCATGCGTCCCTCGCTCAACGCCGGCGGCACTCCATCGATCATCGCCGGAACCCTGCAGCGGTTCAGCCGCTGGCGGAACTATCGCCAGGGGATCCGCAGCCTTTCGAGCCTTCCTGACGATCTGCTCAGAGACATCGGCCTGACGCGCGGCGCGATCGACGATGCCGTCCGGCACGGCCGCCGCTGACATCGGCCGGCGGATTTCAGCACCACCCGACAAAGCCAATTCAACCGGAGAACAATCCCATGCGCAGGTTTGCAATTTCGATTCTGGCGGCACTGCTCGTCGCCACCGCCGCCGAAGCGGCGCCGCTGAAGGGCACAGATGTCTTTTACCCCGGCAGCGGGGTCAACGCCCAGACCGGCAAGCCCAAGCCCGGAGGGTCGATCCAGGTGACTCCGGCAGGCGGCACCTACGCGCCGCTCACCGCCCAGGAATGCAAGACCCTGGGCGGAAGCGTGATCAGCGCCTCGGTCTGCAACTCCGGCAGCTCGTGCCAGCGCGTCGACCAGAACGGCACCGTCCACGAAGTCTGCCTGTCGAAGTAGCCGACCCACCCAAACACCAACCAACGGAGAAGATTCATGCGTATGACTGCGATGACTTTAGCCGCCTGCCTCGCCATCCTGTCGGCGAGCGGCGCCCCTGCCGCCGCGCGCAACGCCGGCGGGCCGGCGGGCAATGCCGCCGTGATATCCGGCGGAGTGCTCGCCACGGGCGGCGGAGCGGGCCTCAACGGTGCGAACCAGGCGGTGCCGGTCTCGGGCGCCGGCTACTCGGCGCTCACGGCCGCCGAATGCAAGGGCCTCGGCGGCAAGGTGGTCGCGAGCACCGCCTGTTCGCTGAACGGCGGCACCGACGCCTGTGTCACCGTCGATCGCGACGGCGTCGTCCGCCGCGTCTGCCTCTCCAAGTAGGGGCGCCCGCCTCCCACCCCAAAAGGAGCCAAAGCCATGAATATCCAGTCTCCCACTGCCGCGATCGATCTCGATGCGGTCAAGGCGCGCCAGCAGGCAACCTGGTCCTCCGGCGACTATTCGGTCGTCGGCACCACGCTGCAAATCGTCGGCGAAAACCTCTGCGAAGCCGTCGACCTTCGCGCCGCCGAGCGCGTGCTCGATGTCGCCGCCGGCAACGGCAATGCAACGCTGGCCGCCGCGCGCCGCTTCGCCGAGGTGGTGTCGACGGACTATGTCGAGACGCTTCTCGAACGCGGCCGCGCCCGTGCCGCCGCGGAACGCCTGGCGGTCGAGTTTCGCCGCGCCGACGCGGAGAGCCTTCCCTTCGCCGATGCGAGCTTCGACGTCGTGCTGTCCACCTTCGGCGTGATGTTCACCGCCGATCACCAGCGGGCGGCGAGCGAGCTGGCCCGCGTCTGTCGGTCCGGCGGGCGGATCGGCCTTGCCAACTGGACGCCGGAAAGCTTCGTCGGCCGGCTCTTCAAGACCATCGGCAGATACGTCCCGCCGGCGCCGGGCGTAAAGTCGCCGGCGCTGTGGGGCACGCGAGCCTATCTTGCGACGCTGTTCGGCGAGGCTGCGACGATCGCGGCGGAAAGCAGGACCTTCATGTTACGCTACAGGTCGCCCGAACACTGGGTCGAGGTCTTCCGGACCACCTACGGGCCGGTGCTGAAGGCGTTCGCGTCGATCGACCCAGCGGGGCGGACGGCGCTCGAGGCCGACCTCCACTCGCTCATCGCCGAGTTCAACCGCGCCCGCGACGGCACAATGGTCGTGCCGAGCGAATATCTGGAAGCGGTGTTGACGAAGAAGGGCTGAGGCGAGCCCGAGGCGGGGTCCTTCCCCCGCCTCACATCACCGCGCCGATCTGCCAGGGCACGAACTCGTTGTCGCCGTAGCCGAGCTCCTCCGACTTCGACTTCTCGCCCGAGGCGACGGCGATGACCTTCTCGAAAATCTCCCTGCCCTTCGCTTCGATGGTGACGCCGTCGAGGATGTCGCCGCAATTGATGTCCATGTCCTCGGTCTGCCGCTGGTAGGTATCGTTGTTGGTGGCGAGCTTGATCGAGGGGGAGGGCTTGAAGCCGAAGGCCGAGCCGCGGCCGGTGGTGAAGCAGATGACGTTGCAGCCGGACGCGACCTGGCCGGTCACGCCGACCGGGTCGTAGCCGGGCGAATCCATGAAGACGAAGCCGCGGGTCTTGATCGGCTCGGCGTAGTGATAGACGCCGCGGAGCGTCGTGGTGCCGCCCTTGGCGGCGGCGCCCAGCGACTTTTCGAGGATGGTGGTGAGGCCGCCGGCCTTGTTGCCGGGCGAGGGGTTGTTGTTCATCTCGCCCTTGTTGCGGGCGGTGTAGTCCTCCCACCAGCGGATGATGCCGACGAGCTTCTCGCCGATCTCGCGCGTGGCGGCGCGGCGGGTGAGGAGGTGCTCGGCGCCGTAAATCTCCGGCGTCTCGCAGAGCACGGCCGTGCCGCCCTGCTCGACCAGCAGGTCGGCGGCCTTGCCCAGGGCCGGGTTGGCGGTGATGCCGGAATAGCCGTCCGAGCCGCCGCACTGCAGCGCCAGCATGATCTCGGAGACCGGCACCTTCTCGCGCTTCACGGCATTCGCCCTCGGCAGCATCTCCTTCACCATCTCGACGCCGCGCTCGATGGTCTTCCGCGTCCCGCCGGTCGCCTGGATGGTCATGGTGCGGAACATGTCGTTCTCTTTCAGCCCGTAGTCCTCGATCAGGCCCGGGATCTGCATTACCTCGCAGCCAAGGCCGACAAGCAGCGAGCCGGCAAGGTTCGGGTGGTTGGCGTAGCCCCACTCGGTCCGCTCCATCACCTCGAAGCCTTCCGAGCCACGTCCGGCCATGCCGCAGCCGGTGCCGTGGACGAAGGGAACGACGCCGTCGATGTTGGGGTAGTCGGCGAGGATGCCGGACCGGTTGACCTGCTCGGCGATGAAGCGGGCGACCGAGGCGGAGCAATTCACCGACGTCAGGATGCCGATGTAGTTGCGGGTGCCGACCTTGCCGTTCGACCGGCGGTAGCCGTCGAAGGTGCGGCGCTGCTCGACCGGCAGGACGCGCTCGGGCTCCGCCGCCTCGGCGAAATGGTAGTCGCGGGCGAAATCGTGGACGAAGCAGTTGTGCTCATGGATATGCTCGCCGGCGCGGATCGGCACCCTGGCGAAGCCGATGATCTGGCCGAATTTCCGGATCGGAGCCCCTTCCGCAATGTCGGTCGTCGCCATCTTGTGGCCCTTGGGGACCCGGGAAACCGCGGTCACTGCCTCGACCGTGGCGCCGGGCAGGATGGGGTCGATCGAGACGATGAGGTTGTCGTCCGGGTGAAGGCGGAGAAACCGCGGGTTGGCGGCCCGCGCCGACGGCGGACGAAGCGGCGTGACGATGGCATCGCTCGACATGATCAGAATCTCTCCCGGCGGGACGCCGTTGCGTGCCGGCGCCGCTTCCCTGATATGGCGGGAAACGGACGGAAATTCAAACCGTTGACCGGATGCTGCCGTGGGCGGAGCATCGCCGGGCAGGCGTGTGGCGGGGAAGCATGATCGCAGCGATTGCCGGCTGGGCGGAGCGCCTGTCGCTCCGCACGATGCTCCGGGCAGCCGGCGCGGCGATTTGCGCGGCGCTCCTGG
>DASRGK010000057.1:0-9461 GCA_035651055.1 Bauldia sp.
CGTAGACCGATTTCACAACGCCGCTGCCGGCAATGTCGGCAAGGTATTCGCTGATCGGATAGTCGCGCCGGATCGCCTCGTAGGGCCCGAAGATGCGGGGCAGCATCGGCCCGGTGAGCCAGGGCAGGTCCCGCTGCCGCCAGAAGTGATGATGCGCGTCGACGATCGCCTCAGCCATGTTCGCGTCCATCGCCCATCTTCACGTCTGTCGTCTTCCTGCCGTCGATTGGCGCTCCATCGGCCGCGCCGCCCTCCGGCTTCGCCGCGCCACCGTCATTCCTCCGCACGCCGCCCGGGGCGGGCGGCATGGACCGGAACCTTTGTCCGGGCCGCGAACGTCAGATCAGGATCTTCTCCTCGACCAGGAAATGGAACCGGCTGGCGCAATGCGCAGCCGCGTCGGCTCCGGCCGCCTTGCCGGCCTCGGTCGCCAGCGCCGCGGATCGCGCTTCGGCATCGTCGAACCACATCTCGTTGATCGAGTCGTAGGGCGCGTCGGGGCTTTCCTTCTCCGGCGCGTTGACCCGGTAGCCGCGCAGCCCCGGCAACTTCGTGGCGAGCTTCGGATGCTCGTTGAGGATCCAGTTGCGGTAGTCGGCGAAACTCATCCCTTCCTTCCGCTTCATCAGCGACATGACTTTCAGCATGGCTGTCCTTTTCCCGCTATGATTGGACGATGCGGCGCAGTCTCAGGCTCCTTGCGGCCATCTATCTCGCGTTCTACGCCGCGTTCATCGGCTCGCTCTTTGTGTCGTCGCTTGCGCCCCGTTCCGACGCGGCGCATATCGCCGACGATTTCCTCGATTGGCTGACCGCGGCCACCGGCGCGCTCCTACTCCCCGAGCTTGTCGCGTTTAGCCTGGTTCTCCTCGCTGCGGTCACCGTGCTCTTCTATCGCTCGGAATAGCCGTCCCCGTTCCTGGCCAGAATTCCGCGGAGCACCTTCTCCGGCGTGATCGGCAGCGAATCAACCCGCACGCCGACCGCGTCGAAGATCGCGTTGGCGATCGCCGGGATCGGGGAATTGGCGGTCATCTCGCCGACACCCTTGGCGCCATACGGCCCGTCCGAGGACGGCCGTTCGAGCACCGCGCTCTCGAATTCGGGCAGGTCGCCCGGCCCCGGCATCAGGTATTCGTTGTAGTCGACCGGCCCGTGCGCCCGGTCGGGATAGTAGGGCTCGGTCGTCTCGTAGAGCGCGTGGCTCATCCCCATCCACGCCCCGCCGACGATCTGCTGCTCGACCATCCGCGGATTGAGCGCGCGGCCGATCTCGTAGGCGCTCTTCAAGGAGAGCACCGTCACCTCGCCGGTTTCGGTATCGACCTCTACCTCGGCCACCGTGCACGCATGCGCATAGGTATTGGCCGGGCTCATCTTGCCGGTCGCCGGGTCGGGATAGGAGCGCGTCTGCATGAACATGCCGCGCCCTGACACCGTCCTGGCGTGCTTGAAATGCGCCGCGAGCGCCGCCTCGACCACGGAGATCGATTTCCCCGGCACGCCGACGACATGGATTTTCCCCTTGCCGTCGGTGACGAGGTCTGCCGGCGCGACTTCGAGCTCGTCCGCCGCCACCTGCAGGAGCGCTTCGCGCGCTTCCTTGGCCGCCGCGATGATCGCGTTGCCGACGCGGTGCGTGGCGCGGCTGGCGAAAGTGCCCATGTCGTGCGGGCCCGTATCCGTGTCGCCGGTCTCGATGATCACCGTGTCGACCGGCACGCCCAGCGCCTCCGCGCAGATCTGCTTCATCACCGTCTTCAGGCCCTGGCCGAGGTCGACCGAGGCGAGCGACACGACGAAGTTCCCGGTCGTCGTCGCATGCACCAGCGCCTGGCTCGGGTCGCCGCCGAGGTTCATGCCGGTCGGGTAGTTGACGGCGGCGACGCCGCGCCCGCGTGCCTTGCTCATCGCGTCGTGTCCCGCATTTTCGTTCCGGGCGCAGCGAGGCACCCCACCCACCATGCTGCGCATGGTCCCCCCTCCCCGTGCCGGGGAGGGATAGCGCCCTGCACGAACGTTCGCGCCAGCCTCAGCGGGAGCGATTTGCACTGCGGGGAATGCAGGGCGCCATCCCTCCCCGGAACGGGGAGGGGGGACCGCGCGAAGCGCGGTGGGTGGGGTGTCATCCCCGTACCAACCCGGCTCATCACCCACCCCACCGCTGCGTCGACGACGCCCGTGCCGCGGCCGGCGAGAGCGGCCAGTTCGCCATCTTAGCCGCCGCCTGCATCACCTCGACCAGCGCCGCGCCGGAGGTCTCCTTGCCGTGCGCCTTCATGTCGCCGTCGCGGTAGGCGTTCCGCATGCGGAACTCGATCGGGTCCATGCCGAGGAGGCGCGCCAGCTTGTCCATCTGCACTTCCAGCGCAAAGTCGGCGATGGTGACGCCGAAGCCGCGCATCGCCGAGGACGGCGTCCGGTTGGTATAGACGCAGTGGCAGTCGACGTGGACGTTGGGGATCGTGTAGGGCCCCGGCATGTGCGCCGCCGCCTTGGTCGTCCCGTAGGGGCTGTGCCGCGAATAGGCGCCGCTGTCGACATAGAGCCGGATCTGGCGGGCGACGATCCGCCCGTCCTTCATCACCCCGTCCTTGATGTAGATGCGCTCGGCCGCCCGCGGCGAGGAGACCTGCATCTCCTCCTCGCGCGTAAAGGCGTATTTGACCGGCCGGTTGGTGAGCATCGCCGCCAGCATCGCCACCGGCTCGACGATCACGTCGACCTTGCCGCCGAAGCCGCCGCCGACCGTCCCGCCGACGAGGCGGAGCTTCTGGAACGGCACCTTGAGGATGAGCGCGGCATTGTCGAGGGTGAAGAAGAGCGCCTGCGTGTTCGAGTAGCAGGTGATCCGCCCGTTCGCCTCCGGCACCCCGATGCAGCCGGTGGTCTCGACCGGCGCATGCTCGATCGGCGAGGACTGGTAGCGCTCTTCGACGATGTGGTCGGCCATCGCGAAGCCCTTCCCGACATCGCCGTAGCGGATGCGGCGGAAGGGATGGCCCTCGTAGGTGAAGTAGTTGTGCCCGTGGTACTCGTTGACGAGCGGCGCGCCCGGCTTCAGCGCCTCCTCGACGTCGAGGACCGGCGCCAGCTCCTCGTAGTCGACCCTGACCTTGCCGGCCGCCTCCCGCGCCGCCGCCTCGCTTTCCGCGATCACCGCCACCACCGGCTCGCCGAGGTAGCGCGCCTTGCCGTCGGCAAGCACCGGCTCGTCGTCCGGCTCGACCTGGATCAGCTTCAGGATCGTGTAGATGTTGGCCGGCACGTCCCGGTGCGTCAGCACCTTCACTACGCCCGGCGCCGTCTCCGCCGCTGAAATGTCGACACCGCGGATGCGCGCGTGATGGTGCGGGCTCCGCACCATCCTGAGGTGGAGGAGCCCGCGCACCTGCCGGTCGGCATAGAACTGCGTCCGCCCGGTGACGTGGCCGGCAATGTCGGAGCGCGCCGTCGACTGCCCGACGGCGCTGACCTCCTCGCTCCGTTCGGCCGCGAAGAATTCCTTGAGGTGCTGGACCATGGCGGGCCTCAGGCCGATTTCGCCCGCCGCATGGTAGCGGCGGCGGAAAGGATGGCGTTGATGATCGGCTCGTAGCCGGTGCAGCGGCAGATATTGCCGGAGATGGCGTCGATCACCGCGGCGCGGTCCGGGTCGGGATTGCGCGCCAGCAGCGCCGCCCCCGCCATGATCATGCCGCTGGTGCAGAAGCCGCACTGCGCCGCGAACCCTTCCGCGAAGGCGCGCTGCAGCGGATGCAGTTCCGATGCGGGCGCCAGTCCTTCGAGCGTCGTGACGCTGGCGCCTTCCAGCCGCGCCGCCGGGATGAGGCAGGCGAGCTGCAGCTCGCCGTCGACGAGGATCGAGCAGGCGCCGCACGTCCCCTGCGCGCAGCCGACCTTGGTCGCCGTCAGCGCGAACTTGTCGCGGATGACGTCGGCGGCGACCGCCCCGGCCTCGACGAACTCCGCCTGCTCGGCACCGTTGAGAATGAACGTGACCGGGATGCGCGCCATGATCTCAGCCCCCGCCAGGCGCCGCGGAAAGCTCCGCGGCATCCGGACCTGCACCCCCTCCCCCCTTGCGGGGGAGGGCTTCTCCTCTTGGCGAACGAAGAGAGCCTAGGGGAGAAGGGAGAGGGGTACCCCGCTGGGCGCTCGCGCGAGCCGCTGCCGATGCCGGCAGCGCCGGCGAGCCCGCGCCGTTGCGATCGAACGCCATCAGTGCGTCTCCCCCAATAGCAGCCGTTTGAGGTGCACCGGCAGCACCGCCGCCCGGTACCAGGCGCTTGCCTGCGGATCGGTCGGCGGCGATGTCCCTTCGCCTGCGACCTTTGTCGCCGCGTCGATGCCCGCCGCGTCGAGCGCCTTCCCCTCCAGCGCCCTTTCCACCGCGCGCGCCCGGATCGGCATTTCCGCCATCGCGCCGTAGGCCACCCGCGCGCCGTCGACCTTGCCGCCGGTCACCGGCAGCAATGCCGCAATCGCCACCACCGCCGCGCCGTGCGGCTTCTTGCGGATCGCCTTGGCGAAGCGGAAGGCGCCGCGGCCAGGGAGGTTGAACGTGACATTCTGCACGATCCGCGGCGCCTTCCGCCCGCGTCCGGAGAGAAACGTTTCGAGGTCGATCGTCTCGCTGCCGCCAGGGCCCTCGACCGTCACCGCCGCGCCGAGCGCGAGCAGCGCCACCGCCATGTCGCCGTAGGGCGCGCGCGCGAACAGGTTGCCGCCGACGGTCGCCATGTTGCGCACCGCCGGCCCGCCGATCGACAGCGCCACCGGCGCCAGGAAGGTCAGGTCCTTGTGCGCGGCGATTGCCGCCATCGTCACCGCCGCGCCGAGAACCGCCTTGCCGTTGCCGACCTCGATCCCGGCGAGCCCGAGCCGGTCGCCGGCGACGAGCCGCGTGATCCTGCCGTCGTCCTGATTGACGATCCGCATCAGGATCGTGCCGCCGCCGAGGAAGCGCGCTCCGGGGTCTGCGGCGAGCGCGGATATGGCATCGCCGAGCGACGCAGCGCGCTCATAGCCGAGCGGCATCGTAATCCTCCCCGTCCCCGTCCCGGCCGGCGTGCCTGCCGCCTGCCGCCGCTTCCGTCCCTGCGGCGGGCCCTCTTCTTGGGCAAGACAATCGATTATCGATTATCGCCTGTCAACGGCTCGCCTCACCTGTTCCACAAAGCCGATTTGGGGCGTAGGGATAGGCGATCGTCCTTGTCTCGGATGCCGTCCTTGGACCCCTCTCTCGCCCCCGGATCGCCTGCCCGGAGCAGCGGCCTCGACCACCAGCCGATCCGTGTCCGCATCCGCAACGCCCTCCTTGAGCGGATCGTCTCCGGCCATTACGCGGCGGGTGATCGCCTGGTCGAGCTGTCGCTCGCCCGCGAATTCGGGTCGAGCCAGGCGCCGGTGCGCGAGGCGCTCCGCGACCTCGAGACCGCCGGCCTCGTCACCATCCGTCCGCGGCGCGGCTCCTTCGTCAACGACTACCATGCGCGCACCCAGCACGAGATCTATGCCGTGCGCGGCGCGCTCGAGGAGGCCGCGGTGCGGCTCGCCATCCCGCGGCGCGAGACGTTCCTCGCCGCGCTCCGCGAGCACCTCGAAGGAATGCGCGCCGCCGCCCGCAACGGCGATATCGAGGCGTGCCTCCATCACAGCGTCTGGTTCCACCGCGTCATCATGCGCGCGGCCGGCAACGAGCTGCTCCTCAAGATGTGGGAGTCGCTCCACGTCGAACTGCATTCGAGGAAGACGCTCCTCCAGGAGAACATCGACATGCGCGCGGTCGCCGAAAGCCACCGCCCGATCCTCGACGCCGTCGCCGACGGCGACGCCGAGCGCGCCGCCCGCCTCTCCCGCGAGCACCAGGCCTATTTCGAGCTCAGGGCATAGCCGCACACCCTTCCCTCATGCCCCCGCGTGGACCAACCCTCACCCTCCTCATGGTGAGGTGCTCACCGCGCCAGCGGTGAGCCTCGAACCACGCACCCGTTCAGCCTCACTGAGGTTGCCGGCGACCGAGGTCGTCCCGCTCCACCGGCCCGTGGTTCGAGGCTCGGCTTCGCCTCGCACCTCACCATGAGGAGGATGGTGCAGGGAGTGTCCCGCGCATCTTCCGCCGCGAAGCGGGCACCGGCACCATGCGAAGTATGGTGGAGGGGCGTGTCACCGCTCCAACATTGGAGGCGCACCACCTCTCCCCGAGGGAGAGAGCCTGCCCCCGACTAGAGCATCTCCGGAGAGGGCTATGCCCCCTCACCCGCCCGCCGGACTCGCGTCCGGCTCACGACCTCTCCCCACCGGGGAGAGGTGCGCCGACGCCAAGCGTCCGGTTGCCCTACTGATGCCCGAGCACCGGGTGCGGCTGGTAGGGCTCGGCCAGCGCCTTCAGTTCGTCCGCATCGAGCTTCACCGACAGCGCCCCGAACAGATCGTCGAGGTGCTCGACCTTGCTCGAGCCGACGATCGGCGCCGTGATCCCCGGCTGCGCCAGGATCCAGGCGAGCGCCACCTGCATGTTGGAGACGCCGCGCTTCTTCGCGATCTCCGTCACCCGGTCGACGACGCGGAAATCGTCGTCGCGGTAATAGAGGTTGTGGGCGTAGTCGTCGGTCCGCGCCCGCGTCGTCTCGCCCTTGTCCTGCCGGCGCCGGTTGCCGGCGAGGAACCCGCGCGCGAGCGGGCTCCACGGGATGAGGCCGATCCCCTCGTTCCGGCAGAGCGGGATCATCTCGCGCTCCTCCTCGCGATAGACGAGGTTGTAGTGGTTCTGCATCGTCACGAATTTCGCGTAGCCGTGGGCCCGCTGGATCTCGAGCATCCTGGCGAACTGCCAAGCCCACATCGACGAGGCGCCGATGTAGAGGACCTTGCCGGAGCGCACCACGTCGTCGAGCGCGTCGAGCGTCTCCTCCATCGGCGTCGTCTTGTCGAGCCGGTGGATTTGGTAAAGGTCGATGTAGTCGGTGCCGAGCCGCTTCAGCGACTTGTCGACCGCGTCCATGATGTGCTTCCGCGACAGGCCCTTTTCGTTGACGTCGTCGCCCATCGGGTTGAAGACCTTGGTCGCGATGACGAGCTTGTGGCGCGGCACGCCGAGCTTCTTCAGGAGCACGTTGCCGGTCACTTCCTCGCTCACGCCCAGCGAATAGACGTCGGCCGTGTCGAAGAAGTTGATGCCGCCGTCGAGCGCCCGCTTGATGATCGGCAGCGATTCCGGCTCGTTGAGCACCCATTCCCGCCACTTGCTCGACCCGTAGGTCATCATGCCGAGGCAAAGCCGCGAAACTTTCGTGCCGGTCGCGCCGAGATTGACGTAGTCCATGGTCGCCTCGCTGATCCTGGTCGGGTGCGGGTTGCGGAATGCCGCCGGGACCGGCGGTGCCCTTTACTATGGGTCAGGCGCCCGATTGCGGAAAGGGCGACACGGCGTCCGTCCCAACGACCGGGTCGCGACCTCGCCGAAAGAGGCGCTGCATCCTCCCCCGTGAAATGGGGAGGGGGACCGCCGATAGGCGGTGGAGGGGGCGGCCACCGCACTACTGCCCACCCCCTGCGCCTTCACGCCAGCGCCCTCCCAAATGGCATGTCAGCGATGGAGCAACACGAAGCATGAGATTCCGGGTCCGCGAAGCGGCGCGCCGCGCCGCATCGCGGACCGGAACGGCACGACGGTTGAACCACCGCCCCCGGCGCCCTGCCCTACCGCTTCACCCGGTACATCGCCGCCGTGCCTGCCCGCCCGATCAGTTCCAGCTTCTCCGGCAGGAAGTCCGCCGTCGGCAACGCCTCTGCATCGAGCACCAGCACGTAGCCGAATTTGGCCTCCCAGCCGGCGAGATAGGGCGCGTCAACCCGGGCCGCCGGCGTCCCCGGATCGGCGAGCCACCGGTAGTCCGCCGGCTCTCCGTTCGATTTCGACAGCGCGTCGTAGGCGGGCAGCCGGGCGAGCGGCTGGTAGCCCGTGTCGGCGGCGATGAGCGGCATGAAGGCGTGGCGCTCGATGGTGGCCAGCGACCCCAGGTGAATGTCGAGCCGCGCCGTATCCGGAAGCCGGCGCGCCGGCGGTTCGGCCGCGAGATAGTCCGGCGACGCGCCGAGTGCGGCCGTGGCCACGATCACCCGGTCGCCGGGGTTGAGGACGGCGATGGCCTTGCGCACCTCGGCGACATCCTCCGCATAGCCGTGCCAGTCGATCGCGGTCATGGCGATGCGGACGGTGAAGACGAGCGCCAGGGCGAGGCCGACCACCCTCCCCTCGCGCGGCTGGAACGATGGCCGGAACCCGGCGAAGAGCACGAGGCCGAACATCAGCGGCAGGCGCGTCGCGACATAGGCGCCGCCGGTCATCGTCCCCGGCACCGCGAAATAGACGAGGAAGAGAATGACGAAAGCGATCGCGCTGCCGGTGTCGACGCGGCCCCTCCGCCAGCCGAGGACGACGGCGACGCCGACGCCAATCGCCGTCGCCAGCGTCACCGCGCGGCTCGTGGTCATGAACGGGACGAGCAGTTCGAAGACCTTCCGCGGGAAGGAATCCCAGATGATCGGCCCGGGCTGCACCGCCGAGGGCGTCACCAGCGACAGGATCAGCATCGGCGAGAGCGCGAGAAGCAGGATGGCGGCGGAGCTCGCCACGTCGATTGCCGTCAGCGTGCCGTCGCGCCGTCGCCGCCAGAGCCGCGCCAATTCCTGCGTGCCGACGAGAAGACCGAGGAGGAAGGTCGCGTAGAGGTGGGCGACGAAAACCACCGCGGAGAGGAAAGCGGTGCCGGCGACGCCGGCGATCGCCGACCGCTCACGCCATGCGATCCACCAGGCGGCGGCGAGGAAGGCGAGTCCGATCCCGTAGAGGAAGTTGAGGAAGCCGAGCAGGAAGATGCCGTTATAGGCGACAAGCCCGACCGCGACGGCCCAGCCCGACAGCCGGCCGAAGACGGCGCGGTGGTAGGCGAGCACCCCGGCCACCGGCAGAAGCAGTGCGCCGGCGAGCACGATCCGTCCGGCGACGTGGACCGGGAATACCTTGAGGAGCGGCGGGCCGACGATGTCTATCGCGAGGTTGGGGATGAGCCGCCATGCCGTCCTGAACATCGTCGACAGCACCGGGTCGGCATCGGCGAAGGCAAGCAGGTACATCCGCGCGAGATGCTGCGGGTAGTCGAGAACCGGGGGCACATCGACGAGGAAGAAGGGGAGAATGCACGCGGCAATCATCGCTGCCGCGGCGACGGGCACCCGGCTACCCCTCGCCGGCGCGTCGCCATTCTCGGTCGCGGAAGTCGCCATCGAATCAGGGGTCCCCGCCCGCATGTTGGGAAACTGCCGACGATGCGTCCATATCGGGCCCGATCCGTAGGTTCCCGGCACGATTCCGGGACGGTCGGAGGCCATCCCCACTCGCCGTCCGGGGTCCGATGGGCTAGAAAGCTCCCGTCCCTTTCCCGCATCTGCAACCT